>NZ_DAMDHB010000080.1:3071-3318 GCF_032102465.1 Haematobacter sp. | reverse complement strand
GCGGGCAGCGGGCAGCGGGCAGCGGGCAGCGGGCAGCGGGCAGCGGGCAGCGGGCTCTGATAAAGCGACCGGCAGTCATATCAACCACTTTTTCGCTCCTTCGCACCCCCTCGTGGCCGAGTTCCCCACCTTCGCTTCAATCACGAAACGGTTGAGAAATCACGAAACGGTTGAGATAACCGTTAGCCGGATCAACCAGGACGTGATGGCATACCCACACCAAAATGATTATACTTCCAACCTTGGC
>NZ_DAMDHB010000080.1:0-2971 GCF_032102465.1 Haematobacter sp. | reverse complement strand
GTGCTGGCGTGCTGGCGTGCTGGCGTGCTGGCGTGCTGGCGTGCTGGCGTGCTGGCGTGCTGGGAAACACGCGCAAACCCGTTCCGTTGTCCACCGCCTTCCCTGCGGCGTCGCGTCGCAGCGGTGACAATCAGGCGCGGATTTCTCCAATCCCTGCGCTACCCTTCAGGACCAAAGCAGCACAGGAGAACCGCCATGACCGGATTGACCCGCCGGACAGCCCTGATGAGCGGGGTTGCCGCTCCGTTTCTCGCAACCCTTCCCGTCGTTTCCCCCGCTAGCGCCGCCGCGCCGGCACTCGGAGCCTCGATGCCCACGCATTACCGCTTCCCCCTTGGCGCGATGGAGGTGACGACCGTCCTCGCAGGCTCCGGCGCGATGCAGGATATCCATGCCACCTTCGGCCTCAACGCCAGCGCGGATGAATTCGCCGCGCAGGCCCGCGCCTATTTCCTCTCCGACAGCGAGGGGCGGAACGGCTATGCGCCGACCGTGGTGAATACGGGAGAGATGGTGCTGCTGTTCGATACCGGGCTTGACGGCACGGCAACGGCGGCGTCGCTCGGCGGCGCGGGTATCGATCCCGCGAGCATCGATGTCGTCGTCCTCACCCATATGCACGGAGACCATATCGGCGGGCTGATGACCCAGGGCGCGCCCACCTTCCCCAATGCGCGCTACGTGATGGGGCGGGCGGAGTTCGACTACTGGGCGACGACGGGCAACGAGCGGTTCGAGTCTCATGTCCGCCCGCTGGCCGACAGGACTGCTTTCATCGCAGGCGGTCATGAGGTCGCGCCGGGCATCACCGCGATCGAGACCTTCGGCCACACGCCCGGGCACCTCTCCTTCCGTGTGGAGAGCGAGGGACACGTCCTGATGATTCTCGGCGATGTGGCGAACCATTACGCCTTCTCTCTCGCCAAGCCGGGCTGGCACGTCCGCTTCGACATGGACAAGGACAAGGGTGCACAAACGCGACGCGCCATCCTCACCCGGCTGGCGGAGGAGCGTATCCCCTTCGTGGGCTACCACATGCCGTTCCCGGCCGTGGGCTTCGTCGGGGCCGAAGGGGAGGATTTCCGCTTCTTCCCGGCAACATACCAGTTCCTCCTCGGTCAGTCTTCGGACTGAGCGCTCGGAGCGGCGTTCCGGGGGTGACGGGCAGTCCCGGAACTGGCGTCGCCGCTTGGGTTCTGGCACCGCGGACGGAAGGGGATTTCCGCATGACCGACCTAGACCCGTTACGGCAGGCGCGGGGTCTCCACGCCCTGGCGGAGCGAATGACCTGCGGAAGACACATGTCGGACCCTGGCCCGCTGCACCTGCATCTGCACCTGCACCTGCGCCTGCGCCTGCGCCTGCGCCTGCGCCTGCGCCGACCGTGCCAAAGGCAAAGGCCCGCTCCGCACAACCGGAAACCGTGGGTGCCACCTTTCTCCGCCGGAGCGATCCCGTGGCGGGTGCCAGCATATTTCTCCGAAGCTGCCTGCCGCGCTCGCAGGATCGAAAGCCCGCTCCCTTGGCCGCGAGTATTCCAGAACTCGGCTCCAGCGGGGCGCAGCCGGATCTTCCTCCACTCAGCGACCAGTGACCAGCGACCAGCGACCAGCGACCAGCGACCAGCGACCAGCGACCTCATCTGCACGCGCTGATGGCCTGAAAACAGCCTTGAGGTTGAATTTTCATTCCACATCGCTGCCGAAAAACATGTGTTCAAGCAGCCTCGTCCATTCCACCCAAGGGGCGCTCCCCTCTCGACATGGCCCGGGTGTATGTCTGGCCCCGCTCCATCGACACCGCCTGAAGCGCAGGCGAAGCCCCGGACGCAGTTCCACAGAGCAGCCGCCCGAGAGGGGTGAGTGTGGACCTCGTGGTGACAGGGTGCAGTATGGAGCACGCCGAGCCTAACGGCGTGGGGCATGTACGGTATCGATGCATTTCCTCCGGCAGTTGCCGATCACGGGCGCGGGAATATCGCCTGCCTCAACGATACAGCCAGCCGAAGCTCCCGCGCGCAGGCAGGCGAGATGCCCCACTCGACACAGAACCCAATGAGCCACTGCGGCGGGGCAAACCGCCGGACAGCATGGCGCGTGTCAGACGCGCCGGGTCACGGGCGCCGGTTTCTCCGCCATCGCTGCTTCCAGATGCGCGCGCAGGAGCCTGTCCATCGCCGCCCGCGCCTGAAGACTGCCGACCCGGTCGAAGCCGAAGCTCCGCACCATGCGCCAGTGACCATGCACGAGGCTCACGAAGACGAAGGCTATCTCCTCGCAGGCGGCGGGCGGCAGGCTCGGATAGCTTTCCGCCGTCGCCGAGACGATGGACAGCCGCAGTTCATCCTGCCGCTCTGCCAGCGCTTCCAGCAGATCGGGCGCGCGACAGGCCAGCACGACCAGCGCATCCTCCACCGGCTGGAGCGCTCCGCGCGGCTGGTCCCCTTCGTCCAGCAGGCCGAGGTGATAGTCGAACAGCACCCCCAGCCGGCTTTCATCACCGCGGGCAAGTCCGGTCGCCACCCTGCCCTGCTGCACTTCCGAAATGGCGTGCGACACCGCGCCCATCAGACTTTCCGCATCGGGAAAGTAGTGCCGTACCAACTGACGCGACATTCCCGCTTCTCTCGCCACGGCGTCATAGGATGGAAATGGCAGGCCCTCCCGCTGAATCGCAGAGACGGCGCTCGCCACAATCTCCTGACGTCTGAGATCCGCCACAGACTTCGGCATGATCGTTCCCCCCTCAGGCACCTCCCCGTGCCTTTCACCATGCTAACGCGCTCCGGCGATCCTGCCAGCCTTCTTTGCACCCGGGGCCGCTTGCGGAGTTGATTTCGCAAAGATTTTGCGATTTGACCGCCCCCGACACGGACGGCGGCAGCGCCGCGACGCAGAAGGAGCGGGCGATGGCGGAGACGCGGGACCACGGCGGCGGGCTGGACGCGGCCCGCGCGCGGCATGGCGGCGCG
>NZ_DAMDHB010000079.1:0-3441 GCF_032102465.1 Haematobacter sp. | reverse complement strand
CGTGCGGGATGATCTGCGTGCCGTTCGGCAGGTTCATGAGTTCACCCCCCCGTTCATTGACCCAAGTCCATCCGCCACGCCAGTTATCCGTGCCGTTGGCGTTCGATCCGATCAGGCTGCCCAGAAAGCTGAAAATCCCGCCTGTCGCCCCGCCGGCTCCGGCGAGGGCCGCGAAGCCCTTGAGGGCCTGTGCCTGGGCAATCTGGGCGAGCAGCTGCGCCAATGCCTGCCGCGCCATATCCGACCCTTCGGTTGCTGCCAGAAACAGGTTGGCGACCGCGTTGCTGCCGCGCTCTCCATTGTCCTGCAACTCCTGCATCCGGTCCGCGGCGTCCTCAGCGCCCTGGGCGGCCACGGAATAGGCGGAGGCAAGGCTTTCGATCTGCGCCTCCAGTTCCGGCGTAACCTTCAGGCCGGCCTTCTGCACGGCGGTCATCAGCTCGGCGCGCCGCCGCGCGTATTCCACGGCATCCGCATAGGTCCGCCCTGAGGCTTCCGCCTTGCTGAACGCGTCGGACTGCGCCTCCAGAGCACGGGTTTCCTCGCGGATGGACGCAACGGCAGCAGAGTATTCGTCCTGTTTCGGCTTAGCGGCGCCGCCCCTTCCGCCTGATCCCTTACCCTTGCCAGACCCGCCACTGGGGATGAAGACGGGAGGCACCCAGTTGTCGTTCTGAGGCTTCCAGGTCGTCTCCTGCCGGCTCGACAGGATGCCGATGATCTCATCCTCTTCAGCGTTCAGATCGCGGAGGCGCTGGCTGATCTGACCCGTGCTGCGCATGCCGGACGGACGGCCCGCCATACGCTTCATCATTTCATTCAGCCGCACCTTCTCCTTCATTATTTCCGACTGGCGGTTTTGCAGCGTGGTATCCCGCTGGTTCTCGAACGAACGATATCCGTCGATAAAATCTGAAAGCGACGCGGCAGCAGACACGATCGCGGATTTGAGCGTCGTCCCCACTGTGGTTGCGATCAGATTGAACTGCCGGTCGACCTCGGCGGCCTTGGCGATCAACTCGTCATCCATGACGATACCCAGCTCGTTGGCCTGGTCGATGGTCCGCCGGATACCCGCCTCGCCCTGATCCAGCAGTTCGACGAACCGCTCGCCAGCGGAGCCGCCGAACAATTCGTCCGAAATCCTGATCTGGGCGGCACGGTCCATTTTCTGAAGGCGCCCGATGATTTCCAGCATCAGCTCGGACGGGTTCTTCAGCTTCTCCTTCAACTCTTCAGCACCGTAGCCGAGACGCTGAAACGCCTCGGCCGCAGAGCCTTGTCCGGTCAGCACGAATTCATCGGCCCGCAGGTTCAACTCCTTGAAGCCATCCACAAGGCTGTCCACGCCGATGCGGTTCTGATCGGCAACGAACTTCCACTCCTGAAATGCCTTGGTACTCATACCCGCGCGCTTCGCTTCGTCACCGACGGAAGCCACTTCCGTGGCGAGCCCGCGCACCCGACTTGTGGCCTCGGAGATCGCCGCAACGGCCGCGCCACCCAGAAATCCGCCAGCAAAGACAGCACCCAGCGACATCATCGAAGAGCGCATGCCGCTGGTCATACGGCTCAGACGGCCGCTGAAACCCTTTGCTTCCGAACTCGCCTTGTCCAGCCCGGACTGAAACGGCCCGATGTCGAGGCCAAGGCGCGCGCGCAGGGCAGCATTGTTCGGCGTGGCCATGTCACCCTCTCTGGCGCGCGCGCCAGTCCTCTATCGTAATTTTCGGGAGCCGCGCAGACAGGCTGCGAAGCGCAAGTTCCGGGTCCTGCGACTCATGGCGCTTCAGGAGCGACTTGAGCTTGGGTAGTCTGCGCTGATTTCCAAGCGCAACCGTCAACCAGGCCTGTGTCAGCCGCGCGTCCGCTTCGCTCTGCAGACGACGGCGAGCCCCGAGCATATGCACCTGATAGAGCCGCATCGTCAGGCCCCAGAAGGACCGGGGATCGAAGCCCGCCGCGACATAGGCCTCAAGCATCGCGGCCCAGCCCGGGCGTCCGGCAACCGGGCCTATTTCTTTTTTCTCCGGCCCTTCGCCTCCTGCGGCGCATCCGGTGCCGCCGCCGCGATGAGCTGATGTAAGATCTGACCATCCGCCGACAGGAGGTCCCCGGCTGTCTCTTCTGTGGCATCGGGATGGTGATGCTGCAGTGCCGACCAGACGAGAAGCCGCATCTCGATGGCACGGATGGCACCGATCTCATACCGCGCCAGAAGGTCGAACGAGCTTTTGCCACCCGAGGCCTCCTCGAACGCGCACATGGCGTTGAAATCGAGCCGGAGAGTGTAGCGCGCGCCATGAGCGCCAGCCGTCACCTCCCCCAGAAACGTGTTCGCCATCAGGTCACCACCTGCTCCGAGAGCCGGAAGGTGGCCGTCGCGGTCATCTTGTCCGCGATCGGCGCCGACCGGGCATAGGATTTCAGGAATCCCGAATAGGTCTCAGGCGCGCCATCCTCTGTCAGGGTAATCTCGATCAGGACCTGCTCACCGCTTGCCTTGATCGCGAGGAGGAGCACGTTGGTCGGGTTGCCGGGCACGAGGTTGGTGGGGATTGCCACCTCACCGCCGTCGATGAGACCGGAAATGAACTGCCGGCGGCGACCGGGAGATTTCATGTGCGTGACTTCGACTTCGTCGACCTGCTCATCCGGGAGATCGAGGTCTCCGACCAGTTCGAGGTCAGTCCAGGTGGGCGTGGCGCCACGCCCAATGCGGACGCTGCTGCCATAACCGATCATGCCGTCGGCCATCGTCGATCTCCATTACTGAGGGATGAGGGTCAGCCGCGGGACAGCGGCTGAAATGAGGTGATGCGAAATGTGCAGATCAGCGTTCCAAGGGCGCGCGAGGCGTGATCCTCGACCATGAGGCTGATCCCTTCGGGTTTGCAGATCGTGCTGGCACTCAGAAAGGCCGCGAACAAAGCCTGTTCGATCGCTTCCGCATCGATGTCGAGGTCATCCTCGACCTCGTCGCCACCAAGACGTTTGACGACGACCTGCAGGAGCGTTCCGCGTTCAGTCGCGCCGCGCGCGGAGAGCGTGATCCGCTCATCGGGGGTCACAACACCGAGGACAGGAAGTGTCTCCTCATCCACGTTGCCACGCCACGCTGGCAAGACCTTGACGGAAGAGAAGCGTGGTACCTCGGCAAGGGCTGCGCGCGCCGTCGTCCGGAAGGCTGTCCGCCACGCCCCCATCAGATATCCTCCGTCAGCTCGCAGAGGACCACTGCATCCGCGGCAGGGGACCCGGACGGCCAGACGTTCTTCACCCGGTAGCGCTTGCCGTTCCCGGGCTCTATCCGGTCACCGCGCGCGATCTCCGGCACGAGGTGACGTTCGACGCGCCAGCTGGGCGAGGTGATGAGCACCGCGACACCTTCGCTGTTCTGAGCTTCGACCGGCGTTTCCCGGAAGATGGACTGCACCATCC
>NZ_DAMDHB010000078.1:0-3445 GCF_032102465.1 Haematobacter sp. | reverse complement strand
GGATGGTGCAGTCCATCTTCCGGGAAACGCCGGTCGAAGCTCAGAACAGCGAAGGCGTCGCGGTCCTGGTCACGTCGCCCAGCTGGCGGGTCGAACGGCACCTCGTTCCCGAGATCGCACGGGGCGATCGTATCGAGCCCAGAAATGGCAAGCGCTACCGGATCCAGAATGTCTGGCCATCGGGATCGCCGGCAGCCGATGCCGCAGTCCTCTGCGAACTGACGGAAGATATCTGATGGGCGCCTGGCGTTCCTCCTACCGCTCCACCGCGCGGGCGGCACTTGCCGCGGTGCCGCGCCTGGCGTCGGTTACCATCCTGCCGGCCTGGCGCGGCAAAGTCGACGAGGAGACGTTGCCCGTGCTCGGCGTCGTGACACCCGACGAGCGGATCACGCTCTCCGCGCGTGGTGCAACCGAACGCGGCACGCTCCTTCAGGTCGTGGTCAAACGCCTCGGCGGCGACGAGATCGAGGACGAGCTCGATCTGGATGCTGCCGTGATTGAGGAGGCCCTGTTCGCGGCTTTCCTGACCTCCAGCACCATCTGCAAGCCGGAAGGGATCAGCCTCATGGTCGAGGACCGCGCATCGCGTGCCCTCGGCACCCTGATCAGTACCTTTCGCATCACGTCGTTTCAGCCACTGAAACGCGGCTGACTTTAACCTTCATTGTGGAGATAGATAATGGCTGACGGCATGATCGGCTACGGCAGCGCCGTGCGCATCGGACGCGGCACGGGGCCGACTTGGACAGAGCTTGAACTGGTCGGCGACCTCGATCTGCCGGATGAGCAGGTGGACGAGGTCGAGGTCACGCACATGAAATCGCCTGATCGCCGCCGGCAGTTCATCTCCGGACTGATCGACGGTGGCGAGGTGGCGATTCCAACCAATCTGGTGCCGGGAAGTCCGACCGATACCCTCCTTCTGGCAATCAAGGCGTCCGGCGAACAGGTTCTCATCGAAATCACCCTCACGGAGGATGGCGCGCCGGAGACCTATTCCGGCTTTCTGAAGTCCTACGCCCGCTCCGCACCGATCGCGGACAAGATGACCGCGACGGCGACGTTCCGGCTCTCCGAACAGGTTGTGACCTGATGACGAACTCCTTTCTCGGGGAGGTGAAGGCAGTCGCGAATGGCTCGACCTTTACCCTTCGCCTCGACTTCAATGCCATGTGCGCGTTCGAGGATGCGTCCGGCGGCATCAGTTCCTTTGACATGCTGGCGCGCTATGAAATCGGGGCGATCCGCGCGACCGAAATGCGCCTGTTGATCTGGGCCGCTCTTCAGCATCACCATCCGGATGCCAAGCACGAAACAGCCGGCGATGTCCTCTCGGCTGACGGTGCGATCCTGCGTCGGCTTATTGCTGCGGCCGCGCCGGCCACACCGGAGGACGCGAAGGGCCGTCGAAAAAAGCAGTAGGCCCCGGAGCCGGGCGACCGGGCTGGACGGCGATGCTTGAGGCTTATGTCGCGGCAGGCTTCGATCCCGGGGCCTTCTGGGGCCTGACGATGCGGCTTTACCAGTCACACATGCTCGGGGCGCGTCGGCGCCTGCAGGGTGAGGCGGATGCGCGGCTGACGCAGGCCTGGCTGACGGCTGCGCTGGGGAAACAGCGCAAGCTGCCGAAGCTCAAGATGCTGCTGAAGCGCGACGAGCCGCAGGATCCAGAATTTGCGCTGCGCAGCCTTGCTGCGCGGCTTCCGAAAATCACGCTGGAGGACTGGCGAGCGCGCCAGCAGGGGTGACATGGCCACACCGACCAATGCCGCATTGCGCGCGCGCCTGGGATTGGACATCGGGCCTTTCCAGTCGGGTCTCGACAAGGCGAGCGGCGAGGCAAAGGGCTTCAGCGCTCGCCTGAGCCGCATGACCAGCGGCATGCGCTCCTCGATGATGTCGCTCGGAGCGGTGTTCGCGGGCGGTTTTCTGGGCGGTGCGGCGGTGGCCGCGGTGTCAGAGGCAACGAGCCGGGTCCGCGGGCTCGCCACCGAAGTCGCGGCGGTTGGCGATGAAGCCAAGCGCGCCGGGATGAGCGCCAAGGCGTTCCAGGAATGGAAATTCGTGGCCGAGCAGAACCGGATCGGGGTGGACGCGCTGACCGACGGATTCAAGGAGCTGTCGCTCCGGGCGGATGAGTTCGTCCTCACGGGACAAGGGTCCGCCGCAGAAGCCTTTCAGCGTCTCGGCTATGGTGCGGAGGAGCTGAAGAAGAAGTTGGCCGACCCTTCGGAGCTTATGCTGGAAATCATCGGGCGGCTGCAGAAAATGGACAAGGCTGCGCAGATCAGGATTTCCGACGAATTGTTCGGGGGGTCCGCCGGGGAGCGCTTTGTCGAGCTGCTGGATCAGGGAGAGGCTGGTATCCGCCGCACTATAGACCGGGCCAACGAACTTGGCATCGTGATGGATGACGAACTGATCGCCAAGGCCGCGGAGGTGGATCGTCAGTTCAACATGATCGCCAATACTGTCGGCACCGCCTTGAAATCGGCGATCGTCTCGGCTGCGGCATCTCTCTCCGACTTCCTGGATGGCTTCCGGTCCTTTCAGAACCAGCGCGACAGTACATTGCAGGACCGCCAGTCGGAGATCATGCGCGAGAAAGTCGCCCAGTCCGAGCTGCTGAAAGGGGCACCGGGCGGTCGGAATGGTGCTCGGACCCGGGCTGTAGTCGCTCAGAGGCTCCGCGAGCTGGACGAAGAAGAAAACGAGATCATCGGCATCCTGTCGAGCCGGCAGGACTCCACGTGGAAGCCGCAGAACGACACCTGGGTGCCGCCCGTCTTCATCCCGACCGGCGGCAAGGGCAATGGGAAGGGCAAGGGCAAAACCGGCGGGGGTGCCGCTGCCAAGGCCAAGCCGAATGAATACGCCGCTGCCGTCGCATCGATCCGCGAAGAAACGCGCGCGCTCGAAACACAATCGGAAGCCTTTCAGAGGGCAGAGGCTTCGGGGCGGACCTACGCGGATGCGGTCGAATACGCCCGAAGACGCGCGGAGTTGATGACGGCGGTGCAGAAGGCGGGGCTCAAGGTAACGCCCGAGCTGGAAGCGCAGATCGAAACATTGGCCTCTGCCTATTCCGTGGCGGCTCAGGGCGCCGAGGACGCGGCGGATCGCATGCAGGAGCTGCAGGACAATGGTGAGCGCGGCAGCAACGCCATCGCCAATCTCTTCCTGGCCGCGACCGAAGGCTCGGACATGGCGCGCCAGGCGCTCGCGCAGCTGCTGGCCCAGATCGCGCAGGCTCAGGCGCTCAAGGGGTTTGCCGCCCTTGCCGGGGCAGGCGGAATGACCGGTGGTGTTTTCGGGTTTCTGGGCAGCCTGATCGGATCGAACGCAAATGGCACCGACAATTGGCGGGGCGGCTGGACATGGGTCAACGAACGGGGGGGTGAACTCATGAACCTGCCGAACGGCACGCAGATCATCCCGCACG
>NZ_DAMDHB010000077.1:0-3690 GCF_032102465.1 Haematobacter sp. | reverse complement strand
CGGGATTACACCGTCGAAGGCGCTGAAATTACACCACGTGCGCGGACGCTAACCCCGGACACCGCTGCACAAGACGAAAGCTTTGCGCGTCGGCGATCGCTCCCCCGTCGCCGATCGGCATAAAACACCAACCAGAGTCCTGTCGGCGCTGGAGTAAAACCCAATGCCAAGGCAGGGGTGGATTTGCAGTGCGATACCCACGCCCCGAAGCTACAGGCAACGCCGGATCTTCGTATTTCCCTGGGTCCGTCCTTCAAGGTCGGGCTCGCGCCAATGGGTCGGGCCATCGCAGGGGCAGCTGCACCCATGGCGGCGGGGGGCTGTGGCTTCGCAAGGCACGCTGCTCAATCTCTCCGGCTCTGCAGCAGTGACGGACTTTCCCGGTTGTTGATGTCTTTCGAGCGTGGTCGCCGGGATGCCTGCGTCCAGAGTAGATGCAGTCGTGGGACTTCAGTCGGTATTGATCCACACGGCTTTCGTGTCGAGATATTCCTCCAGATGCTCTATCCCGCCCTCGCGCCCGTAGCCTGACATCTTCACCCCGCCAAAGGGAACGGCGGGGTCGATCGCGTGATACATGTTCACCCAGACCGACCCGGCCCGGATACGTCTGGCAAGCTTGTGCGCGGTGCCGAGATGGGTCGTGAATATTCCCGCCGCGAGACCGTAGGGCGTCGCATTGGCCCGTTCCACCACTTCCTCCAGCGTATCGAAGGGAAGGGCGGAGACGACCGGGCCGAAGATCTCCTCGCGCGCGATGGTCATTGCATCCGTCACATCGCCGAAGACGGTGGGGGCAATGTAGTTCCCCCGGGCGCAATCTCCGCCCGTCAGCCGTTCACCACCGGTCAGCAGGCTGGCACCCTCCGCCCTGCCCGCGGCCAGATAGCCCTCGATCCGGCTGACCTGCCGGGCGGAGATGATCGGACCGATCTCGGCGGTTTCGCTGATCCCGTTTCCGACGTGCAGCGCCAGCGCGAAATCGGCAACCCGTCTGACGAATTCCGCGTGTATCTCGCGGGCAACGAACAGCCGCGAACCGGCGATGCAGATCTGACCCGAGTTCGCAAAGACTGCCATCGCGGCGACGGGCACCGCCTTGTCGATATCGGCATCCCTGCACACGATCACAGGCGACTTGCCCCCGAGCTCCAGCGACACGCGCTTCAGATTGCCGGTCGCGGCACGGGCGATTGCCTGTCCCGTCGCGGTGGAGCCGGTAAAGACGATCTTGTCCACGCCCGGATGGGCAGCGAGTGCCGCGCCCGCCTCCGGCCCCGTTCCGGTGACGACATTCAGAACTCCATCCGGCAAGCCCGCGTCCTGCATGAGGCGGGCGATCATCAGCGCCGTCAGGGACGCCTCTTCCGAGGGCTTCAGGACGACCGTGCACCCCGTGGCGAGAGCAGGCGCGATCTTCCAGACAGACCCGGCAATCGGCGCGTTCCATGGAATGATCGCCCCAACGACGCCGACCGGCTCCTTCACCGTCTGGGACAGGATCTCGCCGGGAAAGGAGTTGGGGATGGTGGCGCCATGAAAGGCCACCGCCTGCCCGGCATAGAAGCGCAGCATGCCGATCACCCGGCGCCGGTTTGCCAGCGTCCGGGCTATGGGCATTCCCATGTCGAGCGTGTCGGACAGGCACAGCGTCTCCCATTCTGCTTCGAAGCGTTCCGCGATCCTGAGCAGCAGCGCCTGACGCTCGAAAGGGGTGAACCGCGCCCACGGGCCCTCGAAAGCACGCCGCGCGGCGGTAACCGCATCGTGGATGTCGGCGGCGTCCCCGCGGGGGACCGTTGCGAGCAGCGCGCCGGTTGCCGGGTTTCGCGCCTCCATCACCGCGCCGGAATGCGCGGACAGCCACCGCCCCCCGATATGCATCGGACGGAAGCCGCCGTCGTAAAGTGCGGCGGCGCGGCTTTCCCAATCTGTCATCATCATCTCCTCCACCTGGGGGATCATGCGTCAGGGCGCGAAGAAGGCTCAAGTCGGGAAAGCCTGCGCGGGACAACAAAGCGGCTGGCTCTTGTCGCATTGTTTGGTCATCCTGTGCGGCATGGCGGCCGGGGAGGGCGCCTGGAGGAGATTTCTGATGCGACTTGACGGAAAGGTGGCGATCGTCACCGGCGGTGGATCGGGCTTTGGCGAGGGGATTGTGCGGAAATTCGCCGCAGAAGGCGCGCAGGTGATCGTGATGGATCGCGATGAAGCGGGCGCAGTGCGCGTGGCGGAAAGTGCCGGAGATGCGTGCCGTGCCTTTGTGGGCGACGTATCGCTGCCCGCGGGTATGGAGGGCGCCCGAGAAGCAGCAATTTCGGCCTTCGGGCGGCTGGACATCCTTGTGAACAACGCGGGTGTGGGGCATGTGCCGACTGCGCTGGAGGACGTTGACGAAGCAACCTTCGAGCGCATTGCGGACGTGAACATGCGCTCCGTCTATAACGGCGCCCGCGCGATGGTGCCGCATTTCAAAGCCCAGAGGTCCGGCGCGATCCTGAACGTCGCTTCCACCGGAGGCGTCTCGCCCCGTCCGAACCTTACCTGGTACAACGCCTCCAAGGGCTGGGTCATCACTGCCACGCGCGCGATGGCGGTCGAACTCGCACCCTTCGGCATCCGTGTGAACGCGATCAATCCCGTGGCTGGCGACACACCGCTGCTCGCCACATTCATGGGTGCAGACACCCCGGAGATGCGTGCGAAATTCCTCTCCACCATTCCGCTTGGCAGATTTTCCACACCACAGGACATGGGCAATGCGGCGGCCTTCCTGTGCTCGGAGGAAGCCTCGATGATCACCGGTATTGCGATGGAGGTCGATGGCGGACGCTGCATCTGAGCGGGTGTCGGGGCCGGAAGAGAAGAATGAGCCGATACCGCGCGTCGAGCGTGCTGCCGTCTTCTTGCCCCCGACCCGGTTCCGAAGGGGTTTGTAAGCGATTGAGGGATGCCATGCATTGCTGGCATGGCAGTTTCCATCACGTCCGTGTTGGTGTGAAGAGGTCGCGAGCTTTTTGGGTACAGCAGGCCGGGGCCGCCCAGATTGCGGCCCTAACAGGCCGCTGTGACAGGCTTTCAACTCTATGCTGGATCGGAAATCTTTCCCAGTCTGACGAAATCCAGCCTGAGATCTACACAATCCGGATCATTCTGGGGCAGATTTCCCGCTGCCCAATGTATAGGCATGAGGGTTCAGAACTTTTTCAGCCACCTGCTCGCCCCATTCACGGTAAGAAGCCGCCCCCGGAAGAGCGTCAGGATATATCGCCCGGTGCCGCTGTACGGCGCCCTGCTCCTTCCGATCTCGGCGCTCAATCTGTCCCATGCGCGGGGCGATCTCGAACCAATTCCCTGGGAGGGCAAAGGCTAACTCGCCCTACGGCTCCGCCGTGGCGAGGACATTGCGGGTGCGCGGCGACGGAAGCAGCGATCATCTGAACGACGGTCTCGCGCGGGGCCTGCTGTCTTGATAGGCGAAACTCTCCCACGCGATGTTGTTTTCCCTCGCCGCAATCCCTGGAAGCACTGTTCGGACGGGCCGTGGCATGATTTCGAGAACCCGTAACGAAGGCTTGCGCGGCTGTTCCGTCATCGCTAAACGGTCGGTGCTAGGGTCGTTAGCTCAGTTGGTAGAGCGTCTCGCTTACACCGAGAATGTCGGCGGTTCGAACCCGTCACGACCCACCA
>NZ_DAMDHB010000076.1:0-3922 GCF_032102465.1 Haematobacter sp. | reverse complement strand
AGTTCACCCGGAGATTACGCCGCCGTCCAATTTCCACCACTTCCGAGACACGACCGCGCGGTGAGATGATCGGGCGCACGGAGAGCCTTGCCAGCCTCAATGCGTCGCGGTCAGAGGCTTTCCGGCAGGCGGCGGAGAAGGCAGGGACGGACGCGCGGTTCATCACGCGCGAGTGGTCCAGCGCCGGGGACAGGCGGGTCCGCCACAGCCACGCCGCGATGGATGGTCAGAAGGTGCAGGGGCTGGATACCCCGTTTGTCAGCCCGAATGGCTACCGGATGATGCACCCCGGGGATAGCTCTCTCGGGGCGCCGGGGTCTGAAACCATCAACTGCCGCTGCACCACGATCATGCGCGTGGACTATTTCGAGGGCCGGGCGTGAAATCCTTCTCGTCTCAGGTAGAGGAGCGGATCGCGACCTATGAAAAGCGCCTGAACGCGGTGTTCAAGGCTAGCGTTCAGGACGCGGCGGAGGAGATGACGCGGCCCATGGCGAAGGGCGGCAGGATGCGCGTCGATACCGGGTTTCTGCGGGCATCCCTGATGGCCTCTACCTCCGCGCCGCCACGGATCAATCCGACGGCCAGACCGCGAGATGGCGCAAGCTATCGACCCGATGGAACCGTGGAGGCGGTAATCCTTGGGGCCAGCATCGACAGCACGATCTACCTCGGCTTTACCGCGTCCTACGCCGGGGTGCGGGAATACAAGGATGGCTTTGTAGAGGCCGCGCTGCTGAATTGGGACGCCATCGTACAGAGAAACGCTCGCAAGGCTATTCGGGCTTTTCCGTAGACAGCAGCCCGAGTTGCAGCAGGAGCATCGCCCTCCGGGCGGTCTTGATAGCCGTGTCGCCTCTTACAGTCTCTCCGTCCTGCGCCCCCAAGGCGATCAGGGCGGCGTGCAGCCGCTCATAGACTTGATCGTCGTTGAGCTTTTCGGACATGACCGGAGCCTAGCATGCCTGTGCCAGCCATTGAAACGCGCATCTGGATGGCGCTTAAGAACAGGCTCTTGTCGCTCTCCCTGCCGCCCATCGCGTGGCCTGCGGCGATATTTGAAAAGCCTGACGGCCCATGGATCGATGTGATGAACATCATGGCCGACAATGCACGGATCATGGTGGGGTCGCGCGGTCAGCACGACAGGTCAGGCACCCTGCAACTGCTCGTCCACCATAAGCTTGGCACAGACTACGCCCTGTCTCAGGAGACGGCAGGGCAGATCGCGGCGCATTTCTGGCCCGATCTCAACATGGAATTCCTCGGGGTCCGGGTCCGCGTCATACGCGCGCCAGATGTGCATGAGGGGTATCGCAGCGACGATGGATGGTGGGTCACTCCCATCCGCATCCGCTGGCAGTCTTTTTCGTAAATCCTGAGTGGCGCTGCAAAGCTAGGAGTCAGAAATGGCAGACTTATTTCCGGTGGCCGGCTGCCGCCTCTACATGGGCGGGCAGATCACGGTCCCTATCCGTCCCATGATCCTCTCGGATTTTGCCACGCAGACGTGGGTGGAAATCGACGGGTGGTCCACCATGGGGGCGTTCGGTGACTCCGCGCAGGAAATCACCACGTCGCTCATCAACCGCGACCGCGACATCAAGCAAAAGGGCACCAAGAACGCGGGCTCGATGGAGAACACGTTTGCCGTCATGGCCGACGATCCGGGTCAGCAGGCGCTTCTGCTCGCCGTGGAGAGCAAGAGGAACTACGCTTTCCGCATTCTTCTGAATGACCGGGCGCAGGCAGCGGCGACCATCTCCGTGGCGGCTCCGGGCGTCGTCACGCTGACCGATCACGGCATGATCGCGGGCCAGCCCGTGCGGCTGTTCTCGACGGGCACGCTCCCCGCCCCGCTCCAGAACGAGGTCGAGTATTTCGTCCACACCGTGCTGGACGAGGACACGTTTTCGGTTGCAGCAACCCCCGGCGGAACTGCCATCACCACCACCGCGGCTGGAACCGGCACGATCACCGCGGAATACGGCGGCTCGTGGCGCTACTTCGCGGCTCTGGTGATGGGAGCCCAGGAGCAGGGCGGGGAGGCGAACACCATCCGCAACCAATCGACCACCCTGTCGATAAACTCGAACATTGTGAGGGCCTAATATGGACTTGAGGGGGATCAAACGAGACACGTCCATTGCCCAGGAGGGGCAGTGGGTGAAGGACGTCCCGAATTTCGAGGATGCCGAATTTCTCGTGCGGGGGTGGGCGTCTCCGAAGGTTTTGGCCTATCGCTCGCGGCTTGAGCGTCTGGCCCCGCGTAAGGACCGGAACGCCGACGGCTCCATCAAGGAAGCAGCCCGCATGAAAATCGTGGGGGAAGTGCTGGCTGGTGTGGTGCTGCTGGATTGGCGCAATATCCGGGACGGTGGGGAGCCTCTGGATTACTCGCAGGAACTGGCAGCGAAAATCTTCGCCGACCCCGACTTCGTGATGTTCACGGACGCCGTGCTGTGGGCATCCAATCAGGTCGATGCGCAGTCCTTCATGTCGGAGCGGGACGAGGGAAACTCCTAAGCGCCCTAGAATGGGCGCTCATCTGGGGCGACAAGGCCGAAGATCAGCGGCTTGAATGCGAGAAGGCAGGCCGACCAATCCCGAGCCACCTTTGGCCGGTCGAACCGCCGCAAGGTTACGAGCAGTGGTTCGAGATATTCTTCGAGGTATCGAACGACCGGCAGTTGGGGCATGGCGCGGTCGGTCCAATCCCCGCCTCATCGCTGGCTCGCTATGACTTCGGCCCGGATCAGCGGGCTTTTGTCCGCGCGATCCGCGCCATGGACCAGTTGTTCATGCGGCATCTGAAAACGGCAAAGCCTGGCTCCATCCAAAAAGAGCCGATGACCAAAGACCGCTTTGACAGGATGTTCTGATGGATATTGCGAGCCTCGGTATCTCGGTCAAGCTGCTGTCTGCCAATGAGGCGGCGAGGGGCCTGAAGGACGTAGCGCGGGAAGCCGGGGCGGCTGAGCGGCAGGCGAAGAAGGTGGAGCAGTCCACACGCACGCTTGACGGGGTGATGCGCGGTGCAGCGAAAGCAGGTGCCATCCTTGGGGCGGCGCTCGGCACGGCATTCTCGGCTGGCGCGCTTGTCTCGGCCATCGACAAATACACCGAGATGTCGAACTTGCTGAAGGTGGTGGCAACGGACCAGTCGGGGGTGAATGATCAGCTCGCCCGGCTGGCCGACATTGCCAATTCCACGAGGACACCGCTTGAAAGCGTCGTCACGCTGTTCCAGCGCGTCTCTACCACGGCAAGCGAGCTGGGCGTCTCCGGCGAGCAGGTCGAGAAGTTCGTGACGAACATTTCCACGGCACTCGCGCTTCAGGGAGGCAGCGCGGAGCAGGCTTCAGGGGCGCTGCTCCAGCTTTCCCAAGCTTTGGCTGGTGGTGTGGTGCGGGCGGAGGAGTTCAACTCCATCATGGAGGGGGCATTCCCGATCATGCAGGCTGCGGCTCGCGGCATTGAGGGAGTGGACGGCTCCATAGGAAAACTTCGGCAGATGATGCTCGACGGGGAGCTTTCCGCGAAGGTGTTCTTCGACGCGATCCTTTCCAAGTCCGACGAACTGGCGGCGAGCTTCGGCAAGACACAGGCGACGGTCGGACAGGCGCTTCAGTCCAGATCACCCAATTCATCCCGTTCTTCATGCCGGAAAAGGCATCTGAATTTGAATACCCAGAATACGGAAATTATGATCCGGCGACGATCTGCTATCTACCGTCTTCTGAATATCGAAAGCACCGGCCGAGGCCGTCATAGCCAACAGCGTTAGTGCCGAGGCGGCAAACCCTGAAAAACACCGATGTCGCATATCCCATCCTTCACTGCATACCGATTTCGGCATGGTATCAGTTCGCATCCACCGAACTGGCCGCCCACCTGCATGCGAACGGGATCACGGAGCTGG
>NZ_DAMDHB010000075.1:0-3976 GCF_032102465.1 Haematobacter sp. | reverse complement strand
ACCACGGCGTCTCACCCAGATTGACGCGGAATCTCACCCTGATTGTCGCGCGGCATCAAAAGTCATCTGCCACCTCTCCACGGGTAGATACCACGGCCCCTTGGGCCGTTGCGCGAAGTCGCGATGATCGGAACTTCAACAAAACACTTTCTTCATCTTTTCAACGGGAAGCATCGTGATCTATGACAGTGGCAGGCCAAGGTGCTGCTTGACCTGAGCCACTGCATACGCCTCAGCCGCGGCCAGTAACGCTCTCGCGCCATACCCACCTGCAGCCTTGGCGCTAGATTTCACCTTTCCCCAAGCATTGGCATCTCGCATGACCGCGAGGAGCGTATACCCTTGGTCGCGGATTCGAAAATGGTCGCTATGCTTGCCGGACACCTCCAGTGCCCCCGCGTCCGCCAGCATCAGCGCATGGTAGTACCGCTTCTCACTCGCGTGATCGCCTTCATCCAGCGGAATGTAATGCACCCAATCTTCACCTGCCTCCAACTCAAACATGAGTTGCCGAAAGCACTCATCGTCTTTCTTCATTGTCTCGCTCCATCTGAGCCGCGAGACCAGACTATGAGGCAAGGCAAGAGAGTCGCAACAGGTCCAGGCCGCGCACCTTCGCTCCTTCACAGCCCCCTCCTTATCCGAGGGGGCTTTTTCATGCCGCCCTCACGCGCCGCAGCCCGGCGCTGGCAGGAAATCCATCCCGATTCTACAATTGCACAATCCTACATATTGGCAAATGCCAAAATTCCTACTTGAACTTTGGCATTTGCCAAATATACTGCCTCCATCGAACGCCGCCGGACATCATCCCGGCCCCGATGGAGGATCACCCGTGCAGCCCGCACTTGCCCATCAATCCGAAGAAGCGACCACGCCCGTCGGCGCGGCCACCCGTCACCTCGCCGTCGCCCAGGCGCGGCGCGCCCTGCTGGACACCGGCACCCCGCTGCGGCTGCGCCGTATGGCGTGGTTCGCCGCCAAATCCGATTTCGGTCACCCGGTAACGCAGAGCCGCTTCCTGCTGCTCTTCGGCCGGGCCTGACACCCGATCCGCAGCCCTGTCCCTGTGCTGCGGCCCGCGCCGCCACTCTCGGAACTCTGGCGCGCACTTCCCCCGGCCCGCTTTCCCCGAAAGACCAACACGGGCCGGGGGCTTTTCCTCTCCGAAATGCTGACACCCGGAGACAGGCATGGCCGACACCGACCGCACCGAACTGGATCAGGTCCGCGCAAGCAGTGAGGCCGCGGATCAGTTCATCGACGGGCTTCCAGCACGGCTGCGCTTTTATGCGGCAATGGGTGGCCAGACGACGATCGATCTTTCCGCCGTCGGCGCGATCCGACTGGCCAACCGGCTGGAGCGCAGTACCGCGCAGCCCCTGCTGGTCGTGATCCCGCCGCCCACGCTGCCCGAGCAGCAGATCGAGGCGTTGTGGCGCCGTCTCTGCGGCTGCCTGTTCCTCGCGCTCGCGGCGACGACCGCGGCGGACACCTTTTTTAACCTTCTGGCGCTGGCCCGCTGAGCCGCGCCCCACCCGTCTCCTTTGGAGGATCATCCCATGGCCGAGCCTGTCACAGCCCTTGTTCTGCTCGCTGACCTTTACATCCACCCCTTCAACACACGCTCCACCCCGCCCGATGCGGAGATTGAGGCGTTGGCCGACAGCATAGACCAGATGGGCCTGCTCCAGAACCTGTCCGGCTACATCGATCCGGCCGGGCGTCTTGGCGGTGATCCGACCGCACCCGAAACTGGAATCGGCATCGTCGCCGGCGGGCGCCGCCTCCGGGCGTTGCAGCTGCTTGCCAATCGCGGTGGGACGGATCAGGCCAGCATTACCGTGCCGGTCCAGTTCACCAGCGACGAGGACACCGCCCGCCTCTGGGCCAGCGCCGAGAACGCCGCGCGCCAGCCCCTCCACCCGGCGGATGAGGTCCGCGCCTATGCCCGGATGGCCGCTTCGGGCACGCAGCCGGCCATGATCGCCAAGGCCTTCGCGGTGACGGAGCGACATGTCCGCCAGCGGATGACGCTTGCCACCCTGCCGGTCGCTGCGCTCGACGCGCTGCGCACTGACCGGATCACCCTTGACCAAGCGGGCGCGCTGACCTCCGCGCAGTCGGAGGAGGCTCTGCTCGCCGAGCTGCGCCGCGTGCTTACCAGCACGTGGGGCGTCTCCGCCGCTAACATCCGGCAAAACCTGTTGCCCCGCGGCATCTCGCTCGACGACCGTCGCGTCAAATGGCTCGGGCTGGACGCCTACCGCAATGCCGGCGGCGTCATTCAGGAGGATCTGTTCACCGACGACACCCGTATTCTCGACGAGGCCCTGCTCGACAAGCTCTTCACCGATCGCCTGGAGGAATGCGCGGAGCGCGACCGGGGCAAAGGCTATGCGTGGGTGAAGATCCACACGAAGGATGCGTGGATCCCCTTTGATCTCATCGAAAAGCTCGCTCGCGTCGATCTCGTCGCCGTCGAACTGCCGGAGGCCGATGCCGCGGAGATGGAGGCCCTCTCCGAAGCCGATGACCTGACGGAGGAGGAATACGCTCGTCTGGAAGAGCTCGAGAATCGCGCCGCAGGCGACATATCGGACGAGGATCGGGCCGTCGCCGGCATCTTTCTCTACGTGGACGCGGGCGGCGAGCTGAAGACCAGCGGCCCGTGGCGGGAGAAGCCGCAGGCATCCGGGAGCGACGAGGTCGCGACAGCCAAGGTCGAGACGCTGCCCCAGTCCCTGACAGAGGACACACAACGAATTCAGCGTCTGGCCATCCAGACCGCCCTGCTCGGCAAGCCGGAACTGGTGCTCGACCTGCTGACCGTCGCTCTGACGGCGCCGATCTGGAACTGGCAGCGCCCGCTGTCGATCGGCCCGTCGCTGAATCCGATCGCGCCGGAGAAGGCGGACGCCACTGTGATCGACGAGCGCCTGACCGATGCCGTCAATGACGGCAAGGCTATGACCGGGAGAGACCTGTCCCTGACCCATTTGACCGACATTCAGGCGATGCCGAAGAAGGACCGCAACGCGCGGCTCACCGCCGCGCTGGCCCGCCTCTTTACCCCGGTCACCGGTGACTTTGCCGCCTCCGTCGCCCGCCTCGCCGCCGCCGATATCCGCAAGGTCTGGACACCGACGGCCGAGAACTATTTCGCCCGCCTCCCCGTCGCGCGGCTGGACAGGATCTGGGCGGAGCTGGTCCCGGATGGCGGACCGGACGGTGACGGCTGGCTGTCCATGAAAAAGGCGCTCAAGGCCAAAGACCTCGACCGCCTGTTCCGCGACCCCGATTTCCGGTCTGCGCTGTCCCTGTCGAAGGACGACTGCAAGCGCATCGATGCCTGGGTGCCTGCCGAAATGGAGTGGCCGACGCCATCGGACCAGGCTGACCCGCAGGAGGAAGCGGCATGAGCGATCCGATCCAGCCCGAACACCGGGCGCTGATGAACACCCTCGCGCACCTCATCGACGAAGCGCTGAACGGCCCTTTTCAACCGGGCGTCCCGCGCCGGATCGGGTTCGCCCTGCTGATATCCGAGTTCAACCGAATTGAGGACGGCCGGGTAAACTACATCAGCAACGGCGACCGGAGCAGCATGCTGGCCATGCTCCGCGAATATCTGTCCCGCGCCGAGAAGGATCGGCCCGGCGCGACCCAGAACCCCTGATCTAACAGGATCACGCCATGAAATTTATAACACTCGCTTTGGCGGGCTTGATGCTCGCACCCTGCGCATATGCCGGCGATCAGGAAAAATGCCTTGCCGCCGCTACGATGGCCCTGCGCGCCGCCTCCGCCGCTCAGGCGGGTATATCGCTGCCGGACTTTGCCGACACCCTGCCGGCGCGTGACATGTCGCAGATGGTGAGCGGCATCATCCTCGTCGCCTATGGCCTGTACCTGATCGGCGGGGACGAGCCGCGCGCCATTGCCGCCGAGATTTACGACGGCTGCATGGGGGAGG
>NZ_DAMDHB010000074.1:0-4698 GCF_032102465.1 Haematobacter sp. | reverse complement strand
CTGTGGCGGCTGTGGCGGCTGCCGGAGCGCGCGGAAATATTCGCCCACGGCGCCCTGTCCGTTTTGCCAGAGCGGCCTGCTCCACACGCGGCGATCCTCTATCCTCACCTTTGCCAGCAGCAAGCAAAGGCTCCGGGAGCAGGCCCAAAAGGAGCTGCCTCCGCGCGCATCAGCCGGAGGCGAGGGCTGGATCGCGATCCAGCCCGAAATCGGTCAGATCGACGCGCCCTCTCCTCATCTCGCTGCCTTCACGAACGTGAATCACGGTGCTCTCCCCGGGAGAAACCCCTGCGGGACGTGACGCGAGAGGCGGGACGTGACGCGAGCGGCGGGAAGGGGCGCAGGGGGCGGGGGACCTGGCGCAAAAGACGGATATCGCGCCCTGTCTCTCCGCCGGGGGTCGCGGGGGGCGTCCCCCGCGCCTTGTTCACCGCCCGTGCTTACCCCAGACGCGTGATGAAGCGGGTTTCCACATAGGCGTCCAGCGCTTCCGAGCCGCCCTCCGTGCCGTAGCCCGAATCCTTGATGCCGCCGAACGGAACTTCCGGCAGGGCAAGGCCAAGATGGTTGATCGCCAGCATGCCGGATTCCACTTCGCGCGACAGCCGGTCCGCCGTGGCGGAGGCGCGGGTGAAGGCATAGGCGGCAAGCCCGTAGGGCAGGCGGTTGGCTTCCGCGATCGCCTCGTCCAGATCGCCGAACCGGTTCACGACCGCAACGGGGCCGAAAGGCTCCTCGTTCATGATCCGTGCCTCGGTCGGCACATCGGCCAGCACGGTCGGCTCGAAGAAGTAGCCCTTGTTGCCGATCCGCTGGCCGCCCGTGGTCAGCCGCGCGCCATGCTCCACGGCATCGCCGATCAGCGCCTGAAGGGCTGGAATGCGGCGCTCATTGGCGAGCGGGCCCATGTCCATGCCCTTTTCCAGCCCGTTGCCGACCTTCACAGCCTTCGCCGCTTCGGTGAAGCCGTCGATGAAGGCGTCGGCCACCTTCTCCTGAACGAGGAAACGGGTGGGCGAGACGCAGACCTGCCCGGCATTGCGGAACTTGTGCACGGACATCAGCGAGATCGCCTTCTCGATATCCGCGTCCTTCGCCACGATGACCGGCGCATGGCCACCAAGCTCCATCGTCGCGCGTTTCATGCTCTGCCCGGCGAGCGCCGCGAGCTGTTTGCCGACGGGGGTGGAGCCGGTGAAGGTCACCTTGCGGATGGTCGGATGCGGGATGAGGTATTCGGAGATCTCCGCAGGCACCCCGTAAACAAGGTTGATGACGCCCGCAGGCGCGCCCGCATCGATGAAGCAGCGGATCAGTTCGGCGGGAGAGGAGGGCGTCTCCTCCGGCGCCTTCACGATGATGGAGCAGCCCGTCGCCACGGCGGCGGAGAGCTTGCGCACCACCTGGTTGATCGGGAAGTTCCAGGGCGTGAAGGCCGCGACCGGCCCGACGGGAAGCTTCATGGTGATCTGCATCACCCCCGGCTGGCGGGAGGGGATGACCTGACCATAGGTGCGGCGGCCTTCCTCGGCGAACCATTCGATGGTTTCCGCGCCGGCGAGGATCTCACCCTTGGCCTGGGCAAGCGGCTTGCCCTGTTCGCGGGTCATCTTCCAGGCGATATCGTCGGCCCGCTCCCGCAGCAGCGCCGCGGCCTTGCGCATGACCTTCACCCGGTCCATGACGCCGGTGTTCTTCCAGATCTCGAAACCCTTCTCCGCGGCGGCAAGCGCGCGGTCCAGATCCGCCTGTTTGGCCCAGGCGACGCGGCCGATCTCTTCTTCCGTCGCGGGATCGACGACGGGGATCCACCCGCCCGTGCCATCGCACCAGGCGCCGTCGATGTGGAGCTGGACGTCTGTATAGGCAGGCATGATGGTTCCTCTCATCCGAATGCAGGTCAGCAGATGCGCCGCAGGCTGCGGCCCCGCGCAGTCTTGGCCCCGCTCTCCGTCAGGGTCAAGGGCGGGTTGTCGGTCAGGCGGGCAGATGCCTGACAGACGTCCGCCCGCCCGCCCGCGACGTCGGTTGCGGGCCTGCCGCCGGCAACCGACGTCGCGGGTTCGGCGACGGCTCCCTTGCCAGCTTCCGGTCCCGGTCCTACGCTTTCCCGAATGGCGGTCAGCGGAGATAGCTTCATGCAACTTCAGGTGTTGCAGGTCGATGCGCATCTCTCGTTCACTCTGGCGGTGTTCCTGCTCATCGTCGGGAAGATACTCACTTTGCGCTGGTCGCTGCTGCGCCGGTATTCCATCCCGGAGGCGGTTGCGGGCGGGCTGGCCTTCATCGCCGTCGTCACGATCCTCCACATGTGCTGGGGGATCGACGTGGAGATGGAGCTTGGTGCGCGGGATTTCCTTCTGCTCGTATTCTTTGCCGGGATCGGGCTGAACGCCGATATCCGGGCGTTGCGGGAGGGCGGCCGCCCCCTGCTGGTGCTGACAGGCATTTCGGTAGCCTTCATGGTCATCCAGAACATCGCGGGGGTTCTGGTCGCGCTGGCCTTCGGGCGTCCCGCGCTGGAGGGGCTGCTGGTCGGCTCCATCCCGCTGACAGGCGGCGTAGGAACGACCCTCGCCTGGGCGCCGATTCTGGAGACGCAGCACGGCATCGCCGCGGCGATGGAGCTGGGTGTCGCCTCCAATACGGTCGGGCTGATCGCGGCCTGTCTCATCGGTGGGCCGATGGCGGCCTTTCTGATGACCCGCTACCGGGTGCGCCCCTCTGAGGACAGACGTCTGGAAATCGGCGCCACGCATCAGAATCCGCCGCCGCTCGACTACATGTCGGTGCTATGGGCGGTCCTGCTGCTGGATGTCACGGTGATGGCGGGGCGGGCGCTGCATGGCGTGATCTCGCTCACAGGCGTCACGCTTCCCGCATTTGTCAGCTGTCTTCTCGCCGGTATTCTCGTCCGGGCGCTGCTTCCGGGCAGGCTGCGGGGCCGGGTGAGCCGCCAGTGGCCCGGGATGCGGCGCGCGATGGCGCTTCTGTCGGAACTGGCGCTGGGGCTGTTCCTGGTCATGGCGCTCATGGGGCTGAAGCCCTGGGCGCTCGCGGAGGTTCTGGGTTTCGTGACGGTTGCGCTGGCGGTGCAGATTGCCCTGACGCTGATCTACACGGTCTTCGTCGTGTTCCGCGCGATGGGGCGGGATTACGAGAGCGTGGTGATTTCCTCGGGCTTCGGCGGCATCACGCTCGGCTCCACGGCCACGGCCATCGCCAACATGACGGCGGTGGCGCGGCAATACGGGGCCGCGCATGCGGCCTTTGTGATCGTCCCGCTGGTTTGCGGGTTTTTCATCGACCTTGCGAATGCGGCCATCATCTCTGTCTTCGTACGGCTGTTGACATAGTGGCATTCAAATGGATTGAATTCAAACTAGTTGTATGGCATATTATTAGTATGCGTCATGATACTCCTCTCTCCCGTTTCGGTTTCGTCTTTTCCCGGACCGCACGCCGCTGGCGGCGCGAGCTTGACCTGCGTCTGGCCGGGATCGGCATGGCCGATGCAACCTGGCCCCCCCTCGTGCACCTCAGCCTGTCGGGGGGCGGGATCAGCCAGAAGGAGCTTGCGGAGCGTGTGGGCATCGACGGGTCGAGCCTGGTGCGGCTGATTGACATCCTGTCGGAGCGGGGGCTGCTCGAACGCCGGCCCGATCCGGCCGACCGCCGCTCCCGCCGGCTCTATCTCACCCCCGCGGGGGAGACGGCGGTCCAGCGGATCGAGGCCGTTCTGGAGCGAACGGAGCGTGAGATGCTTGAGGATCTCGGCCCCGATGACCTCATGCGTCTTCTGGAGGCGATGGACCACATCGACCGCCGCATCGCCCGCATGCAGCAGGAGGAGCGGTGATGGCCCGCCTCCTTTCCCGTCTGGGCATCGATGCGGCGCGTCTCCGCTTTACCGGACTGACGGCGCTTGCAGCCTGTATGTCGCTTGTTGCGGCCTGGGCATTGGGGCTCGAGCATCCGCAATGGTCGGCCATGTCGGTCTGGGCGGCGGCGCTGCCGGTGCGGGGCCAGCTTCTGGAAAAAGCCGCCAACCGGTTTCTGGGGACCGTGGTCGGCGCCCTGTTCGGCATGGGGCTGATGGTCGTCTCTGGCGGGGACATGGTGGTTCTCGTCGTGGGAATCGCGCTGTGGCTGGGGCTTTGCGCCGGGCTTGGGAATGTCATCCGGGGGTTTGCGGGCTATGGCGCCATGCTGGCGGGCTATTCCGCGGCCATGGTCGCGCTGCTGGATACCGGACACCCCGAGAATGTGCTGCACCTCGGGCTGGACAGGATGGCGACGGTGCTTGTCGGTGTCGCCATCGCGCTGGCCGTCGGCTGGGTCTTCGGTCGCGCCGCCGATGGGTCGGAGCCATATGCCCGCGTCAGGGCGCTGACCCGTCGCCTGCTGTCGGCGGCTGCCGCCACGCTCCGCGGCGTGCCTGCCGATGCGCGGGAGGCGACGGCCCTTCTCTCCGAAATGGCGTCGATCGAGGATACGCTGGACACCGCGACCGCTGGCTCCCGCCGCGCCCGCAGGAGCGCGCGGGCGACCCGCTGGCTTCTGTCGGGGCAGGTCGGGCTGATGCTCTGGCTCCGGTCGGAACGGGCGGGCCGCGTGCCGCGCGCGGGGGATGCGCAAACAGCGGCGGCGCTGGACACCGCTGCCGCCGCCATCGACCGGGGGGACGACATCTCGCCC
>NZ_DAMDHB010000073.1:0-4997 GCF_032102465.1 Haematobacter sp. | reverse complement strand
GGCGCGGACCTTCTGGCGCGTGCCGCGGGCAGCGGCGGTGCTGGCGGCGCCGGGGGCGTCCGCACTGATCGCGCGCCTCCCGCGCCTGCTGCCACCGGGACGGGTGGAGATACCGGGGCCGACCTACAATGAACATGCCGCCTCCTTTCGGGCGGCGGGCTGGGAGGAGGGACCGGGCGGCGCGCGGGTGCTGGTGCACCCCAACAATCCCGACGGCAGGCTTCATTCCGCGGCGGGGGCGGGATCGGGAGCGCTCACCGTGATTGATGAGAGTTTCTGCGACGTACTGCCGGAGGCGAGCCTCATTGCCCTCTCCACCCGGCCCGGCACGCTGGTGCTGAAAAGCTTCGGCAAGTTCTGGGGGCTGGCGGGGGTGCGGCTGGGCTTTGCCATCGGCGATCCCGTGCTGATCGCCGGTCTGGGCGAAGCGCTCGGACCCTGGCCCGTTTCCGGCCCCGCGCTGGCGATCGGGCGCGCGGCGCTGTCCGACGAGGGCTGGGCCGCGCGGACACGCGCGCGGCTTGGCCATGATGCGGCGCGGCTGGACGGCATCCTGACGGCACGCGGCGCGCGCGTGGCCGGCGGAACGCCGCTGTTCCGGCTCTATGAGGTCGAGGACGCGCGGGCGTGGCAGGAACGTCTGGCCCGCGCCCGCATCTGGAGCCGCATCTTCCCCTACAGCGACCGCTGGCTCCGCCTTGGTCTGCCGCCGGGCGATGGCTGGGCGCGGCTGGAGGGGCCGTGGTGATGCAGCCGCTTGCCCTCGCCGCGGCTCTGGCCCTGGACGCGGTGTTCGGCGAGCCGGAACGGCTCTGGTCCCGTGTGCCGCATCCCGCGGTCCTCATGGGCCGCATGATCGACGGGATGGATCGCCGCTTCAACCGGGGAGCGGGGAGACGGGCGAAAGGGGCGGTGGGGATCGGCCTGCTCGTCCTCCTTGCCTTGCTGGCGGGGCGGCTGGTCGCGGCGCTGCCGGGCGGCGGGCTTCTGGAGGTGCTGGCCGCCGCGGTTCTGCTGGCCCAGCGAAGCCTCGCCGATCATGTCGCGGCCGTGGCGACCGGTCTCCGCGCGAGCCTCGTCGAAGGGCGAAGGGCGGTGGCGCGGATCGTCGGGCGGGATACGGCGGCGATGGATGCGCCCGCCGTCGCCCGCGCGGCGATAGAAAGCGCGGCGGAGAACCTTTCGGACGGCGTCGTCGCCCCGGCCTTCTGGTTCCTTGTCGGCGGGTTGCCGGGCATTCTCGTTTACAAGCTCGTCAACACCGCCGACAGCATGATCGGCCACCGCACCCCCCGGCACGAGGACTTCGGCTGGGCAGCAGCGCGGCTGGACGATCTTCTGAACCTCGTCCCCGCGCGGCTGACGGCGCTGCTGATCGCTCTTGCCCACGGGCGGCCTGATGCGCGGCGGGTCATCCTGCGGGATGCACCGCTGCATCGCTCGCCGAATGCAGGCTGGCCGGAGGCGGCGATGGCGGCCGTGCTCGGGATCGCGCTTTCCGGCCCGCGGAGCTATCACGGCGAGCGGCAGGACTTTCCCTATGTCAACGCGGAGGGGCGGCATGACATCGGCGCGGCGGAGATCGACGCGGCGGTGGCCGCGCTCTGGCGGACATGGGCGCTGATGCTGGCGCTGGTGCTTCTGGTCTGGCTCATCAGCTAACAAGTTGCTGAAAAAAGGCTTTTGGGGGTGTATTGGAGCGGGAATCATCCGCAATCCGACGAACTTCAGCCAGAAATCCAGACATTTCGGATCATACCGAAGGCGATTTCCAGAGGATTGGCCGACTGCTGAAAAAGGCTTATAGGCCTGTGTTGAAGTGGAAATCGTTCGCAATCTGACGAAATCCAGCCAGAAATCTATATACTTCCGGGCGTTTTCCGGGCCGATTTTCAGATTTCCGGCACATAGGCATCACACTTCAGAACTTTTTCAGAAGCCTGTTAGATATGAGACCTGTGAACTCTCCCAGCAGCCTGCCAGGGGCCTTGCCCGGATACCGCCTCGCCCTAGCTTCGCGAAAGGAGGAACCCCCATGCGCACCACCCTGTTCCCTGCCCTGCTGGGCCTTGTCGCCCTCGCGGGCACCGCATCCGCCCAAAGCGTGCCCTGCGGCGGCGACTTCGGACGCTTCATCGCCGGGCTGAAACAGGAAGCGGTCGCGAACGGCCATTCCGCACAGGCCGCCGACCGTTTCTTCGCCAACGTGCGCCGCGACCCGAAAGTGATCGCCGCCGACAATTCGCAAGGCGTCTTCCGCAAGACATTCACCGATTTCTCCCGCGCGCTCATCAGCGGGAACCGGATGGCCAACGGCGTGGCCAACGGCAAGAAATACGCCGGGCTGCTCAAGGAGGCGGAGCGGCGCTACGGCGTGCCTCCGGGGGTGATCCTTGCCTTCTGGGGGTTCGAGACCGACTACGGCGCAGTGCAGGGCAACTTCAACACGGCGAATGCGCTCGTCACCCTCGCGCATGACTGCCGCCGTCCCGACCTGTTCCGCCCGCAGGTATTCGCCGCGCTCTCGCTCTACGAAAAGGGGGAATTCGACCCGGCCACCACCACTGGCGCCTGGGCGGGGGAGATCGGGATGATCCAGATGCTGCCCAAGGATATCCTCGAACGCGGGGTGGACGGCGATGGCGACGGGCGGGTCACGCTGAAAACCTCCATCCCCGACGCGATCATGTCGGGGGGACGAATGCTTGCCGATCACGGCTGGCGGCGGGGGGAGCCGTGGCTTCAGGAAGTCACGGTTCCCGACCAGATGGACTGGAGCCTGAGCGGGCTGGACACGCCGCGCCCCGCTGCGGACTGGCTGCGCATGGGGGTGAAGCCGCGCGGCGGCGGCAAGGTCGCAGCCAACCTGAACGCGGCCCTGCTGCTGCCGCAGGGGCGCAAGGGCCCGGCCTTCCTTGCCTATCCCAACTATTACGTGTTCTTCGACTGGAACAAGAGCTTCGTCTATGTGACGACCGCCGCCTATTTCGCCACCCGCCTCTCGGGTCCCCCGGCCTTCGACCCCGGCAACCCGGACCCGCCGCTCACCGATGCGCAGATGACCCTGCTTCAGCAGAAGCTCACCGCGCGTGGCTACAATGTGGGCGCGATAGACGGCGTCCTGGGCGCCATGACCCGCAGCGCCGTGCAGAAGGAGCAGGCGCGCCTCGGCCTGCCCGCAGACGCATGGCCCACCCGAACCCTTCTGGACAGGCTCTGACCCATGCCGCAAGCGACCGCTGAAACACTCGCCGATGCCCTGCCCCATGTCCTTGCCGCGCCAAAGGACGATGCGCCGATCCAGACGCTCTGCTTCCGCAAGGGCTTCGGCAAGCGCGACTTCCGCGACAGCCTGACACTCACCGTCGCGGAGGGCATCCCCGGCGAGCGCTGGATGAAGCACCCATGGATGAAGCTGGCGGATGGCAGGCCCGACCCGCGCATACAGATATCCATTCTCGGCGCCCGCGTGGTGGAGGCGGTGATGACGGAGCCGGAGATGCTCCACCCGGGAGACACCATCGTCGCGGATATGGATTTCTCGGAGGAGAACCTGCCCGTCGGTACGCGGCTTCGGATCGGCACGGCCGTCGTGGAAGTGTCCGACCTGTGGAACGATGCCTGCGTGAAGTGGAAAAAACGCTATGGCAAACCGGCCTTCGACTGGGTCCGCGCGCCCGGCCACCCGGAGCTGAGGCTCCGCGGCGTGCTTTGCCGGATCATGGAGGACGGGGAGGTGACCCTTGCGGATCGTATCCGCAAGATATGACGCCAGCGCCGGAACCCGGCCCGGTCATGAACGTTCCACTGCGTTGAAATGGAGGAGGAAATCATGACCAGAACTTATCTCGTCGCAGCCCTGCTCTGCGTTTCTGTCGTCGCCGCTTGCGGCAATACGCGCGGACAGCGGGTCGCCACCGGCGCGATCGGCGGCGCGGCGGCGGGGCAGGTGATTGCCGACGAACCCATCGCGGGGGCCGCAGTCGGCGGGCTTATCGGCGCGGTCCGCTAAGGCCCTCGCCTGAGTTAACAGGCTGTTGAAAAGTCCTGAAGTGTCATGCCGATGTGCCAGACATCGGAAAATCCGCCCGGAAACATCCGGAAGTATATGGATTTCCGGCTGGATTTCGTCAGATGGAGAGCGATTTCCGCTCCAACACAGGCCAAAAGGCCTTTTTCAGCAGCCTGCTAGGCCACCAGCGCCTCCGCCCGTGTCAGATCGACGGAGACGAGCTGGCTCACCCCCTGCTCCTGCATGGTGACGCCGAACAGCCGGTCCATCCGCGCCATCGTAACCGCGTGGTGCGTGATGACGAGAAAGCGGGTGCCGGTGCGGCGCGTCATCTCGTCCAGCAGATCGCAGAACCGGCCGACATTGGCATCGTCCAGCGGAGCGTCCACCTCATCGAGCACGCAGATCGGCGCGGGATTGGCGAGGAACACCGCAAAGATCAGCGCCATCGCCGTCAACGTCTGTTCCCCACCTGACAGCAGAGACAGGACGGAGAGCTTCTTGCCCGGCGGCTGGCACATGATCTCCAGCCCGGCCTCCAGCGGATCGTCCGACTCCACCATCACCAGATCCGCCTCTCCCCCACCGAAAAGATGCGTGAAAAGCTGACGGAAGTTGCGGTTGACCTGATCGAAGGCCGCCAGCAGCCTTTCGCGCCCCTCCCGGTTCAGCGCGGCGATCCCCGCACGGAGCTTGGTGACGGCGGCATCCAGATCGGCCCGCTCCACGGCCAGCGTCCCCTGCTCCTCGGCCAGCGCGCGGGCATCCTCCTCCGCTCGCAGGTTCACGGCGCCCAAGGCCTCCCGCGCGCGGCGGAGGCGGTGGATCTCCTCCTCCGTCTCGCCCGCGGTCGCGGTGACCTCGCCCAGACTCGCAGCCAGCGCGGCAGGCTCCGTCTCCGCCTCCTCCCGGATGCGGTCGGCAGCCTCCCCGCAGGCAAGCGCGGCGGCATCGGCGCGGGCGATGGCAGCCGCCCGCTCCTCCC
>NZ_DAMDHB010000072.1:0-5093 GCF_032102465.1 Haematobacter sp. | reverse complement strand
AGATATCTCCGTCCACGTCGCCCCCGAAGTTCAGCACCACGAAATGCTCCGGGTCAGCGTCAACCTCGATGTCGAACTCGTAGGCCGGGGCGCGGGGGCGCTTGGGCGCTAGAAGGACACCGAGCACATCGACGAAGTGGTCCGAGATCAGGGCAAGCGGGTCGGGACGGGCGTTCATGGCGTGTCTCCCTCATGGCTCCCGAGGCTCATGCGTCGCTCGGGGTGTGAGATAATGAATACAAGTAAACTAGTGGATGGTCAACTATGAAAACTAGCAAACTAGTAAAAAATTGCCCCGCGCGCCGGGACGTGAGAGAATCACCCAGTCGGCAAGGACCGACAGAGCAAGAAGGGATAGAGGAAGGACGGTCGTAGGGGGATGGTGGGGAGGCCGGAGCCTCCCCGGGTCTTACAGAAGCCACAGGGCAATCTGGATGGACCCGACGATAATGGTGAGCAAGTCAGCCACTATCGCCACCGCCAGGAAGAACCGCATGGGGATCCCCCTCCACGGCTGCCCGCCTTAGCCGTCTTTGGTGACGACACAGGGGTTCCAATACCCCTTCCGCAGAGCCCGGTTGCCAGACGAGGCGGGGTTGCGGATCGCACCAGTAGATGGGGGAGCCTCGATTCTGTCGAGTCCTTGCCGATGCCGGAGCCGGGGTGCGGCGCATGGCATGGGAAACTGAGATGGAGAGGGTGGCAAAAAGCCCCCTCGGTGATGGAGGGGGCTCATGGCTCGTATCGTTCTTGATCAGGAGGGGCGGATGGTGATCGAGCCCAGCACGTCCGATGAGGCTCGAAATCTGGCTCTGCTGTCCGAGCGGCACACCATAGTCCGCGTCACCACGTCAGGTGTTGGTCAAGCCATTGCTTCACATCAGGGTCCGCTGCCCAGCCAGACGCCGGATTGCTGAGCTTTATCACGAAGAGGCTGTCGTTGTTGTCCAGCAGATCGGAGAGGCCTGAGTAAACCTGTGCTGCCGTCTGCGGCGTCGAAATGGCGTAGGAGCTTTCCGACAGCCTGGCCCAAGCCTCATAGCTCCTGATGCGCCGAACTATCGGCGGGCGAACAGTCTCTCTATTGAGGTCATAAGTGATCAGGAAGACAGTCAAAGGAATCACCATATCAACGGGTTGCAATCCCGCGATGGTGATCCGCGCCGCTGGCCCTGTCGAGTCCTTCGCCGGGCATGAAAAGCCCGCCGGGCGAGGGCGGGCCAAGTGTCCTTAGAACTTCTTGGGTAGCCCCGCCTGCTTTAGGGAGGCATTCGCCGTATGTGCAGACAAGCACCCCTTATCAACGGTGAAGTTGCAGTTCGATACAGGACTGAACCATATCTCATGATCGCCTCGCCCTTGGCGAACGAACTTGCATCCGTTTTGCCGAAGGATATCGACAAGATCGCGGTAAAAGCCCCGTCCCACGTCGTCAGGCCGCGCAGCTCACCTTGATCGTATCTTCTGTCACAAGATGAACCGGGATTTCTGCGCCATTCGCCTGAAAGCCGTTCAACTCAATCAGGTCAAGGAGGGCGCCCATGACCCTCTCCCTAAGAGCCTCCAGGTTGCTTGCCTCAACGGCAAGCCCGCAGATGTCGTTGGTGGTCGCGACCCACACTCCGGCCTCAGAGTCCCAATCGGCGTGCACTGTAATCGAGCGCTCTTGCATCGGTTCCCCCATCAGTCAGCGAATCAAGTTGTAGCATAGATATGGCTCTCTGCGGGAAAGGTTAGGCCCACCTTGGTCGATGCGCGGTGAATGTGCCGTACGGTCGCATCACCGGGACGCTCCCGAGCGCCGGGCATGAAAAAGCCCGCCGGGTGAGGGCGGGCTGTGGCGGTGAAGAAGATGCTTACGCTGCCGCTTCAATCTCACGGATACGTGCCTTCATCTGTTTTACTGACGATGAGAGGTCGCGTTTGGTGAACCGCCTCCTGGACAGGACAATGGTCCCATTCAACATGACGTCTCCGACCCGTGTGTCCGAAAACAAGCTATCCTTAACGACAGCCCCGCCGAACATCCGAGTAATGGCTTCCGCCAGGGGTGATCCGGGGAGGATCAGCACCAAGTCCTCCGCAATAAGATCATCATCGTGGAGGGCGTCAGCCAGCCGAACAAAATAGTCATAGGTTTTCAGGGGTCCAATCTCGGAGAAAAGTGGAGTCTCAAGGAGTATCCTCGGCTCTCCATCCACGTCGGGAGTGACCATCATGAATTGAACGGGAACTTTGGCGTCTTGGAGGCGCGCCAGAAGACCTCTGGCCCGGTCCAGAACAGCGGTCATTTCTTCCTCAGCCATGCTCTCACCCCGTACGCGGTGTTCTCGACCCGCACTATAGCGCATATCTACGCTCAGGTCTCCACGGGCCTGCCGTGACGTCTGTCTTGCGCTTAAGGGTTGAGAAGGCTCGAAACCATCTCCACAGCCTGCACCCATGCCGCAAACACGGCCGCGAGCAGCGCGGCGACACCAAGCGCCGTGAAAAGAATATTCCACTTCATGACGCCGGCTTTGGCCGATGCATCCTCAGCGGCCTGCTTTGCCTTTGTTGCTTCGGCGAGCGCGCTTGATGTTGCGTGCTCAAGCAAGGTCATGTGGGTATCAAGCTTGGAGAAACGGGCATCAAGCTTAGCGAAACGGGCATCAAGGTTAGAGAAACGGGCCTCAAGCCCACTGCTGAGGCTATCTATACGCGATAGCACTTCCGCAAACCGAGCATCGTTTTGCGCCCTAACAGCATCCATACTGCGATCGATGTACGCTTGGGTTGTGGCATCCAACGAATGGCGCTCCTGCGACGAAATAGTATTGCCTGCTCCATAACTATATTGTTCAGGAGACTCGTCCCGCAAGAGGGTAGGGGGCTCACCCTGGCCAAGCCTCTGGTCGTCAAGAGCGGCTTGGTCTCGGTCTATGCGTCTTAAGATTGAGATACTACTCATCAAACAAAAGCCTTGACGCGTTCGCAAGTGTCTGGATTGCGTTCTGATGTTCTTCCCAATAACGATCATACGCCGCGGCGAGCGCTGTTTCGTCGTTGGCGGCTGCCGCAGCTGCCATTTTGGCCAAGTTCATTGATGTATAGTTGATGACCTTGACGGCATAGATCTGCTGATTCAGGAACTCGCGCATCCTGGCCATTTGGCTTTCCAGCTTTTCGACCTTGCCCCTCAAGGCGTCTACTTCACTTTGATCCTCCATCCCCCCTCCCATCAGAATTTTGTGAGCAATCCCAGTAGCTCACTCGCTTCGACGCCCCCCAAAAGACAGGTTCTTCCTCGCCCTGCTCATGCCATGATGAGAACATTACAAGAACCGATTCTGAGGGAGGGTTAACGAGTGACAAAGGAAGATTATGGCGGTTCGTGGGGAATGACCGACGTGAGGCAGACGCTGCGGGAGAAGGTCGCTGCAATGACGGACGTCGAAATTATGAGGCTCATTTGCTGGCGCTGCGCTCGATGCGGCGCAGGATTAAATCCGCCTGTTCCGAGAGAGAGTGGAGAGCTTCCTCACTGTCTGAGGTTAGAATCTGATTGATTTTTTCCATCAGGGCGGCGCGCTCTCCACGTTGTGCGCCGCCAAGAACTTCCGGGACTAAGTCTGAGACCTGCACTCCCGCAGCTTCGGCCAATTTAACCAAGGTAGACGTCTTCGCAGACTCGTTTTCGCCCCGCTCGATCTGAGACACCAACTGCTGAGACACCTTAGCGCGCTTCGCGAGCTCCGCCTGGCTTAAGCCTGCTGCGGTTCGTGCGAGCAAGAGATTTTCTGCGAGGGTTCTCATGGCGCGGATTTTACCAGTTAGCTTGTCATGATCCACACAAGTTGCCTAGTTGACGCGCCGCACAGAAACCACTAGTTTGCTAGTATGCAGACAATTCGCCCACACATTGAGCGCGCCATTCGCATCTACGGATCGCAAGCACGGCTTGCGGATGTGATGGGCTGCTCGCAGCAACAGATTTCCTACCTCCTCAACGCGAAAAGCATCTCGGCAGAAATGGCCAAGATGGTTGATGAGGCAACCGGAGGTCGGGTCTCTCGACATGCTCTCCGTCCGGACATTTACGGACATCTTCCCTCCAAAAAAGAGGCGGCGGAATGAGCGTGCAGTCAGTCCTTGGATGGATCCCACATGAATTCCTGCCGGTGGCCCGCCTCGCACTCGACGGTGCGCATCTTAATTCCTGCGAACGCAAACTTCGGGTGGTTCTTCACCGCGATGACCTTGGCGGGTGCGCCGCATGTCGCACAGATCGTCAGATGCTCGGCTTTCGTCGGGCGACCTTCGAGTGCCGCGACCCTTTGCTCCAGCGCGGCTACGCGAGCAGGGAGATCGCGAACGGTTTTCCAGATGGGAATCTGATCGAGGATTTTCAGAATGTCTGACACGGAAATCGGCAACGCCATGTTTGATGACCTCAAAGAATCAGGGCAAGAAATCCTTGCCATCATCCTGAGAGGCATTCCGTCGCGAGTCGAGGAAATCTCTCTTTCGCAAAGGATGGGCGACGCGGAATCGACCACCACCATCAAGCTCCTCCCCATCAAGGCGGAAGCGGCGGAATGACTCACGATCACCCCGCCGCCCAGCACTCCTCACTTGGTCACTCACCACAGAGCAACCATGGAGCCTCCCGAGTGCAAAAGTCCCATCCAAAAGTTCTTAATCCCATTCACCTGCGCGCCCGCCTTGCCGACTACTGGGCGTGCTTCCTTCGTCAAAACTACTCCCGGCCCGAGGAAGTCTCGGTCGCCTTCGGTGTGACGTATCAGACCGCCTGCAACTGGTGGGATGGCCTGCACAAGCCGATGGGCGACAAGACCACCCTCGCGGGCAGGGCGTGGATCGACTTCGTAGAAAGGCAGCCATGATCTCCATTCTCAGGCTCGCTCGGGCGGCTGTAACCGCCTGCATCGTCATATTCGCTGGTATCGCCTTCATGCCGGCAGAGGCAGCTAACAAGCTGACCTCACTTCAAAAGTTTTTGGGAAGAGAAATTGAGCGCCGCGCGCGGGTGTCCCAGTGAACCGCGCCCGCGACTGGTATGACCACGAAATCCTCATGGCTCTGCGCTTTCG
>NZ_DAMDHB010000071.1:0-7351 GCF_032102465.1 Haematobacter sp. | reverse complement strand
ACCGCCCGCCGCCGTCCGGCGCGATCCGCAGCGCGCCCGATCTGCCGCCCGGCAGAGGCGAGCGGGTCGAGATGCGCGGTGCTCTGCGGCAGCAGCGTCGCCCGCCCCGCAAGGCGCACCCGCCCCCGCAGAACCGCGTTGGCGGGCAGGAGGCCAAGGATGGCATGGGCAAGGATGCTCTTGCCCGCGCCGGAGGCGCCTATGACCGCCAGCACCTCCCCCGGGCGAAGCCGGAAGCTCACCCCCGTCAGGCAGGCATGCTCCACCTGCCGGAAAAGGCCGCTGTAGCGCCGGAACGTCACCGAAAGGTCTGCCACTTCCAGCATCAGTTTCGCCCCTCCCGCGGGTTCGCCAGCCGCTCTGCCGCGGAGCCGAGCGCGTCGAAGGCCAGCACCATGGCAAGCAGCGCGAGCCCGGGAAACACCCCCAGCCACCAGCGCCCCGCCGAAAGATGCCGCATCGCCTCCGCCAGCATGACGCCGATGGCGGGCCGCGACGGCTCCAGCCCGAAGCCGAGGAAGGTCAGACCCGCTTCGTGCAGGATGGCATGGGGGAACATCAGCAGGAATCCCACCAGCATCTGCGGCCCGAGATGCGGCAGGATATGCCGGCGCAGGATGAACAGGCGGGAGTGCCCGAACCCGCGCGAGGCCTCCACATAGGGGGCGGCCTGAAGCTGGAGCAACTCCGCCCGCAGGATCCGCGCGAGCCGGGGCCAGTGCGACAGCGCCACCGCCCAGATGACCGCCCCGGTGCCGCCGCCGAAGGCGAATGACAGCAGCACCAGCAACAGAAGATGCGGCAGCGCAAGCATGACATCGGTCACGAACCCCGCCGCCCTGTCCGGCCAGCGACCAAGGGCGGCGGCACCGGCCATCAGCGCGGCGATCACCACGGACATGCCCGCCGCCAGCAGCCCGATCCGCAGGCTGAGTACCAGACCGCTGACCACCCGCCCCAGCATGTCCCGCCCCATCGCATCCGTGCCGAACGGATGCGCGAGCGACGGGGGCAGGTTCCGCTGTCCGAAATCCGCCGCCAGCCCGCCCGGACCGGGCAACAGCGATGCCACCACCAGCCCGAACAGCAGCAGGGCCACTCCAAGCCCGGTCACCGCTGCCCGCGCCCGCCCCGTGATCGCCCCGGCAGTCATGAGGCGCCCCGGTGGAGCCGCGGGTCCACCAGCCGGTAGAGCAGGTCGGCCACTGTATTCGCGCTTGCCACCACGGCGGCGGTGACCAGCGTGATGGCGAGCAGCAGGGCCACATCGCCCTGCAGGCCCGCCTGCACCGTCGCCCGCCCCAGCCCCGGCCAGGCAAACACCTGCTCCGCCAGAATGGAGCCGCCGAAGATCTCTCCGGTGGAGGCGAAAAGGATGGTGATAGCGGGCAGCGCCGCATTGGGCGCGCCGTGCCGTAGGAGGATATCCCACCGCCCCGCCCCCTGCGCGCGGGCGAGCAGAACGTGATCGCTCGCCAGAACCTCCACCAGCTTCGCCCGGACATGCAGCGCCACCTGCGCCACGCCGAAGAGCGTCAGCACGGCGAGCGGCAGGATCAGATGGGCAAGGCGCATGGCAACTGTCACCTCCTCCGCCGGGACGCCGATCGGCCCGGCACAGCACACCGGCGTCCAGCGGAGCGCGACGGAAAACAGCAGGAGGAGCAGCATGGCCAGCCAGAAGGTGGGCGTTGCGGCGAGCAGGTAGCAATACCCCTTGATCAGCCTGTCCGGCCAGCGCCCGCGCCAGCCCGCCGCCACCAGCGCCAGTCCGAAGCCCAGAAGCCCCGACAGCAGCCACGCCCCTCCCGCCAGCAATGCCGAGGGGCCGAGCCTTGCGCGCAGCACCTCGGCCACCGGCGCGTTGAAGCTCGTGCTGAAGCCCCAGTCCCCGGCGAGCAGGTTTCGCGCCCAGTGAAGGAACTGCTCCCCCGCCGGACGGTCCAGCGCCCAGCGGGCGGCAATCTCCGCCTTCCGCTCCGGCCCCAGATGGGCCATGGCCGGGCCGAGATAGGCATCCACCGGATCGACGGGCGAGGTCTTCATCAGCAGAAACGCGGCCAGTGCCACAGCCAGCAGCACCGCAGGCAGCCGCAGGACCGGCCAAAGGAGACCGCGGGGGAGACCGCGCGCCCTCACGCCGTAGGCCACGTAGCCCGGACGCCTTCCGGCGCGGCCTCTGCTCCGCGTGGCGCCCGCTCCATCGCCGCCCTGAACCGGCCGGAAGCGGCGGCGGGATTGCCATCTGCCCCGTCCCGGGCAGGCAACCGGGCAGACACTCGGACAAACACCCGGGCAGGCAGGCAGGCGCGCAGGCGGGGGGTCAGGCGGGCGGTCAGGAGACCACGAACCGGTAGCTGCTCCGCAAGACCGTCACGGACTGGAACGGCGATGAGCGGGGCGCATCGCCCCCCCCATCGTCGCGCCAACCTTTCCGCGAATGGAGTGAGGAGGCCACGACAGCAGAACGCGATGTCATGGCGGGCCGGACTGGGCGGCAGCAACAGGCGGAAGGCAGCGCCGGGCGCCGCAAGCCTGCCGGACGCCGGACCACGAGGTGTCAGCCTACGGAGTGCCAGACCCGGGAATGCCAGAGTACTGGGTGACAAACCACGGGGAATCAGACCGCAGAGGACCAGACTACGGAGGACCGAACTATGAACAACCAGACCACGGATGCCCGGACTATGGACGCCCGGATGGCGGGGCGCCTGAACACTGAACGCCTGTCCATGGAACACCTGAACACAGGACACCTGTCCACGGGACGCCACACCGCGGGCCCCCACACCACGAACCACGCGACGAGGGCACGCGGGGCTGCCATGGCGTAGGATCGGGCGGCGGGTGGCCTCGCTCAGGAGGGTTGGAGGGCGCGCCGTCCGGCGGCAGGAGGCCGCGCCACGTCCGGCGCGGCGGGTCCGGCGAAGATGGGCGGCGCTGCCGAAGCCCCGTCCTGACAGGTCGCGATGGCGATACCCAATGCTGTCCTTAGGCGCGTGGGAGAGGATCTCCGAGCGCCCGTCCTGACGGCTCCCGGCAATGCCGCGCCTGCGCGTGCGGGAGCCGGCCTCCCCCCCGGCAACCCTGCAGGAAAGCGGTCGCTGCCCGTTGCCATGGCGGCGCAGGAAAGCGCGGGCCTCCTGCTCACCAATCGTTCCCGCCACGCGGACGGAGGGTTCGTGCGTGGACCATCCGTCGCCTGCTGCGCCACCGCTTGACGGGTCGCGCGGTGAGGCTCCGCACCCCGGCTCGCTGCCCGAGGCGTGGATCACCTCCCAGCCGACCCGCGATGGCCCACACGCGGAGGGGCGAGCCGGCTGGCCCCGGCGTAGGGGTCGCGACGCATTGCCCCCGGACTTTGTCGCCCCGGCAGGGTTCCGGCCCCACTCACGCCTACGCTCACAGAGATGCTTGCCTCCGATCATTCGCAGGTCCAGCGCCATTCGGAGATGCCTGCGGTGATCGGCCAGCCATGGCCGTGCGGTTCCACCTGCAAGGGGCCGAGGTCGAGGCAATCATCGACGAGATAGACATGATCGAGGTTGACCAGCCACGCCCACGCATTGTCCCCTGCGGTGCCGTAATGCTGCGCGGCCTCCGCCCAGAGCGGATAGGACGCTTCAAGGCTCTCCGCCGCCTGGGCCCGATCGAACAAGGCGTCCACCTCCGGGTTGGCGTAGAAGGTCGGGTTCAGATACTCCACCCCCTGCAACCGCCCGGAATAGAGCGCATAGACCTGATAGGGCGAATGGCTGCCGAAGCCGAAGACCACGGGCTCCACATGCATCACGCGGCCAATGCTCTGCCAGCTTCCCCCCTTCGCCACCGCCGCGATCCCCAGCGGGTGGAGGAGTTCGGCCACCGTCTCCGCCAGCGCCTGCCGCGTCGCATCTCCGGCGGGGTAGTTGATGGCAAATGCCGCACGCGTCCCGCCCCTGACACGGACCCCGTCCGGGCCGGGAAGCCAGCCCGCCTGATCGAGCGTGGCCCGCGCGGCGTCCCCGTCAGGGGCGAAAGGGGCATCGCCGCCCCAGGGCAGGCCATCGGCGGGGCCGAAGGCGGGCGTGCCATGCCCCTCCAGCGCCACGTCCACGATCAACGCGCGGTCAAGCCAGAGGTTGATCGCCCGCCGGATCGCCGGGTCGGAGGTGACCGGATTGCCGACCTGCCGCCCCGCCTCCTCATGCGGGGGGGTGAAGGGCAGGCTGATGCCCCGGTTGTCCACCGTGCGCGCGGAAACGGCATGGAAGCCGGAAGGGACCGCCTCGGCAAGCTGGGGGGGGACGGCCACCATCTGCGCAGCCCCTGCCCTCGCCGCCGCCAACCCGCCATCCGCCCCGGTGAACAGAAAGGTGATCTGCCGGAAGGCGGGCTTCTTGCCGTAATAGTCGTCGTTCCGGGCGACGATGAGCTGTCCGCCTTCCGACCATGACACGAAGCGGTATGGCCCGGAGCCAACGGGAGCGCGCCCGTAACCCGGCCCATAGCCCGCCTCCGGCACGATGCCGAGGCTGTAGAATGTCTCTGCGAAGGTGATCCACGGGCGGGAGAGGGTGATGCGGAGCGTCCGGTCATCCACCGCCTCTGCCCCCTCCATCACGGAGAGGTCGAGCGGGCCCGCCGCCTCCCGCGCGGTGCGGAAGGTGAAGGCCACGTCCTGCGCGCGGACGGGGCGGCCATCGCTGAACCGCGCATCGGGACGGATGGTGATCGTCCAGACGCGGCGATCCTCCGACAGCCGCCATTCGGTCGCGAGATCGGGAAGCGTCTCCAGCGCCGGGCCGCGCTTCAGCAGGGTGGACTGGAAAAGCGGGTTGCCATAGCTGCCCCAGCCGGTCATCGGGTCGAAACCCGTCTCCGGCTCTCCCCCGATGGCCAGAACCAGATCCTCCCGCGCCGGTGCCATGCCTGCGGCAAGGACAAGGGCCGCCGAAAGGGCGATGAGAAGCTTCTGGCGCATGGTTCCCGGGCGTATGATGTTTTCAGGAAAAATGCCTACCGCAAGCGGCGTGGAACCGGCAAGTGGCATCCGCTACACTGGGCGAAAGAATGGCACGGGGGGCCGGGATGCAACGGGTGACGATGACGATCGATGCGGAGCAGCTTGCCACGCTCGACGCCTATGCCAGCGCACGCGGCTATGCCAGCCGGTCGGAGGCGATGCGTGACATCCTGCGGGAGGTGGAGGCGCGGCAGGTGGCCGAGGAGGCGGAGGGCAACTGCTTTGCCACGCTGACCTATGTCTATGAACATGAGACGCGGGAACTCGCCCGGCGGCTTACCGCGGCACAACACGACCATCATGACCTTTCCGTTGCGGCGCTGCATGTCCATGTGGATCACGACGACTGTCTGGAAGTCGTGGTGCTGAAAGGCGCGACGGCGGACGTGCGCGCCTTTGCCGATGCCGTGACGACCCAGCGCGGCGTGCGGGCGGGAAGCCTGCACGTGATCCCCGCCACGCGGCATGCCAACCCCGTCGCGTCGGTTTCCGAGCGCGGAACATCCGCCGGACACGTACATGTGCGCCCGGCGGCGGTGGAAGACAGCGGGAAGCCGTAAAACCTCCCCTGCGCTGCAGGCTGGGCGGGGCGTCCGGGGACTGAGCGCACTACGGATGCCGAAAAGGCTCCGCGAGCCCGCTCCGAAACCCTTTCCGCGCAACCCGGTGCCCCGTCGAAACGCCTCGTTGCGTTAACAGGCCGCTAAAAAATCCCGAAGTGTCATGCCTCTGCGCCGGAAATCGGAGGATCGGCCAGAGAATGCCCTGAAGTGAAGTATGGATATCCGGCTGGATTTCGTCGGGTGCGAATGATTTCCGCTCCAAGGCAAGCCAAAAAGCCTTTTGGGCAGCCTGTTAACGCCCCGCTCTGATGTGGCGGCGAGACCCCCACGCGCGTTGCGACATCAGCCCTGCCATCCTGCGAGGAAAGCCCTCGCCCTCTACCCGGCCACCGGCGTGCAGCCAACCCGGGCATGGACCGTCTCTTCGGCGTGGCTATACTGCGCCTGAACCCGCGCTTGGAGGGCGCATCAGATGTCCCCATCCCCGACCCCGCCCGACTGGCTGGACCGCCTTCCCCATCGCTGCTGGCTGGAGCGGGAGGCCCAAAGGCTGCTGGATTTCTCCAAGCCTTCGCGCGTGGGCGACGGCTTCGTCGCGCTCGACAATGCGGGCCGCGTGCCCTCCGGCGCGGTGGCTGACACGATCATCACCGCACGGATGACGCACTCCTACGCGCTGGGGGCGCTGCTGGGCCTGCCGGGGGCGGAGACGCTGGTGGCGCATGGTGTGGCGTCGCTCAGCGGCCCGCTTCGGGACAAGCGCAACGGGGGTTGGTGGGCCACGGCGGCGGGCGGCGGGCGCAAGCTCGCCTATCTCCACGCCTTCGTGGCGCTCGGGGCAAGCTCTGCCGTCGCGGCGGGAGCGACGGGCGCAGAGGCGCTGCTCGCAGAGGCTGCCGACGTGCTGGAAACCCGCTTCTGGTCGGAGGAGGAAGGCGCACTGCGCGAGAGTTTCGACCCCGGTTGGGGCGGAGAGGAAGACTATCGCGGCGCCAACAGCAACATGCACGGGGTGGAGGCGATGCTCGCGCTGGCCGATATCTCCGGCCAGCCGCTGTGGCGGGAACGTGCCCTCCGCGTGGCGGCGCGTCTCATCCACGGCGCGGCCCGTGCCAACGGCTACCGCCTGCCCGAGCATTACGGGCGCGACTGGGCGCCGCTCCGCGACTACAACCGGGACCGGCCGTGGGATGACCTCCGCGCCTTCGGCACCACGCCGGGGCACGCGATGGAATGGGCGCATCTGCTGCTGAAACTGGAGGCGGCGCTGATCCGGCAGGGCGCTGCGGTGCCGGGGTGGCTTCTGGACGATGCCGTCGCGCTTTTCGACACCGCCATGGCGGAAGGCTGGGGGGCCGACGGCCTGCCGGGACTGGTCTATACGCTGGACTGGGAGGGCCGTCCCTCCATCGCCAACCGCGCGCACTGGGTGCAGGCGGAGGCCGTGGTCGCGGCGGCGACCCTGCTCCGCCGAACGGGCGAGCCGCGGTTCGAGGCGTGGTATCGGCGGCTCTGGGACTACATCGACCTCACCCTGATCGACCGGCAGGCGGGCGGCTGGCTGCATGAGGTGGATGCGGCGGGAAGACCGACGGAGCGGATCTATCGCGGCAAGGCCGACCTCTATCATGCCTTTCAGGCATTGCTGGCCCCCGTTCTGCCGCCTGCACCCTGCTACGCCGCGGCGCTTGCGGAACTGCCTCCGCCCCGCGATCCGTTTCGACCGTAGGCAGCGGGCAGCGGGCAGCGGGCAGCGGGCAGCGGGCAGCGGGCAGCGGGCAGC
>NZ_DAMDHB010000070.1:0-8557 GCF_032102465.1 Haematobacter sp. | reverse complement strand
CCGTCGTAAACGGCGCGCCATTTCGGGTGATCTCCCACACCGGCGTCGGGACTGGCGTTCCTGTTGCGGTCGCGGTCAGCGTGACCGTATCGCCCTGAGTGATCGCCCCGGAGGGAGTGCGTGCGAGGCTGACTGTCGGAGCCACAGCGGGGTCTGCAACGACAGCCGTCCAGCCCGTGCCGTAGGACCAGACCTCGCCCGCAAAGCTCACCCCTCGCGTCGCGGGGCGGTAGCGATAACCCGCGATAAAGACCCCAGTCGCGGCAACCGTCTCGATAGCCCCGGTCGTGCCAAGCTGGCGCTGGACAAAGTGAGTGACCTCGGGCGTGGGATAGCCGGAGAAAGTCGCCGCCGTGGAGGTATAGGACTCACCCGGCAGCGGCGTGCCGGTCAGCGTTGCCTCGGTGACGACGACCGGCTCGGCATAGACCGTCGCGAAAGGCTGTGCGTAGATCGTGGTCCTGCGGCCCTCTGCATCGGTGCCGATCTCGCGCCACGTCACCACGTCAGCGACAGTCGCGGCGGAATACGGCCCAGACGTGACGCCGGTCGGCAGCCATGCGCCCGTGCCATTCGCCCGGCGCACGTATTCGCCTTCCACCGTGACTCCCGTAGGCCATTCGCCCGGAACATGGGTGATTTCCGAGCCCACAAGGACAATGTTGCCGAAGACAAGCTCAGGCAGGACTTCCGGGAGAGGGCCTACACCGCCGCCACCCTTTTCAGCCGACCAGCCGAAGCCGTGGGAGCTGCTCAGCGCAATGACATGCGCTTTCGTGGGCTGCTGGCCTTGCGGCACGACAGACCAGCCGTAGCCATTTTCGGACTCAAGAACGATCTCTGCCATGCTGATCTCCGGGCATGAAAAAGCCCGCCGAAAAGGCGGGTGGAGGATGAGGATTTCGGGGTTCAGACGACGAAGGGGTACTGGACCACTTGATCGCCGGTGAGCACGTAAAGGCCTTCGATCTGGAATGTCGCGCCGTTGGTCTCGGGAGCGAATTGCAGGCCGATGTGGTACGATGTCAGACCGACCGGGATGTAACTGGCGACGGCCGACACCGCGAGACGCGTGCCGGTGATCCGCTCAAGATCCACCGCACCGCCGCTGATATTGGCGTAGGTCGGCGATACCTGATTTGACCACCGCACAACGCGTGCCCAGCTGTTCGTCGGCGGCGAAGACAGAAACCGCCCCACGAGCACGAAAGTGGCATAACCGCCTTCCAATGGCTGCATCAGAGCGAGCGGAATTCGAACCGCCGCCGCCTGTACTTCGTTGCCCGCCGTGATCGCCGTCGTCGTGGCCCCGGTCAGGTCGGAGATGACCGCCGCTTTTGTCGGCGGCGATCCGGTTGAGGTGAGGCTGACTAGGTCCTGCGTGACGCCATTTCGCCACGGCGTGACGCGCTGCAGAAAGCTCCGGCCCTGCGGCTGCAGGTTGTTAAAGAAAGCGGGCTGCGCACCGTAGATATTGACCGGCTCGACCATCTGGCGCGGATCGCTTGCGGCGCGCACCTGCGCCACGACGCCGGTCATGTTGATGTCCCGGAGCGACACGACCCCGTTGATATTCTGCACGAGGTACTGCGTTGTCGCGTCGCCAAAATAGATCGTCGGGCCGACGATGCGGATCGGAGAGCCGCTGATCGCGAAAGGGGCAGTATTGTCGATGGCGCATTTGAACAGCGCCGCGTGGCCGACCCACTCGATCCATCCATCAACCCATGCGACCTGCCCCACACTCCGAGCGTCGAAAATGCAGGCGGAGGGAAAACTCTCCGCCGTGCAATTGACGAACAGCCAGCTCCGACCGCAGCGTACGGTATAAGCCGCGTCATATGTGCTGCCCGCCGCGCAATTGTAATGCTTTGTGTCGCGCACGACGTTGTTATTAATAGGGAAATTGCCGTTCGTGCACCATGCTTCGAAGATGCGGAATTCCTGAGTGCCGCCAATGCGATTGCCCGACTGTCCGAAATTGCATCGATCGATCAGCCAGTAAATCGGCACACAGGTGAACAGACAGATGAAATTGCAGCTTGCGACAACGTTCCGAACTTTGAACGACCCGGTATATTTTGCCGTGGACGGGCTGTGCCAGAAGCGGCAGCCTGCCACGGCAGCATCCGTGTAGAAATCCTCGAGCGTGACGCCATGGATCTCCGTCGCCCCGGTATCGGAGAATACCGCGCCCCCGGTGCAGATCAGCCCCGCCCTGCCAGCCGTGAAACTGCTGTCCTCGCCCTTGATGTGCATAGACGTGCGGGGGACAAGATTGCTGACATGGTAGCGCCGCGGCCCCAGCACCACCCTACCCCGACTGATGGCCTTTTGCACGACCGCGGAGCAATCAGCCCCGTCGGGCGGCGGCGCGAAGGCATCGACCGCATAGAACTGGTCGGCGCGGGGCAGAACGCGCAGTAGCACGCCGCCCGCCGTCGTCACGTCCGCATCGCTGGCCACCACGCGATAGCCAAAGGCCGAAGCCATCGAAAAGCCGACGGTGATCCGGTCGTCGGGGTCGAAAGCATAGCTATCGGCCACGAGCGCCGCGACGCTGTAATAATGTGCCGGAGAGACCAACCGCCACCGCGATCCGTCGGAATGCTCTGTCTGGCCTGCGGCATCCCGGATATAGGTTAGGATGCCTGGCCCGCCGAGGACACGCACCGTAGTAGTAGCCTCCGGGATAGTAGCTGCGACAAATGTCTCCTTGTCAGGGAATGGATTCCCTGCGGCGATGATATCGGCCAGAATGTCGGAATAAGCCGCGTGAACCCAGTTCCCCTCGTAGGTCGTGCCGCCGCCAGAAACGAGGGCAATGATCCGGTCCCCCTCACCAAAGGTTTCCCCGTCGACCGTTCCAGCGTCAGACACGAGCCATGCATCGCCCGGCTGGATCGGCGAGCCGTCAGGTCGTGTCGTGGGAAAGGCTCCCGATGAGGCGTCCCACTCTCCGACGACCAGAACCCCGCCGGATAGCGAGTCAATCTGAGTCTGAAGGATTTGATCGCGCGCCACGTAGTCCGTGAACATCTGCTGCAAGACAGCATTGATCGCGGCCTCGTGCATCGCTTGTGTCGTGTAAGCATTCGGAGGAACCCCCACTACTGGGAGGCTATAAACGGGAGCCGGCATGATTTATCCTTCAGGAGGTTGTGGCGCTGATCGACGGCGACGAAAGCCCGGACGCGGCCGCGTATTGGTCGATGGAGCGCGACCAGAAATAGAGCGTCTCGCCTGAGCCAAGGCCGCTCACGATGGTTTCGACCACGGCGTTCGGGGAGACATAACGGGGGCCATCCACGAGGGAGGACGTGCCGGGGTCATTGATTGCCGAACCGTAGACTTCGATGGCCCGGAAGTCGGGATGGTTCGGCGCGGTGAACTCGACCGCGATTTGCCCCGCGCCTCCGGTGGCGGAAACCGGCGTCGGCGGGGGAACGTCAGTGGCAGGCGGGCTGGCGACGATGCCCGTGATGGTGGCCCACGCTGAAACCTGCCCCACGAGGTTGACTGTGCGAACCCGGATGGAATGCGCTGCGCCAAGGTCGGGCTCCGTCAGGATGCCGTAGGCCCGGTCGAAGATGTCCTCCAGGTCGAATGCGATGCTGCCACCGGAGCGCCACGCGGCCTGCTCCGTGGACGTCCATTCCCACTCGTATCGGGCGGCAAGAGCGCTCTCGACAGGATCGAAAGAGAAGCGAATGACCGGCGCGCCGTTGATGGTCATGGAGGTCGCCGAAAGAGCGGTCGGGGCGCTCACATCAGGCGGCTGCGGGTTATACCCCGATCCTGTACCGATTTCGTACTCGAAGCCCGGCTCCCAATAATAGACCGATGCCGCCGTCTCCTTCAGGACGACCGGGCACCGCATTGCCACTCCATCATCCCCCATCGGATCGAGCGCGAGGTTGATGCTCTGCACCTCGTAGGTGCCGCTCATCGCTGCGTAGGGGGCCGGAGCCGTCAGCGGCAGCACAGACCCCGCGATTGCCCGGATTGCGGATGGCGGGAGCGTACAGCGTATCTGGCGCTGCATCCGCGCGCGAAGCCCCTCGATCCTCTGCACCCGCATTGCCTGCGTCGGGGATGTGATCCACGTCAGGTCCAACGACACGGGCTTATCGACCCCGCCATCTGCCTCCAGCGCACCGGGGATCGGCCATTGCCCGAGGTCGGCGTCCTCATAACCCCGCTGTGCCGAGGTGTAGGAAGCCGAGATCGACGTTGGCAGGTCATTCCCCGCCGCCCAACGCTGGAAGTCGAGCCCATCCTCCGCGAGAATGTCAGCTACCTCCGGGAGAGGGTCGACCCACGCTCCCGGGGCGATGCCAAGTTTTCCGCCCGCCCGAATAAACCGCGCCGCGCCAGCCGCAGCCATGGGGGCAAGCTGGTCCTCAATCTCCGCATCGGTCCACACGAGGATGCCGCCGACGCTGTAACGGGCCTCGTATCCGCCGCCAGAGAGAGGAACGTCTTCATCCGCGATGTTCGCAGCTGCGATGAAGTGGTCCATGATCAGGTCGCGCTGGTGGAACTTCCGAACCGGGTTGTTCATCAGGGCGTCCAGAATGCAAAGCGCGTGATTGTCGCTCCATCCCGTCGTGTTGGTGCGTGGATCCCACACAGGCGTCCAGTTGCCCTCGACCTCGATATTTGGCGGCGATGCTGGCCAACGGGTGGTAAGCCCCCTGTTCCGCCCGGCGTTCGCCCTGATCCAGATCACCGTCATTCCGCGCCATGCATCCGTTGCTTGGAAAAGCTCCGGCACCTCGTCCAGTATCTGCTGCGGCGGCTGCGTCTGATCCCCGCGACCAATCCAGAACCGGACGAACTCTACAGGACCATGCGACCCTTCCTCCGTGTCGTAAAGCGGCGCGGTCGTGGGCCTTGCTCCGCCACCTGTCCCGAAGTTGTAGATGTTGCCCGTCAGTGTCTGCTCGCGCTTGTCGACGAATACCTTGAAGGGCCCGGTGCTCGGGCGGCTGTTCAGGATCAGGCACCCGTAGAGCATGTTCCCCTTCACCATCCACGGCGCAGGGGTTCCCGGAACGCGATAGGTGCCGTAGACCGCGCGGTATTGCGGCGTCGTCGTCGGGCGCGCCAGTTCCCGCTGGATATCCGCCGACCGCGGGGATTTCCCGAGCAGCGCTTGCGATGCCGTGGACAGCAGCAGCGATGCCGATAGGTTCGCGAGCGCGGTCCCGAACGCGGTACCCCAAGTGGCGTAGGAGCCCGCTGCCGCGATGGCGGCGACGGCTAGTTGCGGCATGGGATACCCCAGATCATCACGGCGGCATTGGTGGTGGCGAACCCGCCTTCGGTCTTTCCAGCCCACACCTGCGGAGAGACAGCTATCGCCAGAGAGAGCCCGTGACGGCCCTCGACGAGTCCGATATCGCCGGGTTCAGCCTCATCCTTCGTCACAAGGCCGCTTCTGGTCGCCTGCGCGTAGCAGAACGCGGCATAGTCCGGGCCTTGCAGGCGGCGCGCCTGCCGGGCCGTGCTGTACGCCCCACGATACCGACCCATGAGATCGACGCCATGCAGCCGGCGGAAAACCTCACACGCGGAGGCCGTGCAGTCCGAGACACCCCACTCCCACTTGCGGCCCATGACCTCCATCACGATCCGCATCACTGCCTCAGGTGTCATTTTTCCGGCCAACGCTGCGTTTCCGTGCGCGCGAGAGCGTTGATGACGTGCCGACCGGCGGTGTCTCCGGGGTATTTCCGGCTCTGGTCCTCAGCGGTGTGGTAGATCGAACTCACCGACCGCGCCCCCGGCCCGGATGCGAGGGTGATCTCGATGTAGTGGGTGATCCCTGTATCGTCCGTTTCAATCGGAACAGCGGACGAATCCATATAGCCCTCGTGGAAGTTGATCGGCTCACCCACCAGAACATTGCCCTGCGGCTGCGTGACCGCGCCCCAGTAGAGCTTGCCTTCCCGGTTGCGGATCGGGTCGCTGATACGGGCCATGATCTCGTCCGACGATGAGGCGAGGCGCAGTGTGGCGGTAGAAGCGGCCATGCCGAGGCCCTCCTCGCCGGAAACGACAGAGGACGCGTCACCCACCCCGAGCCATTCCTCGCCCTGCCAGATGATCGTGCCCTTGCCCGAATGCATCCGGACCTCGCCCGACGGCCAGTCGAGCCATACCAGCATCACGGGGTAGAACGTCTCCCCCTCGATGGCCGACATGAGGGCTTCATCGACCTGCCGGCTCAGTTCCACGGGTCAACCTCCACGAAACCGGCCGTCTCGTCCTCGAACACCTCAAGGAATGACCAGTCGTAGAACCAGTCCGAGTTGACCACGCGGGGCGCGCGCGGGATCGAGAGGGCCTCGAATGCCGAGCTTTCCTGTGTGCCGATCTGGACGCGCCGGATATTCACGGGGCGCTCGCCCTCGAACTTGATCGCCGCCGAACCTGACGCATCCGACATCACGGGGGCCAGGATCATGCGGACCGATTTTACCTCCGGATCACCGGATAGGATGGTGACGAATTGGCCCGGCATGGCGATCAGTTCGTTGGGAGGGAGGCCATCGACCTGAACCCATGCCGGATTGGCGCCCGGAGGGGAGACAGCGGACGCCAATAGTGGGGGAGACTGGAACCACCGCAGATCACCCCCCAACGCTTGCCATCCGAGAGGATCGGGGCCTGCGCCCTCAAGCCACTCGAACGGCTCACTATTCAAAACTCCATCGGGAAACTCAGGCTCGTCCGGGTTGAGCGGATAACTGTCCAGCCTGACGAGGTGCGTCCCACCTTCCAGAAGCCGCTTCAGGGCCTCCATGTAGCCTGCGCCCATGGTCGTGCCCGCCGAAACGCTGATCGTGGCCACGCGGCGGCGGCGTTGCGTCGTGGACACATAGCGGCGGTTCGACCAGAGAGAGCGCGATTTCGCGACCGGCTGCTCCACCGACCACTCGAAACTGCGAAACCCGACCGGAGGCCAAGCGTAGACGTTAACCATCGTGTCTATCTTCCACTCGGATGGTCACTTTTTCCGATGCAACCCGGAGCGCGGATGCTTCAGGCGGCGCGGGGGCCTCCGCCTTCACCGTCACCTTCGGGCCGACCCGAACCGTCACGGAACGCTCACTTGCCAAGGTAGCGCCGGGTTCTGCGGTTCTGCGCACCGACAGCCGTAACCGATTGGCCGACAATCTCGGGAGCCGCGGCACGAACGCTCTGACCGGAGATGCGTTCGATCTTCTGATCCAGCGCGCCCGTCTGCGGGTCGAGATAGGTCCGCACGACGACCTCCCCGCCTCCGGATTGCTGCGCGCGCGGCACGAAAGGAAGGATCGTGCCGGACGTTTCGGGGATGAACATCTCCGGCCGCTTCTCGCCGACGACATAGGCCTTTCCGGCATCGACAGGCCCGCCGTTCGCGCGCGCGCCACCGAAGCCGAGCGCACCGAAGATGGAGGTCAGAAACCCGCCTGCCCCGCTGCTGTCGAAGATGCCCTTGAAGGCCTGCTCCGCGAACATGTCGGAGAGCTTGCCGAGGATCTGCGACAAGACTTCGCTGAAGGACGATGCTCCGGTGATCAGATCACGGAATGCGCTGCCAAGGGTCGACTGGAAATCCTCAGCCGCATCTTTGGCCCCGTCGATAGCGTCCTTGGTCTTCTTGCCTGCTTTCTCGCCCTTGCTCCCGGTGTTGTCCAACTCATCGCCGAGGGTCTTGGCCACGGGAACTGCTGCCTCAAGCTCCTTCGGCAGCCCCCCCAAGGGTTCAAACGGGGTTCCAAGATGGGAACCGGTCATCCCGCCGCCGAGAGGCTTGGTGAATAGGTCCATGAAGCTGGAGTTGAGGCTGTCCATGTATTCGCGCGCGGCAGCGGCTTGGTTCTGCGCTGCAACCTGCGCTTCGACGCCCGCCGACCGTCCAACCTCCAGCTTCCCCCAATTCCCCTCGATGCCGCCGCCTGTGACCTTGTTGAAGAAGCTGCCCGTGGAATTCAGGAAGGTGTTGATGGACGCCGCAGCGCCATTCAGCATGTTATCCAGTCCCGCCAGGATGTCGGCCCAAACCGAATTGAACGCGGCGGAAATTCCCATCCCGACGCCGGCGATCATCTCGCCCATCAGGTTGAACCCTTGGCCGATCCGCTGCACAACCTCACTGGCCATGCCGGCCAACTGCTCCAGCGCTTTCGAGAAGCTGCCCGTCTCCCGCGTGGCGTCCAGCAAGTAGTTGACCAGCGTCCCGATAGCGAGGGTGACAACGCCGATCCCTAGGGTGATCATGACCGCCCGGAGAGAAATCATCGTGGCGAGGAAGGCCACAGCCCCGCCGTTCACCGCCCACATGGCCGTCCCCGCCAGCCCAAGGGCAGTAGCGAACGACCCGGCCCAAACAACCGCCCCCTCAAGGTTCTGCGACAGCGAGAGGATGCCATCCGCCAGCATTCCTGAAAGTCCGGTCATCCGGTCGAAATCACCCGCGAACATGGTGAACCGGTCCTGAAGAACCTGAACCCACATTCTCCAAGTAAGTCGCTGATTTCGCTGTCGTAATCGTGATATTTCG
>NZ_DAMDHB010000069.1:0-8661 GCF_032102465.1 Haematobacter sp. | reverse complement strand
AGGCGCTATCAATATCCATACTTCATGAAATATGGATATAACGATCCGACGCAAGCGAAGGTTTTGTGACAGCCAGGCGACCGTGGCCTGGGACTGATTCCTACCTGGACGACTAAATAGTGGCTGGCACCTGGCTGGCCGCTTTCCGCCCGTGACGGGACGCGGGGCATCGTAATCGCCGCGCCGAGCACAGATGGCCGCTATCCCGGGTTTGCTGCAGGTGCAATGCCGCGCACCCGTCAGTCGGCTATCCGCCCGGCGGATTATTTAGACCTCGAAGTGCGTCTTGGTCTGCCGCACCTGCAAGCGGCAGCTTTGTCCGCAAAGCAGCCTACCAAGGCGAGAAATTGTAAAGGCGCCGGTCTTTCGATCGGGGCCTTGTGGTTGGGGGGATCAGTCCCCCCGGTTGCCGTTGGGGCGCGACCAGATCAGGCTGTAGCCCTCGCCGTCCTCGTCGTCGAAGAGGTTCGCGAAGATCGGGTGCGAGAAGCTCGGATCGTCCAGCTTCAGGCCCAGATAGTCCCGGCCCTCGTTCGAGCGCTTCGACCAGGCGGCACCGATCTCCGCGCGGCCCACCAGGATCCGGTGCGAGGGCGCATTCTCGCCCGTGGCCCGCAGGTCCGGGACGATGCGCACGCCCTTGGCCTGAACGCTCAGGGTGACGATTTCGCCGGTGTATTCGTTGCCGGTCTTCTTGAAGGTGCCGATGGTCGCCATTGTCTGTCTCCATTCTCTCGTGTTCGGGCCCGCTCCAGTGCGGCCTCGATGGCGATCGACAGGCCGGGGACGACGGCCGGCGCAGTCCCGCCCGGGACCACGACAGCACAGGCAGGGCTTTCTTGCCTCGCGAGGAATGGGCGAAGCCCAGGGGAAGAAAGTTCGGGCGACGCTGTTGCGCCGAGACGTCGAAGCGCGGCTGCCGCGCTGGTCTTCGGCCAGATCAGCCCATCACAGAGGACGCATGCGAGCGGTCCCGTCCACACCAGAGAGACAGGAGACAGAGGCGATCCTGAAAGAACCGCCAGGAAGATCCGACAGACAACCAACGGCGATGATCACCCAGACTGCGAACAGGCGGGCTTGCGCCCTTCCCCCCGACCTGCGGCCGCGGGCGAGGCAATTCATCAGATCGGATACTGGCCCGGGCCGCCGGATCGGCACATACCGCCCAAGCGCTTGACCGGGAAGAGGGACAGGGCAGAAAGCGCGATCAGAGTGTGCAACCAATCCACGGAACCCACGATCAAAGAGGCCGGAATGAGGGAAAGACTGATCCCTGCACGCCCATGACGACCGGGGGCAAAACGCCAACCGATTGCCGAGATCGAAAGGCCGGGCTGTCCAGAGGCTATCTTGGTGCAGGTGGACTGAGCCAACCGTATGACAGAGCGGACGGCGCCGGGAACGCAGCAGAAGCCGTGCGTGCGACCGCGGCAGGCGCCAGCCAAAGAGAAATACCCTCCGACGCAAGCGTCGGAGGGTGCAGAAGGCTCATGCAAGCATGAGAGGGAAGGCGCTCAGTCGATGGCCTGGAAGATCTCCGCAGCCTCGGGATGGTCGCCTGCAAATTCATAAAGCCGTGCATAGCCCTCGACCAACTGATCAGCAGCATGGTGGAATGAGAGGTGAGAGAAGGCGAACAGCGTTGCGATAATTCCCGCCGCTTCGGCCGAGACCTCGCCCTGCCAGCCGTTGCCGCTACAGGCCATGCGGTAGCGCGCTTTCGAGGTCGGGGCCATGAAGAGCGGCCGCCCGCCCTGCTCATAGAAGTCCCAATGGCCACCGCCGTAGTCCAGCGGGCTCAGGCTATCCATCATGGCATAGACCATATTCTCGGCGACAAGCATTCGGGTCGGCCCGAACAGGTCGGGCAAAAAGGTAGGGCGGCGCTCTTCGGCCACCCGGTCAACAGAAGTCATCGTGCTCATGGGATCGAACTCCTCGGAAAGGGAAAACCTCGAGCCCGGCGGCGCTCTCTTGTCTGCCGCATGGCTCACAGAACTCCCTCCCCCGCTCTGCCTCTCCCCGGCGTTGATTGATTTTGTTCTCTATATGTTCCATATAGAGATTCAACCCGACAAGGGAGATCGACGATGGAACCTGTCTCTCATGCCCTGGCGGTGACGCCGCGCCAGATCGCCTATGCCCGCTCGCTCGCGCTCCGGAACAAGACCCTCCTGCCCTGGGAGGTCCAACAGAATCGCCGCAGTCTCAGCACCTGGATCGAGGCGCAGTCGCGGCTGAAACCTCTGGACGATGGCCAACCCACCTCGAAACAGGTCGCTTTCGCCGAACGGCTTGCGCGGCTTCGGCGGCGCGCCATCCCGGATGAATGCTTCCGGGATCGGCAATTGCTGTCCCGGTGGATCGACCGCAATCGCTGAGCCTGAATCGCGGCCCGGCTGGAAGCTGGTTGATCAGGCCCTCCGCCCGCTCTCCGTGAACGTGTAGCCATTCGCGAGCACTGCCTCATCGACGGCAGCATCGGAAGACAGATAGTCGTATTCTTGTTCGAGCTGCCGGTAGAGCCACCGGGCAAGATCGCGCAGCAGGTCGGTAACAATGCTCTCGGCATCTTCGGTCATGTCCTGACCGACCGGGCTTTCGCGCGTGACAGCGACGTCCATGGTAAAAGCATGATAGGTGCTGCCGCGATGCCGGACATCCGCCTGCAACTGGTAGAAGTTGCGGCGCTGGACCGCCAGGAGCGCATCTGCAATCCGGTGCAGTTCCTGGTCCATTGGCGCGTAGGAGCGAATGGCAGAGGAAGCGCCTTTGTTGAAGGCATAGCTGCCCTCCCACGCCGCCCCATCCCCCTGCGACCAGAACCCGGTAAACCAGATGCGGGGACTTTCGCTGGTGCCTCCGCCCATCAGCCGGGATGTCCGGGCCCGCAGACGGATTCCGAGAATTTCCGCAATGCGCTGGAAGTCCTCGTAGACGGCATCATACCAGTCGTGATCAAAGGCACCCTCACGATACCAGGCCCGGGCATTGTCTTTCGCGGCCTCCGGCAGTTCGTCAAAGCGATAGATCGTGATCTCGATGATCGAAGGCATCACGCAGCCCTCCGCTGCAGAAGCGCAAGCTGCGCCGCATCACGCCAGAACGGATCGACCAGGCGCCCTTCAGCCGCGGCCGCCCGCCTGCGCAAGAGGCTAGCATCGGCATGTTTGCCCATATCGGCGAGATGCTGCGCTTCAGCCCGCTGGCTGCAGGCCAACGTAACCACCGCCCGCGCTTCTGCATCGCTTGCGACGGGTTGAAGCCAGGTCACGCCACCATTTGCAACCTCGCCAGCCAGCACCAGCCCCTGATCGGCATCAACCACCGCAATCAGCTTCGGCGTGAAGCGGAGCGCGGGATCATCGCTACAAGCAACGTCGCCACTTCCAAGGCGCGTTGACACCAGCATCATCGCGTCCACGAGGCTGTCACAGGCGCCGAGGCAAACGCTGCGCTCGAACGCCCATCGCTCGAGCTCGGGATCGAGATAGCGCGCCTCGCCGGTACAGGTGATGGTCAGAGGGGTGCGCTGCGCCAGTCGAAGCTGCGCAAGGGTCTGGCTGATCAGCACCCGCCCGGCGGACAGGAACCCTTCAGTTCAACCTGAATAGGTCATCGCGGTGTCTCCACGACGGGCAGCGGAAGCCTCTCTCCCACCTCATGACCCGTCGCTTTGCCCCGACCCCACCTCTCCCTCTCGGCCGCGCAGCAGACACGCGCAGCCGAGATTGTCGGCATGGCTGGTCAACCAGTTCCATCGGTCAGATCTTGATGCCGCGCGGGATCGATCACGAACCCGAACAGACCGGGTTCATACTCGGCCGCAGGTACAAGAAAGCGGCGGCGCTCGACGCCCGGTCCACGCTTCGCTCCCGGCGTCGCCGTCGTTTCCACGAAGCCGGGAAAGCGATCAGAACTGACCGCCGAGATCACGATCCAGTCCCCTGCATGCTGACGCTCGAAGATCTGGCGATCCCGCTCTAGGGATTCGCCGTGTTGAAGGGCGCGACCATGCATGGCCTCCCAGGCCTCTGGCCAGTGATTGCGCAGCGTCTCATCGGCCAGGCGGCGTTCATAACCCGTGAAGCGATCCGGAAAAGCCTGCGCAACCGCTGCCCATTCGGCATCTTCCTCGTAGAACCCGGAGGAGGATCGCAGCAGCGGATGCACACGGGCATTCTGCTCTGGTGCAAGCTGGAACCCGCCATGACCGGCCGTGGAGTGGCAGAGGACGCCTTCGCCATAGATCGTGGCACCCTGCGAGGAACCCCATGGCGTATGGACACGGGAGACAATCTCACACCTCCCGAGTGCCGCGCGCTCACGCTGATGTTCGGCATTCTCCGCGACCAGAGCGCGGAATGCGGCCTCGTCGACGACATCACCGGAATGGCCGTAGAAGTCATCGCGCCGCCAGGTCTCGAGCGGACGAGAAAGCCGCCAGCCCGTCGCCAGGAAATGCCGCCCTTGCCGTGCCGGCACCATGGCGAAGGCGGTGTCGCCGACACGCGCGACCAGCAGGCCGTCGGCGCTGCGCCCAAACTCGACGACGGGCAGAGGCCGGGAGGGAGAAGCGGGGGTGATCGTAACCGTGGTGTTCATCCTGTGACCGCCTCCACGGCGTCGATGTCTTCGCCATTCAGAACGGCGTTCAGCCATTCATGTGTGCTGATCCAGCCGATGCTCTTGCGTGCGCCAAGGTCGATGACATGCGCCCCGCCACCGAAAGCCTCGACCCTGGGGCGAGAACAGGTATTGGCATAGTCGAACCCCCAGAGGCCGGTGAGGTTCAGCTCTTCGGCAAGGCGCAGCACGAAGTTGATGACGCCCTCGACGTCGCCCTGATCATCATCATGGATCCAGAGTTGCGAGCCGCTCGGCCCGTCTTGCTGGACGAGATCGAAGCCGTTGAACGCAAGCTCGTCGGCATCCGCCTCTTCGGCGCGCAGGCGGTGGAACAGTGCCATCGCCTTGGCGGCATTCTCAGGCGAACCCGCATCGAGCAGGCAAGAGAAATGGGTGAAATAGTCGGCCATGACAGGCTCCTTGTCAGAAATGGAAAACCCGGCGCGAGGCCGGGCCTGGTCGGGATTGCGGAGGGAAACGGTCAGATGACCGAGGACGTGGCGGCCGCATGGGCGGCCAGCATCTGGCGGTAGAACCGCCGCCGGGCGAGCCTGAGGCCGGGATCCTTGCGGATACTGGGGTGGAAGGCACGGGATGCGGCGCGCAGGACTGCGAAACCTGCGGCATCAGCTGTCAGGCCGAGAAGGGGGTAGAACGGATCAGGTGCCGGGGTCGGGGCGGCCTGCGACGGCTCCACTTCGGCCTCGATCTTCGGAGTACGCCCCATCCACGGCTCCGGACGGATCGCCCGTGCCCAGTCGGCGAAGCTCGGGATGTGCCCCAGATCCTCGCGGACATGCTGCTCTCCCACCCATCGCGTCGGGATCACCCGGCCCGAGGACAGCGTCAGCGTCTTGCCGAACACGGTCTCCAGCAGAAAAATTCCTTCGGCATGGTGGCGCAAAGCTCGGTGCCTGAAGTCAGCAAGGATCTGCTTCGAGGCATCGAACCAGGAATGCAACTCGATGTAATCCTCGACCACGCCGCCCCACTTTTTCACCGAGGACAGGGCGTGATGATAGGGATGTGCCATGTTCCCCGCCCTCAAAAGCTGTGGTTGAACTGCTCGGACGAAGTGAACCGCTCGTTGTAGTCCAGCAGGATCGTCCCGGCCTCGGCGTCGAAATGGAACTCGCCGAACGCGCCGTCGCAGTTTTCCCAGCCGCCATGGCAATCCGAGAGGAGGTCATAGGCCAGGGCCTCGACAGCGTCCGAGAGCGACATGCTGCTCGTCGAAATCTCGCTGATGCCCCAGCTGACCTGCGCGAGAGTGAGTTCCGTGTCCGGCATCGGCACCACGGCATCGCCGCGGCGAGCGTCGATATCTTCGACCTGCCCGCTGTCGCCGGCGCCGTCGAAGGTGACGATGATCTCGGTGATCCCGGCGGCGCGCATGGCCGCGAACAGGGCCTTCTTGTTCTGTGCCATTGCGGTGGTGCTGAGCGTCTGATGCGCCAGCTGCGAGGCATCGAACTGCGCCATGGCGGCTGCGAGATTGGCTTCCGGGGATGTTGTGATATCTTGGGTCATCGGACTTCTCCTGAGAGCAAAAGGACGGGTGAAGCCGACCGGCGCTCTCTCTGGGAACGGAAGGCTCGCCCTTCCCGGATCCCTCCTCGACCTCTCCCGCGCCGGGGTCCATCCCGGCTCCTCTGCGCGGCGCGCGCCACTGGCGGGTGATCGCGCGTCCCCGGTGCACGGCGCGGCTCGCCGTGCGAGGCCTGCCCAGAGGGGGTGAGGCGCTTGCGCGCCTCACTGCCAGGGGTCGATCTCGAGGGCGATGAGCGTCTCATCGCCATCATATTCATCGGCGGGCATGGCGGCATGGCTGCCATCGCCGGCCTGAAACACGACGATCGAGACCATCAGCGTGGCGGCGAGGCTGGCGGCGAAAGCGGTGGCATCCTTCTTGGACATGGGACTGGCTCCTGTCTTTGGAGACGAGGGACCATCCCCCGCTCGACAGGCGCCCGAAGTGTCTGATCGGATCTGCAATCACCCTCGGGCGTTCGGCCTTGTGCCGAATCCCCGAGGGCGGCACGCGCGCGTAAGCCGACCCTTTACGGGTTGATTTCAAAGAGACGGATCGGACCAAGGTTTGCGAATGGAAGCGGGGATGGGGCTTTGGCTCTGACAGGGGCCGTGCCCAGTGACGGGATGCCTCCGCTCGCCACCGGCCTCGGAGCAAGATGGGCGCGTTCTTCGTCGTGTTGAAGGCGGTGAAATCCGGTCCGCAAATTGAAGATGAATATTGTGCGGGAGACACTCACGACCGTCGGCCCCGGACATAAGGCCATGCCGCTCACAAGGAATCGGAAAAGACCACGCACGGCGATCCTCGAGGGAAAGGCCCGATACCAGCCAGCCGGCTTCCAGCTCAGACTCGGAAAATACCCCTGCCATTGCTCCAGGCGGGTTGATCAGGCACAAGAGTGGTCATGAGTGATCATATTGGCAGCAAATCCAGCGCAGCGCTTTTCCCGCTGCTGATCGGGACCAGGGCACGCCATGTGCCCGGGTTGCCCGTGCGCTGAGCATGCGCTGACCGCCGGGCAACCCCAGACCATTCCCCTGCAACACATCAGACCGGCACCCTGACGGGGCCGAGGGATTTGTCATGACACTCTGGACTGAACTGGCCCGCGCCTCGACCGAGGTGGGCGACGATATCCTGCTGCGCAAACGCGGCGATATCTATGAGATCCGCTTCAACGGCATCGAGTTGATGTCGAACATCATGTGGCGCTCCGAAGCGGTGTTGGCCGAGCGCAGTCTGTGGCGGCTACGCAGCGCCTCCGAACCGCGCGTGCTGATCGGCGGACTCGGCATGGGCTTCACCCTGCGGGCCGCACTCGATCTCTCGCCCCCGGATGCACAGGTCACTGTCTGCGAGTTGATCCCGGCGATTGCGCAATGGAACCATGAAGTTCTGGCCCCATTGGCCGATCATCCACTGCGCGATCCACGGGTGCAACTGCGGGTCGTGGATGTGATGGATCTGCTTTCCGAAAGCGGCCCGGGATTCGATGTGATCCTGATGGATACCGACAATGGACCGGATTTCCTGGTCCGCGATGACAATCAGCGCCTCTATGGAGAAAGTGGTCTGAACGCGGTTCGGGACGCTCTGCGACCGGGCGGCATTGCGGCCTTCTGGTCCGCTGAAATCTCCGATCCTTTTGAGGACAGGCTCAGCGAGCTTGGCTGGGACTGGCAGCGCGAGGACGTGCAATTGCCCGGCGGGCGGGTGGATGCCTTCCACCATATCTATCTGGCGAGGAAAGCCCGCGTAGGATCGGTGTCGCACCAATCAGCGCGTTCCAGCCGCCTGCCGGACGCGCCGCAACTTGTGCGATGCCGCGCAAGCGGATTGCAGTGAGGCGTCCCGCTGACGATCCCCTGCGATGACGCGAGTCAGTGCTTTACGCAGCAGGAGAAGTATCGGCTGCTGCTGGCCGAGCGCCATTGGGTGTTATGGAAGCAATGCGAAGGCCCCGGCCTTTCGACCGGGGCCTTGTGGTTGGGGGGATCAGTCCCCCCGGTTGCCGTTGGGACGCGACCAGATCAGGCTGTAGCCCTCGCCGTCCTCGTCATCGAAGAGGTTCGCGAAGATCGGGTGCGAGAAGCTCGGATCGTCCAGCTTCAGGCCCAGATAGTCCCGGCCCTCGTTCGAGCGCTTCGACCAGGCGGCACCGATCTCCGCGCGGCCCACCAGGATCCGGTGCGAGGGCGCATTCTCGCCCGTGGCCCGCAGGTCCGGGACGATGCGCACGCCCTTGGCCTGAACGCTCAGGGTGACGATTTCGCCGGTGTATTCGTTGCCGGTCTTCTTGAAGGTGCCGATGGTCGCCATTGTCTGTCTCCATTCTCTCGTGTTCGGGCCCGCTCCATTGCGGCCTCGATGGCGATCTAGAGGCCAAGGACGACGGCCGGCGCAGTCCCTCCGGGACCTCGACAGCACAGGCAGGGCTTTCTTGATGATGTGGACACCCCCACCCCAACCGTCGAATCTGGTTTCAACGGTTCCCT
>NZ_DAMDHB010000068.1:0-8680 GCF_032102465.1 Haematobacter sp. | reverse complement strand
CACATGCCCGGAGCCCGCTGCTCGGCAATTTCCACCACATTCGCGACACGACCCACCGCGCAGCTGCAGGTAGCTGTCACTCAGCCTGCCAGTGATTTTTACCACATCATCGGGGGTGAGTTTCTTCGTCCCGTCGATCACCTTGGCGATGCTGCGGTCAAACCGCTTGTCGCGCCGCGTCAGTGTCATGTATCGCCGCAGAGCATCGGCGTCGCCTTCCTGCAACGCCCGTCGCACCCACGCCACCGTGCGCTCCTGCTGGCTGGTCAGCCCGACAATTCCCCCCGAGCGGGAATTCCCAGAAATGCGTCCAACGACGTCCAGCGCTGTCGTGCGCGGATTCTGACCCGCCATCATGCCGTCCGTCAGCGCGGACCTGATTGCAGCGCGCTGGTCATCCATGACGCTGGTCACGAGTGACGACGAGTGATCGCGCAGCCATTCCTCCGCCCGCTCATTCCGCGCATCGAACCGCACGACCACGCGCGCGCCGCTGCTGTCACGCAACGATGGCAGGGTCTTGGCCGCATGGACCCCGCCCGCCGAATAGGTCGAGCCGATTGCATCTTCCAGCGCCCGAAAGGCAGCACGCTCCACCCCGACAGCGTCGATAGCCGCCTCGATGTCACCACGATCCAGCGCCCGGGCGATGAGAGACAGCGTCGCGTCGTTCACGATCTCCGCCACCGATGCGATAAAGCCGTTCCTGATCCGCTGGTCACCCGCAGCAAGTAAAATCTCGATCTGCCGCTTTAGCTCAGCCCGTGTCATCACCGCCTCACGATAAACCGGGTCGCGACCTTCGTCCCGGCAGCCGGGATATCCACGACACGCAGGATGGTGACAGGGTGACCGTCAATGCTCAGCTCGTCGCCGGGCTGATAGTCCATGTCAGGGACCGCGCAGAGGACTGACAGGTCCGTCGCCATTATGGTCTTGTCGTCCACGAACTCTTTCGCAACACCAGATACGACGGCATCGATCGCGATGGTCGTCCTCGTCTCCGGGGCGGGGATCCACGGCTGGGCCGGAACCCCCGGAGTCACGCGCGTGAGGGTGACGACGCCCTGCGAAAACCGGCCGATCAGCCGGTCAGCCGTGGCGCGCATCCGCATGTAGTCGAAGCCCGCCATCACACGACCATCATTCCGATGCCGACGCGGCTGCGAAGATACGGGGCAAGCAGGCCCTCCACCGATGTCAGGCGGACCGTGTTCCCCTCGATCCACTCCCCAGAGGTGGCGGCATACTGGACTTCGATCACATCGACCTTTTCCCGGGTGACCTGCCCCGCCGCGCTTCCCACCGCAAAAAGCGCGCTCCCCGTGGCAGAGGCCCACGCGGCGTAGTAGGTGGCCGCCACCACCGCCGAAGGAACAATGTCATCCGGGAGGCTCTGACCATAGACCATCGCGCCCGATCTCGGCCACGCGCGCTCCTGCGCAATCCCGCCCGTCGGAGTGCCGACAAACCTCACCCCGTAGGTCGCGTCGATATAATCGCTGGCCTGCTCCCGCAGCGCGGAAAGGGTCGGGGCGTTGTCTGGCAACACATATCCGTTTGCCGCCATCCAAGACGCCAGCCCCTCATCCGTGCCATACCCGGCCATCAGTCAGCCTTTCGCCGCGTGCGTTTGGGCGGTTGCTCCGCGCCTTCGATCACCACCTTCCCCGACTTCACGAGTGCGCCGAACACCGCCGTCTCCACCGGGACGCACTCTACTGTCGCGCCGGGGCGGAGGACGATCTGACCGCCCCCTGCCCCGGAGAGAATGACGGTGCGCCCCAGTGTGTTGCGGACAAGCATCAGATGCCGTCCATGTAGACGGCTTCCTTCGGCAGCAGGAAGTCTACGCCACCAATACGGAAGGCGCCCGGGACTTCGAAGCGGAACGGCCCCGTCTGCCAGACCGGGAAGAACCGGAACGGCATGGGCATATTCAGCTTCAGCACGTCGGGAGAGTTGCGATATGCCACCATTCGCGCCGTGCCACCCTCGCCCATCGTCTCCATGCCCCGGACGCCCCGGATCATGAGAGGCAGGCCGGTTTCCTGCGTGAAAAGGTTGTTTTCCTTAAGCCACGTCAGGACCGTCTTGTCAGCCATCGGGGTGACCATCCGGCGATTCAGGAGGGAATACCGGCTGTTGGGCATCAGGAGGGTGTTAGACAGGCCAACGGTGTTGGTATCGTCAAAGACGCGGGTAAGAGCCGTGTCCACGTCACCGAGGATGGCGTCAGCGTCCTTATCCGCCCACTCCGTGGATCCACCCGTGCCCGTTGCCGCCGCATCGATCTGCGTCACTGCCGGGTTGTTGACGAGACCGGTAAAGCCCTTTTCCGCATCGCCAAAGAGCGCGACGATGTCGATCTTCTCTTCGGCGGCGCGGCGCGCGGCGATACCTTTGCTCTCGGCAAGGTTGATGCCAAGCATCTGCGCCTGCGCAAGTTCCTCAAGGTTCCAGCCGTAGCCGATCCCCGCCATGCCGACGGTCGTCTCCATCTTGGAGCGGATGATCTCGGCGCGCGGCACGTCATCAGCACCGGCATTGAGCCATTCGGCCCGCCCGACGCCGTCGAGGGAGAAATAGGTCACGGACTTGACCCATTCCGGGCCAGTCGTATCGACGGGGATCAGCCCGCGATACCTGACCTCGGGGTATTGCGTCCGGTAAACCGTCGCGTTGATGCGCGTGGCCTGGCTGATGGCGAAGGCCATTGCCGCCTGAGCATCCATCGTCTGGATGATATTCATGGGAGCCTCCTGATGCTCAGGTGAGATTGAGAACGGCGAGGCCACCGGCAGACGCGCTGGTCTCGAACTTGCCGACCTGCGTATTGCCGGAGGCGACGTTGGTCAGAACGCCTGTCGCAGGGACGAAATATGCGGTCTGGCCCGCCGAGACCGCAACGGACGCGACGACGACGACAGGCCCCTTGGTGCGCACACGAGCGGTCGCATACTGCGGATAGCTGTCTTGCAGCTGCGTGGGGTCCAGAACCGTAACGCCGATGAAGGAAGCGCCAGCGGCAGCCACCTTGATCTGGCGATCCGCCGTGCCCTGCACCGCAACCTTGCCGAAGCCGATTCCCTCCGCCGTTTCGACGTTGCGGGAAACGTCCTGACCTGGCGTGCGCATGTCAGGGATCATGCCCTCGATCATGTAGGGCTGGTGATCCGGGTATTCCGTTTGCAGAGCCATCAGTTGGCCTCCTTCTGCGCCGGGTTGAAGGACTGGAGATACTCGGCATAGGCCGAGGCCTCGTCGCTGGTCGTCATCTGGCGATTGCCGAGAGCGCCGCGAACGGGGTCTTTGCCGATGGATTCCGCGAGGATGTCGAAACGCGCATCGATATAGGCGTCCGACTTGTCCGCCATCTCCGCGCCATGCTTGGCGACAACCACAGCCTTGCGGATCGCAGCGTCGGACACACCCTCCACCTTCACCGAGGGGGCGATGGCCTTGGCCTTTCCGATCAGGTCCGCGCGGGAGGCGACACGGGCATCCAGCGCAGCGTCATCGAGGATTTTGCCTTTCAGGTCCACGATCTGCGCGTCCTTCTTGGCGATTTCCGTGTCCTTCGCCGCGATTTCCTTGGCGTGTTTGGCCTCGGCATCGACGAGGGCCTTAGCCGCATCGGCCTTGAAAGCCTCGACAGCGGCAACGTCGGTGGTGGCGACCTGAACGGCCTTGTCGCCCAGAACCACCGTCTTGAGAGCGTCGGACATCCTGTCCTCCTTTTTGCTCGTGGTGATCGGGGCAACGCCCCATTTTCCCGCCTCGTCACCGATGCGGAATTGCTCCCCGGCGCGTCCCCTTGAGACGACAGCCAGATGATTGATGCGAATGTCTCTCTGGACCGCGTCATAAGGCTCGCCATCAGGAGAAACGCCGTCCCCGATCTCCAGTCGGCAGGTATAGCCCGCTGACAGCTCCCGCGTACCTCCCGCAACGGCGGAAATCGCGGCGGCATCCTTGAGGATCAGCGGCAGGCGGATTTTCCCGTCATGCCACTCGGCCTCCGTGGACACCTCGCCAATCGCCAGGTCTTTCCAGTTTTCGGTCGTCACAGGCTCGGAGGGATGCCCCATGGTAACGGGGGCATGGCTGAATGTCCGCAGGCTTTCCGGCGCCCGGACCTCGCTCTCGGGGCGATAGACCCGGACCACGTCCCGGTCCACCAGCCCGACCTCCGCTCCGGCGTAAAGCTGGATCCCCGTGCGGACAGCGAAAGCCTCTGCGACCAGATAGCCATCAGCCGTCCGGCGGGTGCCCGCCAGAGATGCGTAATCCGTGAATTTCATGTCAGACCCCTTCGGGTTCCCCGATTGCCGCGATTATCTCCGGCTCCGAGGGCTCCTGCTCCGCGAGGGAGCCGTATTCTTCGATCTTGCCTTCCAGTCCCGGTAGGACGCCTTGCTCCACCAACTCGTTGACGAGGCTGTCGCTTAGCGCCTCCACGGGGAGGATCGGGCCAGCCGCGGACCCCGCCAGCGCGCGAGCCGCGTCCGCCGTGGTCTTGAAGATATTCGCCCTCTCGGTCTCCGACACCTGACGCAGCGGGTTCCAGCGGTAGAACACATCGTCCGGGCGCGAACCCAAGGCCGAGCGGAGGATACACTCATCCAGCATGGCCATTGCGGGCTGGAGTTCCAGATCTTGCAGCGCCTGTATGCTGTCGTAATACGTGCGCTCATCTCCGTCGCCCGTGGCGCTCAGCCCCGCCGCAGACCTGCCGAACAGGCGAGTCATGGGGATATCGGCAGCCCCGCTGACCTGCTGGAAGAACGTCAAGAGCAGTTCGGGAAGGGTGCTGAAGTTCGCGGACTTCTGGTCGTACTTCTCGCCACCTTCGCCGTCCGCACCCCCATCCAGAATGAGGGTGCCGTTGATCCCTTTTGCCCGAGCGCCCAACATGAGACGCGTCGCCACATCTGCCTCGCCATTCTGATCGCGGACGATCTCCATCAGGCGCGGGATGTGAATCACGTCAATCTTGGCCTCGAATACCAATGACGCGATGTTCGCGGCGGTGGCATCAGCCTGCTGGATCGCATCCATGGTGGACTGCAGCACACTGTCACCCCATCCTCTACCATATTGCCATGCATCCGGGACATAAGCGCCGGAGAAGACGGTCAGGCGCGAGGGGTGGACCTCCAAGCTCCCCAGCCGGTAATGCGACGGCATGCCGAACTGCGTGCTGTCCGGGTCGCGCTCTACCTCCCCGGGCGTGATCTGCTGCGGAGACAGGACGGTCAGGTGGCGAATGCCTCCACGACCGACAGAGGCAGGGTCCAGAGGCTGCGATACATCCCCCTCACCCGCGCTCATATAGATGACGGAGCCGCCGAACAGCCTTGCGACGGTCAGCGCTTCTTTCACCTTCTCGCGCAGGTTGAGCCGTTTTTCCTCTGCCTCAATTGCGGTGATTTGCGCCGCCTCTGCCTGCCACGCGCGCCACTTTCGCGTCGCATCCAGAGCGGGAATGTCCACGATCTTGCGGGGCAACCATGCCGACCGGTAGGCGCTTACGAGGGACGCCGGGTCCAGCACGCGGATGGCATATCCACCCCACGCCGCCTTGTCCCGCTCCGTGCCGAGATTGGCGACCATGTTCCGGTAGCCGTCCGCCATCTGGTATATCGCCCCATCTGCGGTGCGGCGGTAATGCGGCTTCGTCATAGCGCCATCCGATAGGTGTAGCTGTCACCCAGCATGAGTTCTGTCAGAGCCCACACGAGGGCGTCGGCCCGGTCAGGGGAGCCCTCCCCGATGAAACCCGTGCTGTCGATCATGCACATCTGGTCTTCCATCTCCGGGAATGCCCCCACGTGGCTGATACGGCCCTGCTCGTAGAGCGCGGCCACAGGCTCCGCCCGAGCCACCTTCCCTCGGGAAGCAATCACCTCCTTGTAAGAGGCCTGGCGATCTACGGTGCGTATGACGTGCTCGACCATGGCGCCGCCGAAGTTGCGCTCGGCAATGATCCTGTCCGCCTTGAATTCGTGATAGGCCGCAACTGCCCGGCGCCCCCACCCGTCGGGGGACAGCTTGCAGGACCGATCTGCGAGGATATAGCCCCGCCCATCCACGCCCTTGCCTGCGACGACAATCCCAATGCTGTCGCCGTCATCCTCCTGCCCGCGCGTCCCCGATGGGTCCACAGCCACGACGATGCGCTGCATGTCAGGCATTGCCTTTACCCGGTGCGCATCGATCTGGTCCCGCTGCCACAGCGCGCCGGGGAGATCGTCGAGCATCTCCGCCTCCAGCTCCTGCCTGCCGAGGCGAGTTCCTTCATATCGATCTTTGATCTTGCGAAGAAACGACGCGGCGAGATTGCCGGAATTGTCGAAGGTGGACCCCCGAGTCACCACGGTCGTTGGATCGGCCATAATCTCCTTGAGCACCGGGATCGGGCGCGGAGTGGTCGTTACCAGAGCCTGCGGCCTTTCCCCGAGCCGGAGGCCGAATTGAAGCATGTCCCATGTCTCGCGGGAATAACGCCACTTCGCCAATTCATCACACCAAGCCGCGTCGAACTGCGGCCCCCGAAGCTGCGCGGGCTGCGTGGCGTTGTAGCCGAGAGCAATCGCTCCTGTGTGAAACACCACCTGCACGTTCGGGTTGGCCACTATCTTCGGACGCTGGTGTTCCGGGAATACCGAGGCCAAGCCGCTGTCCCCGTAGCACATGACTTCTACGAGGTCTTTGTAGGTCTCCCCGATCAGGGCTATCCTCTGCCGTCCTGCGTCTACCTGCTCTCTGACCCACTCTGCGCCAGCCCGCGTTTTACCAAAGCCCCGGCCCGCATTAATCACCCATGTGAGCCAGTCACCTTCCGGTGCAATCTGCTCAGGACGCGCCCAGAACCGCCAGTCCTCCAGAAGCTCAGCGGCCTGCTCGTCACTCAGGCTTGCCAGTATCTCCTGACGCTCCTTCTGGTGGAGCAAGGCGAGCGAGGCGGCTAGCGATCTTGTCACGGGCGCTGACTTCCTCAGTCTGGATCGGACCGCCACCCTTGCCGGTATGCTCGATGCGCGCTTTGGTCGGCACCTCTAACCCCCAGAGCTTCACCTTGCCGTTGATAGCGCTCACCATGGCGCTCGGGTTGAGGGCGCTCTCCGCGACCTGACGGGCCTTCTCGTACTCGTCCATCGCCGCGCGACGGGTGTAGATCGACAGCCGCTCAGCCTCTTCGCGGAGACGCTCCAGCCTTAGGGTTATCTTAGGGTTGTCGAGAAGTTGACACGCCTCGACATAGAGCCATCCATCGCGGGCATTTTCGGCTACATCATATGCCTTGCGATATGCCTCTGCGGCATTTCCCGTCTCGAAATACGCGAGAGCGAACGCCTCCTGCTTTTCGGTGAGCGCCAGCTCCGGCTGCGCCCCGGCGCTTTTCCGGCGTGTCATCACCCATCCCTTTGCTATTGTGAGAGCCCCGCCGTCCTGCCTTCGCGCCTATCACCCGGACGAGTGTTGGCCCGTCTCCGGCGGCGCGTTTACCCCATGGGGCAGGTCAGGCTCTTGCGGCTGGCGGGGGATGGCCGTGAAAGGTGCCGGAGCTTGGATTACTTGCGGAACGGATAGAACGTCCAAGACTTGTCGCCGACGATCCACGACACGCAAAGATCAACAACACCCACTGCGGCGCCGACGATCAGACCTGCGACCACAGGGGCGACCCCGAAGCGATCTGCAGCGAACATGATGATGGTCGCGGAACCGGTGTAGAGCACCACTGGCCGGATCAGCTTGCCGAACGCTTTGATCATGTCGCCCTATGACCCTTGAATTGGAGGCGGGGACAGGATTTGAACCTGTGACCTTCAGGTTATGAGCCTGATGAGCTACCGAACTGCTCTACCCCGACAAACGCGAAAGGGAGCGGACCATCTGGTCGCACCCCCTCGCGATTATCAAATTACATGCACTCGCCTATCCTGTCAACGCCCTGCTGACACAAGGGCTTGTAGGCCTTCGCAGATCATGTGTTCCGGGGCGGCATCATCCAGAACGCACGCCCTCTTGATGGCCCAGATCACACCAGCCGAGCACTTGCGGAGGATGTTTTGGTCCGCGTCGTGCTGACGCTTGGCCTCCATCGCCGCGCGGAGCCTGTCGGGACGCGATCCTCCCCTCACCTCCCCGTAGCTGATGCCCTGTGGCGTTGGGGCCGGCAGGCCATGGAGCGCGGCGTAGCGGATGTATCGCTCGCAGTAGTCGGATCCAGCCGCCAGTTGTTGGTCGGTAATCCTGCCATCGGCCCACAGGCGCCCGATGACGCTGCCCCGGTGCTGGAGCTTTTCCGCGGTCATCTCGTCCTTGCTCACGGGCCTTGCATCCCTCTTCCGCCATTTCGATGCGGATGCAGCATTCGCGGGTTCTTTGAATGTCACGGCATGGCGTCGGCGCGCCTTGAGAGCGACTTGCATGGGGCCTTCCTCGAATGCGACCCGCACGGCGTCGGCCTTGGCCTCTGCGCTGCGAGATGGCTGACCTGATGCGGTGCGCTTGACCTTCTTGCGTGGCCTACCCCTCGCCATGGCTGGCCTCCTGTGCTTGGTATGCGCGGAGGATGGCGAGGAGCCGTTGCAGTGCGTCACTCACGGTCGTACATCCCCCAGAAAAATCTCGCCAAAAGCCACGCGATCAGAGATACACCTCCCGCAAC
>NZ_DAMDHB010000067.1:0-9171 GCF_032102465.1 Haematobacter sp. | reverse complement strand
TGGGGGAAGGTTCACATGGCTCAATTCTCAATGGAAATTACGCGCCGAACCAGCTCAGTTCTGCGTGGAAACCAACAGTCCAGCGGCTGATTGAACGTGTCGCGGTCAGCCCCGCCCGCACCGTGCTGATCTATGGCGAGACGGGCACCGGCAAGGGGCTCGTCGCGCGGATGCTCCACCGCGCTTCGGCCCGTGCCAAGCGCGAATTATGGACATCAACTGCGCCGCCATTCGGACGAGCCTTTTGGAATCCGAACTTTTCGGCCATGAGAGGGGCGCCTTCACCGGCGCGGTCGACCGCAAGGTCGGTCTGGTGGAGGCTGCGAACCACGGCTCCATCTTTCTCGACGAAATCCGGGAGATGGACCTGACCTTGCAGGCCAAGCTGCTCAGCCTGCTCGACACCCAGCAGTTCCGCCGGGTGGGGGCGGTGAAATCCACCGCCGTCGATGTCCGCTTCATCGCCGCGACCAACAAGGTGCTGCTGTCTGAAGTGCTCTCGGGCAAATTCCGCGAAGACCTCTATTATCGCTTGCAGGTCATCGCGCTGAACATTCCCGCGCTCAGGGAACGCGGCGGGGACGTGCTGATCCTCGCCCGCCATTTCATCGACCGGTTCAACAAGGTCTACGGCCGCAACATCCGCGGGCTCGACGCCGAGACCGAGCGGATCTTCTTGGCCCACCCGTGGCCCGGAAACGTGCGGGAGCTGGAAAACCTGCTGGAACGTATCTTCATCCTGGAGGAGGAGGACGTGATCCTCCCCCGACACATGCCGGACCGCATCCTGCGCACGGTGCGGGCGGGTTTGTCCGTCGTCGCCGCCTCGCCAAAGACGCCGCCGCTGGACGAAGGCTTCCACAAGCTGACAGAGGACTATCAGCGCGGGCTGATCAGCGCCGCACTGGACCGCGCCGAAGGCAACGTCCAAAAGGCGGCGGAGATCCTGAAACTCTCCCGCCATGCGCTCCGCCACCAGATGATCAAGCTGGGAATGCCCCGCGCCTGAACGCGCCCGGCGCGGCTGGCGTGAAATTTTCACGCAAGGCGGCCCGCTCCCTCCCCGTCGATTGCACCCCTCCTTGGTTCCGCCCGCTTTTTCGCGCCGCTCAGGCATGGCACGAATCCTGCATGGGAATGGGTATATCGACCACACAAGAGGCTTCCATGTCGTCGCTCAGGATCATCTGCCCCAACGGCCATCTCGGCTTCGCGCCGCTCAAGACGCGGAGCTTCCACATCGGCGTCGATGCCCGCCCCGACATCATCGCCGCCGATTCCGGCAGCGACGACATCGGCCCCGTGCCGCTCGGCGCTGATACCTGCGCAAGCCCGAAGGTCTGGCAGGAGCATGACCTGGAGGAGATGTTGCTGGCCGCACGCCGCATCGGCGTGCCGATGATGATCGGCTCGGCCGGGGATACCGGCACCAATTCGCGGGTGGACATGTATGTCCAGATCATCCGCGACATCGCGGCGCGCCATGGGCTGGCGCCCTTCAAGCTCGGCTGGTTCTATTCCGAGGTCGATCCCTCCTATGTTCGCGCCAAGATCCGCGGCGGATCGCCGGTCACCGGGCTCGACACCCGCGCCGACCTGACGGAGGAGGAGCTGGACGCCACCTCCCGCATCGTGGCGATGGCGGGCGTGCATCCCTTCGTCAAGCTGCTGGAGGAGGGCTGCGACGTGATCATCGGCGGGCGTTCCTCCGACAGCGCGATCTTTGCCGCCGCCGCGCTCCACAAGGGCTACCCGGAGGCGCAGAGCTACTACCTGGGCAAGGTGCTGGAATGCACCTCCTTCTGCGCTGAGCCCTACGGCGCCGAGGAAACCGTGATGGGAGAGATCACGCAGGACCATGTGCAGGTGACCGCCATGGCGCCGGAACAACGCTGCACCGTCGCCTCGGTTGCGGGCCATGCGATGTACGAACGCTCCAACCCGTTCCACGAATTCGTGGCGGGCGGGATGCTGGACATGACCCATTGCGCCTACGATCAGGTGTCGGAAAAGACGACGCGGGTCACCGGCATGACTTTTGAGCCGTCGCAGGGCATCCGGGTGAAGCTGGAAGGTTCGGGCAAGGTCGGCGAGCGATTCGTCGGCATGGCCGGCATCCGCGATCCCTACACCATCGCCAATGTGGATGCGGTGATCGACTGGGCGCGCCAGCAGACGGTGGAGCGTTTCGGCCCCGACGGGTGGGAGCTGCATTACAACGTCTTCGGCCGCGACGGCATCATGGGCGAGATGGAGCCGCTGCGGGACCGCCCGTCGCATGAGCTTTGCATCGTCGTGCAGGGCGTGGCTCCCACGCGCGAGATGGCGGAGGAGGTGACCATGACCGGCACGCGGCAGCTATTCTACGCGCGGCTGCCGGATGTGAAGGGCACGGCGGGCGGCGTCTCCTTCGTGCTGGACGAGGTGCTGGAGGCCAGCCCCGCCTATCGCTGGACGCTGAACCACACGATGGCCGTGGACGATCCGCTGGAGCTTTTCCCCACCCACACCGCCATGATCGGCTGAGGAGACATCGGATGAACACGACCACGAAGCTCTCGGATCTCGCCAAGACGATCCGGTCCAAGAACGCAGGCACCGACAAGATCACTTTCGACATCATCTTTCGCGAAAGGGCGACCTACGAGATGGTGAAACGCTCGGGAACACTCACGCCGGAAACCGTCTGCGGAATGTTGAAGGTCGATCCCGCGCGGCTTACGGATTTCGTCGAATACGACCCGGCTTATGCGATCAAGTTCACCATCTTGCGCAAACGTCCGTCGGGATCGGCGGGAGATGGCGATATCTTCGGCGCGCAGCAATATGCACCCTTCCTGGATATGGAAGTGGATCTGACGGTGTAGAAAAGGCGCGGATCAAAACGATGCGCTCCGTTTCTCATGGGTAGTACATTGAGGTCCGGCGTTGTGCGCCGGCCCGCAATACTACTCTGCTGCAATCACGGTTCAGAAGAACCGTTTTCATGACGCCCCGCCTCGGGATAGGTAGCCGCGAGCAGACGGTCGAGAGTGTCCCTATTTGCGGCTGATCGAAGAGCGCTGCTCCGCGACATCGTAACGATCACTGACAATTGGCTGGGTCCCGACTCCCGTGACGGAACCACCACAATAGCCTCCCTCTAGATACGCCCAGGAGAGCGGGTTTTCCAGAATAACTCTTCCGTGGTGTATTTGGCCAGAGCCTCGGCTGCCGCGTCTTCGGCTTGGCGGTATTGATGGTGGTACAGGTGATCCGGTCAGCAACGATATTCAACGGAGAAGATCCCTGTACTGGCCGTGAACCATGGACAAGACAAAGGATCACCACCGCTGCGTATTTGCCAGAGCGGTTCCTTTTTTTTGGTCCATGGGGACGTTAGTTACCTCCACCCTACGGTCAGCTGTTACTGTAGAGCTGCGATAGCTCCACGAAGGAGTGCGTTCGTAATAATGATCCCCACCCTGCAGACCAGAAACCGGCAGCGAACGGTCTGATGGAATCTCAGGTGTATCGAAACACGGTTGCGCAATCAGACAAGTTCTGCACTACGCCCACTTGTTCGACCCACCCGGATAGTGAAAAATCGAACTAGGAGGCTTGCGCTCGCTGGATAAGAGCATGTGCGAACGCCCGTGCGACTGAAAGCTATCTCGTCAGCATGCAGGCGCCAAGCGTCCCCGGAAAGCCGATCGATCCCGGGGACGAGCGCTTATCAGTGGGGCTGCGCCCCGGTTGCACCGTGCCATGGCGCAAACCACGCACGCAGCCGACCGATCATCAGATAGAGCGTCAGTCCCACCATCGTCAGAACCACAATCACGGCAAAGAGGTTCGGAACGGAGAGTTCCTGAAGGTATTTCACCGCCAAGTAACCCAGTCCTTCGCTTCCCCCGATAAACTCGCCCACGATCGCACCAATCATCGCCATCACGACCGAGACTTCCATACCGGTCAGCACGACTGGAAGGGCGGTCGGCAGCTCCAGCATCATGAGCCGCTGAAGCGGCGAGGCCTGAAGCATGACCATGACGTCACTGTCGCCCTTGTCCACCGACTTGAAGGCGATCAGAGCGTTGGAGAATATAGGAAAAAAGGCAAGAGCCGCAGCGATGACGATCTTCGATTCAAGCCCGAACCCGAACCAGAGGATGAAAAGCGGCGCCAGTGCGATTTTCGGTACAAGCTGAAGAAGCACGATGAACGGTTTGGCTGCCCATTCCACCGGCGGAACCCGCGCCATCACGAAGCCGAGCGTCAGCCCGAGCGCGACCGCTATCATGAAGCCGCTGGCCGCCTCAGTCACAGTGATGCGGACATGGTACCACAGGGAAGGATCCTGCACCAGATTTACCAGTGAGATCGCGATGGCTTCGGGAGATGGCAAAACAAAGGCCGAAACATCTGCCATACGCACATAGAGAGACCAACTGCCGAGGAAGATAATGACAGCGATGGAGGGCAGAACGACCCGCCAGATATTCCTTGAGTTAAGCATGGCTTGGTCTCGTCAGTTCTGAGCGGAGATGAGCAACGATGTCCTGAAACTCGCCAGTCCGTTGCAGATCCAGGGTTCTTGGGCGGGGAAACCCCATTTTCTCGATTCCGGTAATCCGAGCCGGCCGAGGGGCAAGCACCACGACGCGATCAGAGAGGAAAGCGGCTTCAACGATTGAATGGGTCACGAGAATTGTTGTGACCTTCGCCCGCGCGCAGACCTCCATCAGTTCGACGTTCAGCGCATCCCGGGTCATCGCGTCCAGGGCGCCGAATGGTTCGTCCAGGAGAAGTACCTGCGGATCGGTCACAAGCGCCCGGGCGAGGGAGGCCCTCTGTCGCATTCCACCGGAAAGCTGCCCGGGGCGATGGTTTTCGAACCCCGAAAGGCCGACGGTGCGGCAGATTTCATGCGCGCGTTCCATTCGTTCGGCCTTGCCGACGCCCGCGATACGCAGCGGCAGCGCCACATTCTGAGCGACCGAATACCACGGAAAAAGCCGCGCCTCCTGAAACATCATGGAGACGGGACGCGTCGCCTTGCGGGAGCGGCGGGAACGGGTCCACACCGACAGCCCGCGGATCTCCACGCTGCCTTCCGTAGGCGCTTCAAGACCCGCGACGATGCGCAGGAGCGTAGTCTTTCCGCATCCCGATGGCCCGAGGAGCGAGATGAATTCTCCTCTCTCCAATACGAGGTCGGCATTCGAGATTGCGGTAACGGCCGTCGGACCCTCGCCGAATATCTTGGTTAGCCCGCGAATGTCGATTTCGGCGGGCTTCACATCCATATCATGCATCATCACGCGAGCGCCCTGTCCAGAAGTGCATTGGTGTAAAGGCTCGTCGGATCGACCGGCTTTTTGATCATGCCCGCCTCACCGAGCATGGACACAGCATTCGCCCAGACCTCGGGAACGTTCCGTAGGACATTCTCCGAACCCTTCGCGATCCAGTTCTGGGCGTTGGCATACAGATCCTCTCGGGCAGCACCGCGATCCGCTGTGCCCAGAACATCGAACCGGGTGGCGATCCTGTCGATGATCGGGTCAAGTTCCTCCTTTGGCGTCTGGGCGATGGTGAGAGCGGCGCGATGGGTGGCTCTCAAAAAAGCCACAAACTTGTCTGGGTTCGCGGCAACATCTTCGTCATGTGCGACGTAGACTTGCCCGGGCATGCCATCATCCATTGGAATGGCGACAGCATCCCCCGTCGCAGCCAGGGCGGTGATCATGGAGGAGGTGTTTCCAATGAACGCCCCGGCGCGACCGGCCTGGATCAGGGCATAGGAGGCGCCGGTGTCAGCGACCTTGACCCGCTTGACTGTCTCGGGGGAATGGCCCCCGCTCCGCATCAGCAAATCGAGTGTGCCTTCCATCGAGCCACCGAGCGAGGCCATCCCAACAGTCCGCCCCTCCAAGTCCTCCATGGACCGGACAGGGTTTTCCTTCGAGGAGATGATGTAGAACGGCGAAAGTTGCGCGATGGTGGCTATGGACAGAAGCGGCGCGCCGTTGTCCACCCGCGACTGAATGAAGTTGGTGCCCCCTGTGCGGCCCGCGGACATCTGTTTGGCGATGACCATCTGGGCGGCGAAGGAAGCACCTTTGCCAGCCTCTGCTTTGAAGTTCAGCCCTTCGTCGCGGTAGAAGCCCATCGCATCGGCATAAAGAACGTCACCGAATGCGAGTGAAAAGCTGAAGGGTGCTATGAACGAAAAATCGGTGCTCTGAGCGAACGCGGACGTTCCCGTTGCCAGCAGGGCCGCTGCGCCGGTGGCACAGAGGAACCCACGGCGTGAAAGATTGGCGCTGTGCATTTTTTATCCCTGTTGTGTCGAAGGCATGTTTTGCCAGTCGAGAACAGGGTAGGGAAAGGCATCGTTTTACAGGCAAAACGAAGTAACGCGAGGATCCGAAAGGCTCCTGAAGTTCCGAGCAGAGTCGGGTGAGGGTCGGCTCCGAACTGTGGCATAGGGCGCATACAGAATAGCCGCGCGGCCGCACCCCCGGACAGCAACCGCCGCCCGGGAGTGCGGTTGATTGATCAAGCCGCTTCGAAGGCGACGCTTTCCGGTTCTGCGGAACCCACTACATACCACACCGTGGCAGCCGAAGCGCCATTGTTGCGGAACCAATGTTTGCGACCCGCCGGCGTTTTCACAAGATCACGTGGCCCGAGCTCGATTTCCACCTGTTCGCCATTCTCTTCCCACCCGACGACGAAAGAGCCTTCGAGCACAAGGAAGGCATCTTCCACGTCGCGCGCAAACGGCTTCACGCCGACGCGCGAAGGGACGCCCAGCATTTCCTTGCGGCAGGTGTCGGACTCAACGCCACCGGGGCCGCAGTACACCTTGCGCGTGAAGCCCGCATCTTCCCAATGGGTCTCCAGTTCCGAATGGCGCACGACGTATTTGGCCATCAGTTGCTGCAGCGGATGTTCGCCCTTGGGATCGAACGGCAACGTTTTGCCGGGTTCGGCCCCGAAGGCCCGTGCAAGCTCAGGGGCGTGTTCCTTGGGATGGTAGTGATAGACCGGCGGCAGAGGTTTGCCCACATCCACCGAGATCGACATCATCACCGGCTCCACGCCGTCGACACGGAAGCCGTGTCCGATTTCCCGTGCGTTCAGGATCATGTCCTTCGGGCCCAGATTGACCTCTACGACCTCCCCGTCACGCTCCCAGCCGACGATCAGCGCGCCGTCGATGATGAGAAAGCTCTCTTCGATCTCATGGCTGTGGCAGGCAGCATATTTTCCCGGTTCCTTGTAGATCAGGGACAGGGTGAAATGATCGGGCTTCAGCGTAGAGGTATCGCCAACCTTCGGGGACCCACCGGCACCGATATACCGCATCTGAGCGCGGGAAAGCTCTTCGAATCCTACGTTGGAGGGGAAGGCCTTCCAGTCGAATTTCTTGTCTGTGAAGCGCCCGGTATGGGCTTTCAATTCATCCGAAAGCGTGGCGAAGGCCGTGTCTTGTGCAGTCATGGTATTTACCTCTCAATGGACACATCCGATGCCGTGAGCATCAACAGATATGGCCATAGCCCAGCCATGTTTTATATGCGATTAAGCGTTTTACAGGTAAACCAAGCGAGCAGTGGCGGGAGCGTGGTGCAATGAGGTCGCCGGAGCAGGGCAAAGATCGGTATCTGGTTCCCGGACTTGTCCGCGGGCTGTCCACGTTGAAGCTCTTCACTCCCGAGACGCCCAATCTGTCATTGTCGCAAATTGCCGCATCGCTCGGGATAACACGCTCCGCCGCATTCCGAACTGTTTACACGCTGGCGGCCGAGGGATGCCTTCTGCACGACGAGCGGACGGAGACCTATGCGCTCGGGCCGGGCGTCATGAGGCTGACCTATGGCTATTTCGCAACGCGCGAAGTGGTGGAAATCTCACAGCCCGAACTGGAGAAGTTGCGCAGCCTGACGGGGTGGTCGGTCCATCTGGGCGTTCTGGACGGGACTTCGGTTCTCTATGTCATGCGTCTCGCCGGTCCCAAGCATGATAGTTCAATCATTCATGTGGGCAGCCGGCTACCCGCACGCGCAACCACGCTCGGACGTGTACTGCTTTCCGGGTTGAGCGAAACCGAGATACTAAGTCGTTTTCGCGTGGAAGGCGTCAGCACTCCCAAGGCAGGCAGCACTTCCACCATCGCGCGACAGGCACGAGCGGATGCCGCGCTTCCAGCCATCGTGCATCTGGGTGATTTCCAAGCCGACATCATCTCGGCTGCTGCGCCCATTCGCAATATGATCGGAGATATTATTGCCGCAGTTAACCTTACCGCCCCTAACGCAGTGGTGGAACGAGAAGCGGTAGAGGATGTACGCAAGCAACTCATCGCGACCACCATGCGGATATCGACGCTGCTCGGCTGGGATGCCAGGGGCTAGAAGCCCCCGGCTGGGTACTGTGATCGCCGAGAATTTCAAATGAGGATTGGAGCGCGTCAGACGCCATGATCGCCTGCTAAGCGTTGCGATATTGGCGGCCTATCCCGCGGCATGCCTTGTTGGAGGGTTGTGTTGACAGGCTGCTGAAAAAGTCCTGATGTGTCACGCCTATGTGCCGGAAATCGGAAAATCGGCCCGGAAACGCCCGGAAGTATATAGATTTCCGGCCGAATTCCGACAGATTGCGAACGATTTCCGCTCCGACACCGGCTAAAAGCCTTTTTCAGCAGCCTCTTAAGCCTGATTACGCCTCGCCGTTGGCATTGAGGAGGGACCGGATGCAGATTGGCAAGGTGATTAGGCTTGATGTTCATACGCTACCGATTGCGGGAGCCGTCACACCGACGAGGGAGCCGGCGAAGTTCGTTGCTGGGGTCCATCCACTGCCGCTCAGACCATATCCAACATGGTGGGGGGCTGAACCCAGGGCGTAACAGGCGGTTTGTTGCGGCAGCGCAGGTGACTTGGGGCCGTTTCCTGAAGAGTGGTTTCAGCTCCATGAAAGCAGATCGTCGAGCCTGTGATCTTGAGATCAGGGATGCGGGGAAGGATGTCGGCCAGACAGGCCTGCGCGTCCAGGTGCTTCTCGATGACTGTCGTGGCGCGGGCAGAAGACCAGTGTCAATCGGCGCTCAATTTTGACCCCCTGATGCGCTATGGCAATGGCGAGGTGGGTCTTGCCGGTTCCGGTGCCGCCGATCAGCAC
>NZ_DAMDHB010000066.1:6663-9817 GCF_032102465.1 Haematobacter sp. | reverse complement strand
CCCGGGATTACACCGTCGAAGGCGCTGAAATTACACCACGTGCGCGGACGCTAACAAATTTTCTCGAAGTCTCGCCTACCAGCCGATCGATGAACTCCGCGGGTGACATTTTGCTGGAGCGGGGCGCAAGGGGCATCGTATCTCGCGGCTCCTGCTGCGCAAAAAGCTCGAGGGATTCATCATTTGAATCCCTAATAAGAACCGGCGGCGGGTCACATGGAGCACCCCTCACACACGTCAAGTTAAACCTGCTTCGGCAAGGGACAGCCCAGCCGTCGAGCGATGTGCATAAGGGACCGGTAGAGATTCCGGTCCCTACTATAATGATCTGCCTTCCGTGACGTAAACGCACCGCCACTCTTGCAGTCGGCCGGCTCGCACCCCAATTCATGCAAACGGGCGCTAGAACCGCCTGATGTGTTTCCCAGGACTCATCCTCCTCCCCGAGTCCAGGAAAAGCGCGGCGACCCTCTCCTCCTCCCTGGGGTCGCCGCCACCTCCCCCTCCAGAGACGATCCGTAGCCGCCCGGCCTTTGCGCGACATGGAATATTCATCTGACCGTTACGAAACTGCGACGAAACTCCGCCACTGCTCGCGCCGATCAATCACGGAGTTCCCATGTCCGCCCGTCTGCTCTCCGCCGCCTCGGTGCTGGCGCTCATATCGGCTCCGGCGCTCGCCGACAGCTTCAACCGCATCTCGACATTCCCGGTCATCGCCAACATGGCCGACGGGGAAGATGTGTCGCGCGCCTCCTCGGCGGAGATCATCTCTGTATCGGAGGATGGCAACCGGCTGATCTATACGGACAGCCCGCTCGGCGTGCTGGGTCTCATCGATATCACCGACCCGCGCGCGCCGAAGCCGCTTGGAAATGTCGCGCTGAACGGGGAGCCGACGACCGCGCACATCATCGGTGACCGCGCGGTCGTCGCGGTCAATACCTCCGAAAGCTACACGCGGCCTTCCGGGCGGCTCGTGACGGTGGATATCGCCTCTGCGAAGGAGATCGCTTCCTGCGATATCGGCGGCCAGCCGGATTCCGTCGCCGTCGCGCCCGACGGCAGTTTCGTCGCCATCGCGGTGGAGAACGAGCGGGATGAAGAGGCCGGCGATGGCGGTCTTCCCCAGATGCCAGCGGGGTTCGTGTTGAAACTGCCGCTGACCGGCGGCGTGGTCGATTGCGCGCAGTTGCAGCGCATCGAACTCACCGGCCTCGCCGCGATCGGCGGCGAAGACCCGGAGCCGGAGTTCGTCGATATCAACGCGGCGGGCGAGATCGCCGTGACGCTGCAGGAAAACAACCATATCGTCGTGATCGGGGCAGATGGCAGGGTCGTCTCCCATTTCTCCGCGGGCGAGGTGGTGCTCAACGGGGTCGATACGAAAACGGACGGGCGCCTCTCCTTCAACGAGACAACGGCACCGCTCCGGCGGGAGCCCGACGGGGTGAAGTGGATCGACGCGGATCATTTCGCCATCGCGAACGAAGGCGACTGGAAAGGCGGGAGCCGCGGCTTCAGCATCTTCCGCAAGGACGGCACCCTGATCCATGATTCAGGCACTTCACTGGAGCGGGCCATCGCGGAGATCGGCCACTATCCAGAGAAGCGTTCGCGCGCCAAGGGGGTGGAGATCGAGAGCGTGGAGTTTGCCCGCTACGGCGACACGCCCTATCTTTTCGTGGTATCGGAACGCGCCTCCATCGTCGCGGTCTATGAGCTAAGCGATCTGGCACAGCCGAAACTCGTGCAGCTTCTGCCCTCCGGCATCAGCCCGGAGGGCGTGGTCGCCATTCCCGCCCGCAATCTGCTGGTCACCGCGAACGAGGCCGATCTGGGCGAGGACGGCGGCGCCCGCGCCCATGTGATGCTCTATGAACTCTCCGATGCAGCGCCGGCGTATCCCATGCTCACCTCCGCCGGGGCGGATGACCTGATCGGCTGGGGTGCTCTGGGTGCGCTCGCCGGGGTGGATGGGAAGCCCGGCCATCTGGTTGCGGCGTCCGACAGCGTCTATTTCGCCGCACCTGCGCTTTATGAGATCGACGCGACCGTCACGCCCGCGCGGATCACCAACCGCATCGCCGTCACCCGCAATGGCGATCCCGCACAGAAGCTGGATATCGAAGGGATCACCCCGGACGGCAACGGCGGCTACTGGCTGGCCAACGAGGGTGATCCGGCGAAACTCGTGCCCCACGCCATTCTGAACGTGAATGCAAAGGGGGAGATCAAGAAGGAAATATCCCTCCCCCTGAACCTTCTGCCGCATCAGACGCGGTTCGGCGCGGAAGGGATCGCGCGCATCGGCAACACGCTGTGGCTCGCCATGCAGCGGGAATGGGGCGACGACGCGAAGGGCGAGGTCAAGCTTCTCGCCTATGATCTCGACAACGGCGAATGGGGCGCGGTGCGCTATCCGCTGGAGAAGAAGGGCGCAGGCTGGGTCGGGCTGTCGGAGATTGCCGTGCAGGGCGACCACGCCTACGTGATCGAGCGCGACAACCTGATCGGCGACAAGGCGAAGCTGAAGAAGATCTTCCGCATCCCGCTGACGGATCTGAAACCCGCCAAGATCGGTGACGCTCTGCCGCTCGTGACCAAGGAGGAAGTGCGCGACCTGATCCCGGAACTGCGGAAGCTGACCAACGGCTATGTGGTGGACAAGGTGGAAGGTCTGGCCTTCGACGCGGCGGGGGATGCCTATATCGTCACCGACAACGATGGAGTGGACGACAGCTCGGGCGAGACGCTGTTCTGGAAGATCGGCGAGCTGCGCTGACATGACCCTACGGCCAGGGAGGCGGATTATCCGCCTTCCGATACGGTCCGCGGCGGGGATACGCCCCACCCCATTCCCGTGAAGATATCGACGAACCGGGCTTCGATCGGGGTCGCGACATGCACGGCGGGACACGTAGTCATCAGCCGGTTGGCGACCGGCATTTCGTAAGGGCCGGTTCTGATGCGGATGACCGAGGGTGTCATCGGACCTCGCCGGTCTCTCCTCACTCCCCTTCAGTGGCGGGACGCAGGTATAGACCAGCCCCTGCCGCTTCGGTTGTCCCGCTTGGATCGGGGACGGAACAGGTGGTTCGCGTCAGGTGGCGTATGTCGCAAAACTTCTAAAACCCTGCCCAACGGTATTTCG
>NZ_DAMDHB010000066.1:0-6563 GCF_032102465.1 Haematobacter sp. | reverse complement strand
CATCGCATCGCATCGCATCGCATCGCATCGCATCGCATCGCATCGCATCGCATCGCATCGATAGATGCTTCTCCCGCTCGTTGGGAAGGTAAACGCTCATCTCATCGTGACGCATTGATACCTGTCGATATCAAAGCAATATCTATCCTGCGCATAAGCCGCTGCCGGCAAGACCCCTGGTCCGACCCGGCACGGCGGTGACACCCGATCATCGAACGAACCGTCAAGAGGATACCGCCATGGAAATCTTTCGAGCGGGGGCGAGGCCCTCCGCCGTGGGGCCGGCAGACTGGTTTACCGGCAAGGTCCGTATCGACCCGCTGTTCAACCCCACTGCCCCGGAGCGTGTTCAGGGCGCGCATGTGACCTTTGATCCGGGTGCCCGCACCGCCTGGCATACCCATCCGCTCGGACAGACGCTCATCGTCACCTTCGGGCGAGGGCTGGTGCAGCGGGAGGGGGGACCGGTCGAGGAGATCCGCCCGGGCGATGTCGTCTGGTTCGCGCCGGGGGAGCGCCACTGGCACGGGGCCGCCCCCGATACCGGCATGAGCCATATCGCCGTTCAGGAGGTAAAGGACGGCGAGGTGGTCACCTGGATGGAACAGGTCACCGACGCCCAATACAACACCTGACGAAAGGATAGCGTCATGTATGCCACCGTGATGCACGGCCCCGGCGACGTTCGCTACGAACATGTCGAGGACCCGGAGATCGTCAAACCCACGGATGCGATCATCAAGCTGTCGGCCACCTGCATCTGCGGCTCCGACCTCTGGCCTTATCGCGGGTTGCAGCCGCAGGCCGCGCCAGTCCACATGGGACACGAATATTGCGGCATCGTCGTCGAGGTGGGGTCCGAAGTCCGCACGATCAGACCGGGCCAGTTCGTCGTCGGCAGCTTCTGCCTGTCGGACAATACCTGCCCGCACTGCCGCTTCGGCTTCCAGTCATCGTGCCAGCAACGGGAGTTCATGACCGGAGCACAAGCGCCCTACGCCCGTGTGCCGCTTGCGGACGGAACGCTCGTCGCAACCACCGAGATCCCCGATACGGGAATGATCCCGGACATGCTGGCAGCATCAGACGTTCTGGGAACCGGTTGGTATGGCGCAGTAGCCGCCAATGTGCGCGAGGGTAGCACGGTCGTCGTCGTGGGCGACGGGGCGGTCGGTCTGATGGGGGTCATGGCGGCGCACCAGCTTGGCGCTGAACGGATCATCGCCATGAGCCGACACGAGGGCCGCGCGAAACTTGCCCGGGAGTTCGGGGCGACCGACATCGTGGCAGCGCGCGGAGAGGATGGCATCCAGCGCATCATGGAGCTGACCGATGGCATCGGCGCCGAGTCGGTGATCGAAGCCGTGGGAACGCAGCAATCCATGCAGCAGGCCATGGGTGTATGCCGCCCCGGCGGCTCCATCGGATATGTCGGCGTGCCGCATGGCGTGAGTTTCGATGGCCAACAGCTGTTCTTCCGGCAGCAGCGCATGCTGGGCGGCCCCGCCCCCGTCAGGCGGTTCCTCCCTGACCTGATGGAACGTGTGCTCCAGAGCAGGATCCAGCCCGGCAAGGTCTTTGACCTTATCCTGCCCATCGCGGAGGTCGCCGAAGGCTACAGGGCTATGGATGAACGCCGCGCAATCAAGACAATGCTGCAGCTTGCGGAGTAGTCTCTCCCCCTGCTCCGGGGACCTCGCGGCCTAAGACAGCGGGCAGCCGGAACCGGCGCCGTACCGGTCCCGGACGATCGAAATCAACGGTTGATGACTTCCCGCATATCTCCCGCAAGGGTCTCAAGGAAGACCAACTCTCACAGGTCCATGCCACGACGGCGTGGCGCGGAGCGCTGGATCAGCGCGCGCGGGGACAGACTGAATTGTCCCTGCATTGTGCATGACCTGCGAGCGTCGCATCCGCGCGCTCGAGGATACAACATACCAAGCGCATCCCGCCGTCTGGGAAGCTGCTGCCGCGCGCGCAGAACTCGGGGGAGGTCGATCGCTCGGTGTCAGCCGTGGCCGCATCCACGCGTGCGAGCACAGAACTTTCCGCTTCGCCGCTCAGCATGCCGTAGCCCAGCGGCTTCCGCGCGCGCGGACACAATGCAGGATGCTTTGGGGCTGGGCGAAGTGACGTCTGAACTCACCCGCTTCCGTGCGCTCGAGGACAGTACGCAGGATTGCCGCCCTGCCGTGGCAGCATTTGACGCCGCTTTCCGCGCGCGCGCAGCACGCTCCATCTCGCGTACAGATTCCCTGAGGAAGCGTCAGGGGTCGCACCGCCCCGGAGGCGGTTGATTGATCCCAGGTAGTATGCCTCCACCGCTCGCATTGCCGGCGCACGGACAGGCAGCGCCCGGCAGCGGCCAACTTTGACGCTGTACCCTCCGTCCTGACGGACATAACACGTGCCATCACCGTTCCCGTTGGGCGCGGCGCAAGGAAAGGGCTTCTGCATGCATGGCGAATACAAGGTTCCCGGCGGGAAACTGGTGGTTGCGGATCTTGAAGTGCGCGAGGGTCGCTTGGCCGATCTGCGGATATCGGGCGATTTCTTTCTCGAGCCGACTGAAGCGCTTGATGACATCACAAGGTCGCTGACCGGTCTTGCTGCGGATACTCCACCGGAGCACCTGGCCATGGCCATAAGGGACAATCTCCGTCCGGGGGCGGCTCTTGTCGGGTTTACCGCCGAGTCCGTTGCAATCGCCGTCCGCCGGGCGTTGGGACTTGCCAAGTCCTGGCACGACTTCGAATGGGAAATTCTCGATACCGGCCCGACCGCACCAGCGCTGCATCTGGCGCTGGACGATGTGCTCGCGCGGGAGGTGGCGGCAGGGCGCAGGCGACCGGCGCTGCGGATCTGGCACTGGGACCGGCCCGCGATCATCATCGGCAATTTCCAGTCGCTCTCCAACGAGGTGGACATGGCAGCGGCGGACCGGCTGGGGGTCACGGTGGTGCGCCGTGTCACCGGAGGCGGCGCGATGTTCGTTGAGCCGGGGTCGGCGCTGACCTACTCGCTCTATGCTCCGGGCGAACTGGTGGACGGCATGGATTTCGCCGCCTCCTATGCGTTTCTTGACCAATGGGTGCTGAAAGCCCTGAATGCCCTGGGGATCGAAGCGAGCTACAAGCCGCTGAACGACATCACCTCGCCGAAAGGTAAGATCGGCGGCGCGGCGCAGAAGCGCTATGCCGGGGGTGCTGTGCTGCACCATGTCACGATGGCCTACGATATGGACGCGGACAAGATGACGGCGCTGCTGCGGATCGGCCGGGAGAAAATCTCCGACAAGGGCATCGTTTCCGCCGGCAAACGGGTCGATCCGGTGCGCAGCCAGACCGGTCTGAGCCAGGAGGCCGTGCTGGCGCGGATGCTGGAGACCTTCTCCAGCCTTTACGGGGCCCGTTCCGGCACCGTCAGCCCCGATGAAATGGCCGAAGCGCAGAAACTTGCCCGCGAGAAGTTCGAAGACCCGACCTGGACGGCACATCTGCCGTAAGCCGTCGTGATGGGTCATGGACCGAGGACATGCCTTCGCCGCGCTGCACAGTGAGGCTCGGGCCCGTGGCGAGCAGTGTCCTCGACCGCGCTCAGGAAGGGTTCGGACCGCAACGGCGGCGGATGAGCTTCCTTGCGCCGAAGTCTTTACACAAGCCGAAGGCATCATGCGCTGTTCACGTCGCCGCTTGTGAAAGTGTCGGCATGAGACTACTTCTCGGAAATTCCGTAAGATCCGGTCGCCATCCTCGACAGCTTTGAAAGCGCTCCCAGAATGCCTGATCGGTATCCATTTCTCGATCTCTCCACGGCTATGGGCCGCAAGGTCGCCATGCACGACTGGAGCAGCACCCCGCTCGGACCGATCGAAACGTGGCCGGCGGTCCTTCGAACGACGGTCAGCCTCGTTATACGTTCCGGCTTTGCAAAGTGCCTGTGCTGGGGACCGGAGCACATCGCGATCTACAACGACGCTTTCGTTCCGATCCTCGGCGAAAAGGGGGACTGCATCGGCCTCCCCTTCTCGGTGATCTGGGCGGAAGCATGGGCAAATATCGGCCCGATTGCGGAAAAAGCGATGTCCGGCCAATCCACCTTCATCGTGGATTATCCGCTCGAAGTATCCCGTCACGCCGGGCGCATGGAGGAAGCGTTCTTCACCTTCTCCTACAGCCCCGTGGTTGATGAGACCGGCAAGGTCTGCGGATTCATGGACACCGTGGTAGAGACCACCGACAAGGTCCGGTTCGAGAGAGGCGCGGACTTGCGCAATCGTGAACTGATCCATCGCATGAAGAATTCCTATGCGCTGGTGCGCGCCGTAGTGAACCAGACCGCCCGCACCTCGCTCACCAAGGAGGATCTGCATAAGAAGCTGATCGAACGTCTGGACGCGATGGGACAAGCGCAGGACATCCTGTCCCTGCGCAAAAACAGTCAGGCGTCGGTTCGCGATATCGTCAGGCATGCGGTCGCCCGTTTCAATCAGGACGCGGAAGCGCGCGTCTCGGCCTCTGGCCCGGAGGTGCTTCTGAATGACGAAAGAACCTTCGCCCTCACCCTGGCCCTGCATGAGCTCGGCACCAATGCGACCAAATACGGGGCCTTGTCGGTGGACGCGGGAAAGATCGTCGTGGAGTGGACCTTTGGGCCCGATGATCAATCGTTTCATTTCGTCTGGAAGGAGATCAATGGACCACCCGTTGCCTCCCCTGCGACGAAAGGTTTTGGCACCTTCCTGATCCGCCAGGTCCTAGCCGCAGAGTTTGAGGGAGACGTGGAGCTCGACTATGGGGAAAAGGGTCTGATCTGCACCATGCGCTCCCCAAATTTCGGCCTGCTCCAGTCCAACAGCGATAGCTGAGCCATGCGGGTGACAGTGATCGTCGGAGCGCGTGCCATAACCAGACCCCTATATCTGACGCGCGTGGCGGACGCGAGGAGCGGTTGACGCGGCGCCGATCTCACGTCCGTCAGGATGAATGCCCGCGCCCGCCGACGCCGCGCCCAACAGGCTGCTGAAAGGCTTTTTGGCCTGTGTTGGAGCGGAAATCGTTCGCCATCTGACGACACCGGAAATCCATATATATCCGGGCGTTTCCGGGCCGATTTCCGTTTTCCGGCACATAGGCATGACACTTCAGGACTTTTCAGCAGCCTGCTAAGCATCCCACCCTGGTTGCAGCCCGGAGGCGTCGTCCCCGGACCGCAGCACATTGAACCGAACCGGACCGGCAGCACCTGCCACAGTGCGGGCGAGCTACGTTGCGGGAAGGATCGCGATGTCGCGGAGGCTAATCCCGTCGATCTTGCCCATCTCGGTTGTCCTGCCGCTTTCCAGATCGACCGAATGGAAGCCGTCCTTCACCACCAGCCAGGCTGCGTTGCCGCCCTTCCCATCCGATGCGATGTCGAACCCCGCTTCGGCCGGTTTCACGCCGATCTCGCCCAACGCATTCAGCTTGCCGTCATTCGGCGGATCCTGCAGGACAAGCCAGCCGGCCGCACCGTCTATGTTGAAAAGCTGGGTCTTCTCTGTCCCGGCGTGGGAATTGGTGTAGGCGCCCGCGATGATGTTCGGAGCCGTGCCGTCTTCATAAGCGTGACTGCCATCCGCCACCACCTCGCCGGTTTCCACAGTGACGCGCAGGTTCGTGCCATCGCTGCCCATGACGCGCAGCTTGTCTGCGACCGGATTGAAATCAACCGTGGCCGTGGCACCTCGGGGGAGCATGACCGCCAGCGTGCTGACCTTGGTGGCAAGACCGGTCATGGGGTCGATGGTGGCGAGGGTGCCATCGGCAAAGACGCCATAGAGCCTGCCGTCCGCCGGGCGCACATCGATGCCCAACACGCGCCCCTCGACACCGGTGACGGTCACGCCGCCGGTGCGGACCCAGCTGTCGGTATCGAGCCGGTGCAGCTCATTTTCACCTGACAGGCCGACTACCGTGCCCGCCATGACAGGGGCTGCGAGAGATGACAGCAGCAGTGCAGCCGTCACCGATGTGATCGCGTTCATGAGAAAATTCCTTCTTTGGTTGGGTTTTGCCGGAAGACCCGGCGACAACGGGCCATGCCCGTGCGGAAGGGAAAGACCGCGCGGGACATGGCCCGGGCTGCGTCGGAGGATCAGCTCTTCGGCAACAGAACCTTGTCGATGACGTGAATGACGCCGTTCGACTGCACGACATCGGCGATGGTGACATGGGCCACGCCGCCGTTTTCATCGGTCAGGGTAACCATGCCATCCTTGACCACGGCCGTGATCTTGCAGCCGCCCAGCGTTTCGATCACATGCTTGCCGCCGTCGTCAGCCACCATCTTCTGCACATCGGCTGCCATGGCGTTGGCGCCGACCACGTGGCACGTCAGGACCTTGACCAGCATTTTCTTGTTTTCGGGCTTCATCAGCGTCTCGACGGTGCCGGCGGGCAGGGCCTCGAATGCGGCATTGGTCGGGGCGAAAACGGTGAATGGCCCTTTGCCCTGCAGCGTCTCGACTGCGGATTCCAATGAAGTCGGCCAGGGATTCCGGACTTCTGCCGGCCAGTCAT
>NZ_DAMDHB010000065.1:0-10408 GCF_032102465.1 Haematobacter sp. | reverse complement strand
CATAGACCCATCCATCCATTTCGAGATACGGCACACCGTCGCGGATGGATGGATAGGGATCGTGCTCCAGCATGCCCGGAGTTATAGTCCCCTCCGTCGTGTACTCTCCAGCCTGCTCGTGGAGGGCGCGAACGGCGTAACCCGTGGCCGCCATCAACGATGCAAGGGCCGTGGAGGTCGTGAGCTTGCTTGCGCCCAAGCCAGCGTCTCTGGGCCAGTATCTGTATATCGGCATGGGTCAGGCTCCCGGCTGCGGAATGAGGGACAGAACGTCGTCCCAAAGCGTGTTGAAAATGCGCAGCCCCCACGTGGTGACCGGATCATCGTCATTGGATTCGGCAAAACCCGCACCTTCAAACATGTGGGGATAGGGGTCGCCGTTGACTGGGTATGTCCCATCCGTGGTGCGCACGACGTAGGATTTCATTTCTTCCCACCCCGGCTGCATGATCCCCAGTGCCTGAGCAAAAAGCATGAAGTCGCCGCCAACGCCCTGATTGCGGTAAGGAGAATTGATCGCCACGCTTCGGCTGGCGCCGTTTGTGGGCGCAGACGGAATGGAGGCCGCGCGAATGTGCCACTCGGGGTCTCCGGGGACCAAGGTTCTGATCGGGAGGAAGGCCACCTGATCTCCAACCGAGAAACCGGAGGCATTGCCGACAGTTATTTCCACAAGCTTGTTCGCTGGCGTGTTAAGGCCGCTGTAGCCACTATCATCTGTGACAGGCGTCCGTCGCATTCCATCGGCGGAACACAATGCCAATCCCCGATACGCCACTTTGGACTCTGGCGAAAGGAATTCTACCCTGTTCCCGGTAATGTTGGTGATAGGCCGCAGCATTGAATTCCCCGGCATTGTCGCGCTGTTATGGGGCGTATTGAAGGAGGCGATTATCTCCGGGGTCAGCGTATAATACTGGCCGAGAATGTTTCCGGTTCTCAAGTCGTCCATCGTGAATTCGTCCAACGGCAAGCCACGGCACCATCTGTAAAAGGCGGCATAGGCGAAGTGCCACGTCCAGTGGCCACCATTCGGCCCCGTGCGAATTCCATCGTATTGCTTTCCCATGGAATATGCTGCCCTGATGGCCCGCTTTTTCAGAGCCACTGAGGCAGAATTCCCGTAGAGGATGGGGAGCATCGCCGCGACCTGCTTTGACCGGAAACGTCCATAGCATCGCGGATTGTCGGGAGATCCCATACCGCTGCGCCACGGTGTCATGGCCTCATAGCCGCCGCCATTTGTGGAAACGGTGTCCGCCATGGCGCGCAGCGGACAAGCGAATTGCTCCCCGGCGATTACCGCATCCTCAAGATCGTCCTCAGTCAACGGGCCGGTTGCGCTCAGATCGATGCTCGGCAGCGCTGCGTAGATAGCGTCCACGTCCAGATCGTCGTCATAGGTGACATCTTGCGCGCGCTCCGCCGCCGACCGGAACGGAGGGGGGGCGTAGTCTCCAGGACCCGGAAGGTCAGATTCCGTTACAGTCAGGGTGAAGTATTCCTCGATCAGGCCATACCTCTGATTGTTCGACGGGACAGTGAGCCGCGAGGCGACAGTGACGTAATTGTCCCGATTTCCTAGGACGGCGGGGAGATCGGGAATCAGATCATCATTGAACTTTGGGCTGAAAGCTCCGGGGGCGGCAGTGGTCATGGCCCGCTGATCGAAGCCGTTCACAATGCTGGTCTGCGGGGACGGGGCCACCCCGGGGTTCATCATCGCACCGTGCATGATGCGACCATAAGCGTCCGAGTCCGTCGCGGGGGTCTTCGATGTGATCTCAATCGTGCGGCCTGCCGGCACGCGAATGACCGCCTGCCGCTGCGGGTCTGCGGTATAAGCGATGACGGAACCAACGGGCATATTGCCGGAGATCGAAACCATGCCCGACGAGCTCGTGACCGTGAATGGCACGGTCGCATTACCAGACGCGGTCGTATACTCGCCTGATGTGACGCTGAGGGCGCGCACGGCATAGCCGGTGCTTGCCATCAGCGCCGCGAGGGCGGTGGAGGTCGTGAGCTTGCTTGCGCTCAAGCCAGCGGCGATGGGCCAGTAGCGGTAAAGCGGCATCACAGGCCCCCCGCCGACAACTCGTTGAATTGCATCGCGCTGTAGTCAGAAGGCGCTTGCGAAGCGGAGCCGCCCCAGCGGACGCCGGTCTTCGTCCCCGCCGGATAGGTGCCGGCGTAAGAGCCCGTCGCGACTTCAACACCCTCGACAAGCAGCCTCAGGGCTTTCGTCGTTCGATTGATGTACAGCCGCGCGGTGTGCTCGGCCATGATGTCACTCATGCCCGGAACAGAGTGTGTGATCCGGGTAAAGCTGGTCCCTCCGATCCGCTCCTGCACCTGTATTGTATCGTTGGCCGCCCCCGCACTAGGCGCGACAAATGCCAGCTGAAGGAAATTGTCCGCGTCGATCCCGAAAGCGATGTAGCCGAGCGTGCCCGCTCTTCGAACAGACGCCTGGCCCTCCTGATTTGTGCCCATCGCGTAGGCTTTGGCTTCGACATACCCCCCTGCGCTTGGCAGTTCGTAGCCATTTAGCTGCATGTTGCTGGTCGCGTTGTTCGAGAAGCCGCGCACTCTGCCGCCCGTCGTGATCCGCATGCCGATCGATGATAGGGGCGCGGCCCATGTGTGGCTACTTTCGGAGACGTGCCCGGCGAGGTCAGACCCGAGATTGGTCGAGAATGTATCGACAAACTCCACCGCCGCGAGCGTGTCGAATTCTACGGGAGCGCTTTCGCGCCAGATGATGTAAGGCGTTCCCGGAAGCTGATCCGATGTCGAATTCCCGGCAAAGGACAACGCATTGCCGAATGCGGTAAGCTCCGGCTGTGCCTCGTTGAAATCGGCCTTGGGGATCATCAGCATCCGGGTCACAGCAGGTGTCGGAGCCGTGCCGGGCACAATCCGAGCGCTTGTCGGCGTGATGTCCGTGACGCTCGGGGTATTCGGCTGGCCCGGATGCACCGGGATCGTCAGCACGCCATCAGACTCGGAAAAGGCCCAGTCCACCTGCGGGACGGTGTCGGACCACGGGCTTTCGGCCACGGCGGGAGAACCGACGCCATTGCTGGCGCTGGAGGCCCGGCGGTATTGGTAATTCGCGGCGGGCGTGAAATTCAGCCCGGTCACCACGTCCTCTGGCGTCCCGGACGGGGGCAAGCGCCGCTGGATCTTGTGCGTGGCCGTCGGAGTAGGAGTACCGCCGAACGTCGCGGCCGAGGCCGTGACGGGCACACCAGCGGTCAGGGCGGGCAGAGCCGGATTTGTGATAACGTAGGGCGGCACGTCGGTGCTCGCTGCAGCCGCCGCGAACGACACGGTGTCACTGGCCGATCCAGCGCTGTTGGTGACCGTCACAGTGACAACGTAGTCGCCGTCCTCGATGTCATCGATGGACCGCTCCCACGTCCCGCCTGCAGTGGTAAACGGCTGGCCGTTGCGCGTGATCGTCCACACCGGCGTCGGGACCGGGGTGCCTGTGGCGGTCGCCGTCAGCGTGACCGTGTCGCCCTCAGTAATTGCCCCGGCGGGCGTCCGGGAGAGGATGACTGTCGGAGCCACAGCAGGCACGGCGACAATATCCGTCCAGCCGTCGCCGTAGTCCCACGCCTCAAACTGCAGAGCGGGGAGACGCACACGCGTGGCTGGCCGATAGCGATAGCCAGCCACGAAAGTGCCGGTCAGCGCGACTGTCTCGATAGCGCCCGTCGTGCCGAGCTGCCGCTGAACAAAGTGCGAGACCTCCGGCGTCGGATAACCCGCAAATGTGGCCGCCGTAGAGGTATAGCTCTGTCCTGGCTGGGGCGTGCCGGTGAGCGTGGCGGGTGTCACGACAGTGGGCAGTGTGACGATTTCCGCGATATTCGACGTTGCAGTGTAGACGTATCCCTCCTCGTCGGTGCCCGTCTCCCGCCATGCCGCCCGCTGCTGGCCCGCCGGGACGGTGAATGTCTCGCCCGTCTCGCCCGTCGGTACCCACTGAGTGCCCGAGAGGAGATACCACCCCTCGCCCGTGACAGTCACGCCCTCCTCCCAGATCGCCCGCACTCGGGTAAGCACGTCACCGACCGCGAGAATCGAAGGCGAGATGCTCGCCTCTGCGATCGGCGCTGGCCGCGGCGCAGACTGGGCCTCACTCCAGATTTGGACGGCCCCGTGGTACACGGCGAGCACACGAGCGGAGCCGCTGTACATCCTGACGATATCGGCCATGTCAGCCCTCCACGACGATGTAGATAGTGTCCGCCGCTTTAGCGGGCAGTGCATCGTAGGCCGACTGCGTCAGCTGGAGGTACTTCTTGCCCGGCACGATCCATGCCCCATTGGTGAGGATGGACAGTTCGATCGGGTCATCGCTCTCCGGGATGACGATATCGGGGATCTGGATCGGGGACTGCGCGAGCCCATTGCCGACCAGCGTGACCGTATACTTCGTGGCGCTCAGTCCAGCCGTGTTCGGCCAAAGATCGACGGAGAACCTTCCATCCGGCTGCAGTCCAGCAGTGACTTCCACCGGCGCGACGAAGGCGTCATCGACCACCAGCCCCGACAATTTGAAGGTCAGTGCGCCGGTAACCGGCCGGTTTCGCGCATCGCGCATCTCGCCGACGACGGTGGTCAGAGGTGTGATTGGCATGGCCACGCTCCAATGAAAAAAGCCCGCGCGAAGCGGGGTGTAAGGGAAGGGATGACGGGGTTTGGATTGCAGTCGGTCAGGCGTGCCAACGCCCGACTGCGATCAGATCGAGGCCGGACAGCACATCGCCGGAGGCCCACGCGGGAGCGGACGCCTGGCGCGCTCCATAGAGATTCACGCTGCCCAAGAATGCTTCCATCCAGATGTTCCCCAGGCGCATGCGATCGACATTGCCCGCAGTCTGGCGCGCGGGATTGAGCGACCAGAACACGGCTGGCACGGCGGAAAACTGTGCCGGGAAAGGCCAACTGCCGCGCAACTGGTTGTTATCTGCCCCGTTGTGCGCCACGGATCGCTCGCCCACGATGCAGACCTGCAGCCCGCCTGCAAAGCGCCACCAGCTGCCATTGCCGCTTGAGCCGGTCTCGATGATGGCCCCGGTCGGCACGCCCGACGCTTGCGCCACGGTCCCGACGACATCGCGGAGCGCCGCCGTTCCGGCTCCTGTCACCACGGGGATTTTAGCGCCCGCCGCCCCGGCCAGGGCAAGGATCGCCCGCGCGGCCGGCGTCAGGTTGGTGGTGGCAGCTGTTGCCGCGCCGTTGAAATAAGGCACCCGGTCCGGCGCCATGGTCACATCCGACAAGGCGGACAGCGCCCCTGCATCAAGCATGTCGATCAGCTGCCGCGTGGCCTCGCCATAGAGCACGTCGTCAGGGGTCAGCCAGATTTCATAGGGGGTGGCGCTGGCGGCAGGACCGGGCCACGGGCGGGCGAGTGTCAGCGATGTCGCGCTCTCGATGCTCGCGATGCGGCAGGTGATACCGGCGATCCAGAGCACGTCTCCCGCACGGATGGCGCCTGCCCAGCCGGTCCCGCTACCGGTCACCGCCGTGCCGCCAGCAGAAACCGTTACGGTGCCTTGGGCGTAGTGACGCGTCATCAGCATGTCAGGTCTCCTCCCCGGGCCAGCCGGTGGTGATGTCGATAAGAGCGAGCGCTTCGGCGGTCTCGGCCGCGACGATCTCTGCCAGGAGCGCGCCCTCGCGCGCGAACGCCGCCTGTACGAAGGCCATCGCGCCCTGGGCGAGTGCGATAACCGCAGCCGCGTCCAGATCGTAGAAAGTGCCATCCGACCCCTTCCAGGTGATCGACATGGTGGGGTCCAGGCCCGCTGCCACGGCAGCCGCGGTCAGCTTGCCTTGGCTGGTCGGGTCGATCCAGATGGGCACACCGGCGATGGTGACCGTGCCGCCCTCAACCTCTTGCCGCTTCAGCGTGACGGCTGCCGCTTTCACAGCCTTTCGCGCGGCCAGTACCGCCGCGCTGTTGCGCCTGACTTCCACCATCAGATGATCTCCACGGTAAGACGGGACCGCAGCCATGGGGATGGCGGCAGCACCTCGATCGCGTAGCGACCGGGGTCGGTGAGCTCGATGGACACGAGGTAATCTTCGGCCTCCGACGGAATGAGGGTCGCCAGCAGGAAATCGGCCTCCAGATCCCAGACTTCGATTTCCGTCCCCTCTGGCGCGATCACCTCGGCGCCCGTGGGGACCGCCTCCACCACACAGGTTGATCTGGGCAACCACAGCCCTTCTTCCCATCGGAAAAGCGTGTGATCGAACCACGGGCTGATCGCGACGATATTGCCCTCCGGCAGCGGATCAGGCGGCGCGTCGGTCGGCCAGGACTGCAGCACGCAGCCCTCCGCATCGATCAGAGCGGAGTGGGTCAACTCGGCCGCATGGGTCATCTCTTTGGCACCTTCACGGTCAGTCGGCGGGTGGAGATCGAAATGCCGTTTGACTTGGATGACAGCAGGACGCGGCGCTGCCCCCCGCCCGGAATGGGCAGGGTCATGAAGCCGGTGCGCCCGCCGGATTTGCCGCCAAAGCTATCGACCGTCCCGCCGAGCAGCCAAAGGCCGTCTTCGAAAAACCACCAGTTAAGCGACATCCGGCTGTCGTTGCCCGTCCAAAAGAAGTTCGCCTGCGCGGTCAGCGTTTCATCCTCGGGAATGGTCCCGAGGTCTAGCTGCAGAGCAATGTCGTTGTCCGACAAGGAGAGCGGCGTGCTGGCCGTCACGGACGTAGCCTGCGTGACCGCACCCGTGACGATGTTCCCCCGCACGACAAGCTCATCGACGAGAAGCGTGCGCATCTTCACCACGCCCGCCTCCATGATGAAGGGAGCCTCCCGGGCGCTGCCGTTGATGATGGCAAACTGATCGGCCACGATCGCCACCCGGCTCAGGCCGCCCGCCATTGCCTCCAGGAATATCGCCGCCGATCTTGCACCATTCGCCTCGCCCGAGGATGCCGCGGCCTGCAGGGCAATGCGCGAGAGCGAGCCGCCGGCATTGGCGACGGTATAGGCCCGAAACAGGGCGCTGGCCGAGAACCGCCCCACGGCGACGTCGAGCGCCATGATGGCATTGGCATTGGCGGTGATATCGCCGCCCTGCTGGGTCACCTGTGCTTGCAGGGCGCTGACAGCGCTTGACGATGCCTTGCCGTTGACGACGACGGCAAGATCGGTAAGCGCTTGAGCCGTGGCGTCGATGTCGCCCTCTGCCCCCGTCACGCGGGTGGTCAGCGCATTCAGCGCCGTGGCTTCCGCCTTGCCGTCCACCCGCGCATTCAACTCGGTGAGTTGCTGGACAAGCGCGGAGCCGGGGCCTGTCGCCGCCGTGATCTCCTCCCGATATGACGCGGTGACCCCTTCCGCGGTCTGCGTCACCTCCCGCCTGATCTGCTGGCGCGCGGTATAGGCGGCAGTATCAGCATCGATGTCACGGAAGACATTCCGCCGCATCGCCTCCAGCACATCGCGGGTGCTGTCCTTGAGCCAGACCGTGTAATCGTCGATGAAGTCGTTCAGTTCCTCGACCACGCCCTCTCCGTAGGTGATGTCGAGTTCTGAGAGCTTCACGTCGGGCGTGGTGACGGTGACCGGGCTCGTCCACATCGTCTGGCGGTCGGCTTCGATCCGGCCTCGCACCTCATAGGTGCTGTTCGGCAGGATTCCATCCATCACGATTGCGCCACCCGCCTCCACCGCGACAAGCGGCCCGGAGATCACCTCGGCAGTGCCGACCATGTGGATCTCCCAGCGGATACCCTTTGCATCCGTGGCACCGTCTGCATCCCACATCATCTGGATCGCGGGACGGCGCGCGCGACCCTCACTGTCGCGGTAGATGATCGCAGCGACGGACCAGCCCGGAACAGCTTGGACGATTACCGGCCCGGTGCCGGGATCCGCGGGGATCACCGGCAGTTCCTGCGAGGGGTCCCAGTCGTAGTCCCCCTGATCGCGCTCGCGCGCGGTGAGCGTCACCGTCGCCGTGGCCAGGTCTTCGCTGACCTGCGTGATCTCGAAAACCTTGGCCGTGTAGCCTTCCGTGGCGCTGGTCCAGGCGATGCTGTCCAGCGGCTCCAGCATCGAGGCGTAGGGCCCGGCAGACATGCTGATCACCCGGAAACGGCGGTTGTCGGCGAGGTTTGCCTCCATGAGCCGCTGCGCCTGGGTCGCGCTGAACACCACAGGCAGGCGCAGGTCCGCCACCCGGCGCTGGCCATCTTCGGCTTCCCAGTCCGCATTGTAGCGCGGCGGCGCGTCCTTCTCCGCCCAGAGCGCATCGGGGTCGGTGTAGGTCGCCTGGATCCCATTATAGAGATCGGCATCTCCCGGGAACTGGTCGAGCATCTGCGGCGACGAGGTAAGGATATCGTCCGTATCCGTGAAGAACATCACCGGCAGCGCGGGCGGTCCGATCCGGATGCGCCACACACCGCCCGCCTCCACCAGCTGCCCGTCGCAACCGGCAAGCAGCCGGTCGATCACATCGGCAGGCTGCTCTTCGACGGAGACCTCCGTGCCGCCGTGATAGGCGGGCTCCGTGCCACCCGCCTCCAGCGGCACCGCCACGTCGCAGGCATTCATCGCCGCGAACCAGTTCGCGAGCGGCAAATCCTCCGCCGCGGCCCCGCCCCCGTAAGTATTGCCGTCCGGCAGCCGGATGCCGCGCAGCAGATTGTAGATCATCACCGCGAGGTTCGTGGTCTGCGCCCAGGTGGACTGATCCGACCACCGCTGCGCACCCGAGCCGCCCATCGTGCTGTCGAAGCGCGGATCGTACAGAGGCGCGCCATCCACCTCGAAGCGGATCGAGGGCTGACCGGACCAGACCTTGGCGTCGAACTTGAACATCGCCACGGCATAGGGGATGCCGTGACCGATCATGTCGGCCGTCCACGGCCGCACCGCCGCATCCGCGAAATGCCGCATCAACACCGGATCGACCGCCGTCTGCGTCCCGTCGTAGAGGCGCAGGAAAGCGGCATCATTGTATTTGCCGAGAACGGGGAGCACCTCGCCCAGCCCGGCCCGGTCGATCATCGCAGGCCCGAGCGTGACGTAGTCGTCGTTGATAATCACCCGCCGCACGGTCTGGCCCGGCCGGCAGCCGAGCGCCATGACATAGAAGAGCACCGGGTTGGGCGTGTGGCCCGGCGAGGTGGCCCCGGTCATCAGCGGTGCGGCCAGCTGACCGGCGGTGGCATAGCGGCCCATGACGAAGGTCTGGGGCGTGATGCCGCCCGTGGAGGTCTGCACCTTCACGCCGGACGCGCCGGTCCCGGCTTTCTTCATGGCCAGTTTCTGCGACAGCAGCGACATGCCGACCGCCGAACCGATCCTCAGGAGTGCCGCCGATCCGACCGTCGCGCTGAACGCCGACCAGAAGCTCGCGCCGTTGGCCATGAGCGCGACCGACACCGGGTCGGCTGCCGCAGGCCCGCCCCAGAGCGCGGCGAGGATCGTGCTGGTGAGAAGCAAGCGCCTCATAGCCGGAACATCCTGTGCGCGTCGGTCAGCGGCATGACGATCTTACCCTCGGGGAGCGGCGCATAGATGCCTTCCTCCTGGACGATGCCGAGCGCCGGATACTCCGTGCCGGGGAGTGCCGCGATGTCACCCACCTGCCCCAGCGCGACCGGGCATTCCTCGAGCCGCGATGCGAGATAGGTGACGTGATCGGCAAAACCCATCTTGCGCAGGCGAGCGAGCCCGCGCGCCTGGCTGCGATAGGTGAACGGCATCAGGCTTTCGCCATGGACACGCTGATACCAGCCATCGGCGAAGCGGGCACAATCATGACTGTCGTCCATCGGGCGCGTCCAGACGCTGGCGATGTAGGCTAGCAGCAGCTGGCGGCGCGCCATCATCTCCGGCCCTCCGTCTGGCGCGCGCCCCACATCGGCTGCGCCATGATTTCTGCATAGGAAAAGAAGCCGTCGTCCTCGTCGCGCAGCCGTTGGCTGGCGTCGGAGAACTTGGTCGTCAGCGTGCGGGTCAGGGCCCGGCTGGCGCTGGCCAGCGTGAGGTCGACGGTGGCACCGGCCGAACCGCTGGGCGGGGTGTTCACGATCGACTTGTTAACCCAACCCTTGAACATCCGTTCCGGGCTGTCGATCAATTCGTCGGTCACCAGATCGAAATCGACCCGGTGCAGCTCCACCGCGGCGCCCTTCATGTCATAACCGCGCACGGCCTGCAGAATCTCCGGCGTCACGCCCGCAAAATTGGTATCGAGATAGCGGATCAAGAGACCAACCTCGGAAACGAGCGGACCCACGGACTGCAGGTTCTCCGCCCCGAAGTAGGGACGCCCCGCGATCGTCTGGTGATCGTCGCCGTTCCAGAAGCCGATGCCTTCCAGCGCACCGGTGTCCCGGTTGCGCGCGGCGA
>NZ_DAMDHB010000064.1:0-11081 GCF_032102465.1 Haematobacter sp. | reverse complement strand
CTGATCATGACCTCAGGCCATCCGGGAAATTACACAACCTCGACGGACGTGACCCGGGTCAGCGGCAGGACTTAGCGGTCGTATCCCCGCGTTGTCGTAGTTGTAGCAGCCCCGGATCGAGATCAGATCTGCGCCGAGGTCCAGATAATCGAGGCGCGATGCGGCGATGAGTGATCGTTTCGAAAGGCAGGTCGGCGGCTGTGGGAAGGGCGCAGACGTTTCGGGCCGTTTTCAGGCCGCTGCGTGGGAAACGCGGCAAAGCAAACTTGCTGGTGCAATCGTTTTTTGAAAGTCGATGAGATAGTTTCCTTGGGCTGAGTGCGCTCAGACCTCGCATCGCCCAGCCGCAAAGAGATGCGCTGCCCGTCGGCGGGCAGCGCGAAGGTCGTGCGTATAGCTTGTCAGGCTGGACGTTCTTCCGCGTTTGGACGCCAGGTGATCAGGCGGCGTTCGGCGAAATCCAGAATCTGGTCGATGATCAGAACGAAGATCGCCAGAATGATGATGCCCGCAAAGACGCCTACCGCATCGAAGTTCCCTTCGGCCTGCGCGATCAGATAACCGAGGCCCGCGGACGACCCAAGGTACTCGCCTATGATCGCACCGACGACCGCGAAGCCGACCGAGGTACGCAACGACGACAGGATCCAGCTCGCCGCCGCCGGGAAATACACGTGGCGCAGCAGTTCTCCCTTTTTCGCCCCAAGCACGCGGGCATTGGCAAGAACCACCGGGTTGACCTCGCGCACCCCCTGCATGGCGTTGAAGAAGGTCACGAAGAACACCAGCGTGACGGCCAATGCGACTTTTGACCACAGGCCAAGCCCCAGCCACAGCACAAAGATAGGCGCAAGGACCACACGCGGGACCGCATTCAGTCCCTTGATGAAGGGATCGAGAATGCGGGCGGAGGTTCGGCTGAGGCCCAGCCAGACACCCGCCGTCACACCAAGCGCGGTGCCGATGATGTAGCCCAGCACAGTCTCTGTCAGCGTGATGCCCACGTGCCTGTAAAAGCCCACGTCGGAAATCCAGCGGACGATCTGGCTGCCGATCTCGAACGGCGGGGGAAAGAAAAAGCGGTCGATGATACCGGCGCTGAGGCCCATCTGCCAGCCGCCGACAAGGACCACCAGAATGACCAACTGGATCAGACGGACACTATTTGCGTGCATAGCTTTTCTCCACCTCGCCGCGAAGCGACGCCCAGATGTTCTTGTAGAGTTCGAGAAAACGCGGATCGAGCTTGATTTCCGCCACGTCGCGCGGGCGTTCCAGATCGACAGGGAAACTGTCGATCACCCGGCTGCGCGGTCCGGCTGCGAGGACGACGACGCGGTCACCCAGAGCGATCGCCTCCTCGAGGTCATGGGTGATCATGACCACGGCGCGGCGCTCCTCCTGCCACAGCCGCAAAAGCTCGTTCTGCATGAGGTGGCGGGTATGGATGTCCAATGCGGAGAACGGCTCGTCCATCAGAATAACCTTCGGTCCGGTGATCAGCGCCTGCGCCATTTGCACGCGCTTGCGCTGACCGCCGCTGAGCTGGTGCGGATAACGATCCTCGAACCCTTTCAGACCGACCTTCGCAAGCCAGTTCATCGCCCGCTCGCGGCGCTCCGCCTTGGCGATGCCGCGGAACATCAGGCCCAGTTCGACATTTTCGATGGAGGTCTTCCACGGCAGCAGGGCATCCTGCTGGAACAGATAGCCAATATCTGCGCCGACATTGGTGACGGGCGCGGCATCAATCGTCACGCTGCCCTTCGCGGGTTTCAAGAGCCCCGCGATGGCATTCAGGATCGTGCTTTTTCCGCAGCCGGTCGGACCGACAATGGCAAGGAACTCGCCATCTGCCACCGTGAGGTTGACATCGTCCACGGCGATGAATTCGCCGAACGCCATCCGGACATCTTTCAGCGCCACCATCGACCTGGCCGCCTGCGCGGCATTGTCTGGATATTGCACTTGCTTGAGAGCGGCCAACGCCATTTCCTCCTCCTTAGTTCGATTTGGTTGCGGGGACCGCTTGGACGAATTGATTGGTGTAGGTCTTCGTCAGGTCGATATCGGCGCGGGCGACGGAATCGTTGAAGGTGCGCAGGATCCGCAAGGGCGTCTCGACATCCGCTTCGTTGAACAGTCCGTCCGTGGAAAAGATCGCCTTCGCATTCTCAACAGCTTGGATATAGGTCGCGCGGTCGCCCGAAATGTATTCGTTGGGCAGTTTCCCCACGATCTCCTCGGCGCTGTGTTCGCTCATCCATTGCAGCGCGCGGACCGTAGCGTTCGCCACCTTCTGGATCGTCTCCGGGTTTTTGTTGATGTAATCCTGCGTCGCGTAGAGGACGGAGGTCGGGTATATGCCGCCATAGACCTCTGTCGCGCCTTTATCGCTGCGCGCGTCGATCAGGATCTTGCCGACGCCTTTCGCCTCGATGAAGGTCGCGGCAGGGTCGTAGTTCACCAGCAGGTCGATCTTGCCCTGCTCCACCGCAGCCACCGCAGCCGAACCCGAACCGACGCCGATGATGGCGATGTCATTTCCGGTCATGCCGTGCTGTTGCAGGTAGTAGCGAATGAAGAAGTCCGAAGACGACCCCGGTGCTGTGATGCCGACCTTCAGGCCCTTGATGGTTTCGGGGTTCGCCGGATCAAAGGTCGTGTTGTTGCCCCCCGCCAGCACAAGGCCAGAATTCCGTGCGAGTTCGACAAAGCCGACGACGTGCTTGTTCTGGATGGTGTGGTCGTAGAAGCCGACGGCGATATCGGTGGACCCCGCTACCAGTGCCTGCAACGTCTTGGACCCGCCCGAGGCGAAGTTGTCCACCGTCACGTCAAGACCTTCGTCCTCGTAATAGCCCAGGCCCTGAGCCACCGGGAACGGCAGGTTGTTCAGATTATACGATCCGACGCTCATCCGCACTTCCTGCGCCAGCGCGGGGAATGCCAAAGCGGTGGAAGCGGCAAGCGCCATCATCAAGGTTTTCATGGGTATCTCCTCCAATGGGGCGCCCTCCCGGCGCCTTTGTTCATGCTGCGATCTTGTCAGCCTTTTCGGGTTTTGCATAAACGACGCCGTCGAACAGACGCCGCGCGGTCCGCAGGACGCCAGCGATCCTCTGGCCGTCGCGTTCGTCCAGTTTGATGTCGAGTCCCCCGCTCGGATGTTCGATCCGCAGGACCGTCGGGATCGGGCGATCCCCGATCAGCGCCGCCGCAACCGTACCAGCAGATGTCGCAGCGGTTGCAATGCCAACTGCGCCTGTCGTCGCGAGCGAGGGATGGCATTCATGGGGCATGAAATAACGCACGTTCAGGTCACCCCCCTGCCGCGCGGGCGAGATCAGCACAGGCTTCGGGGTGACCTGTTGCGTCACGTCGCCCATGCCCATCAGGTGGCCCGCCTCAAGGCGGATGGTTTCGATGCGCCGCAGTAGCGCGGCATCGGCGTTCAACGCGTCCGCCGTCTCATAGCCAGTCACGCCCAGAGCGGCCGCATTCATCAGCACCATGGGCATCGCGCAGTCGATGCAGGTCACATCCACGTGGCCGATGTGGTTTAGCGGCATGCCGGTTGGGAAAAGCTGGCCCGTCCGCGCACCGGCGGCATCGAGGAAGGTCAGCGCGATCGGGGCCGCATGACCCGGAACGCCGTCGATCGATGCATCGCCCATATAGCACACCTTTCCGTTCGGGGTCGAAAGCTCTGCCTCGATGATCTTGCCGGTGTTGACGTTATGGACGCGCACCAGCGTCTTGCCGTCGGTGCCGGTGACAAGCCCCGCCTCAATGGCAAAGGGCGCGACCGCGGCCAGCATGTTGCCGCAATTTGGCGAGGTGTCGACGATCTGCTGGTCGATCCGCACCTGTGCGAACAGATAATCGACATCCGCTCCGGCGACAGAGGCGGGGCTGATGATCGCGACCTTGCTGGTGACGGGATTGCCGCCGCCGATGCCGTCGATCTGCAAGGGATGGCCCGAACCCATCACGGAAAGCAAAATCCGGTCGCGTTCGGCAACATTGGACGGCAGGTCGGAGCCGAGGAAAAACGGGCCTTTTGAGGTTCCTCCGCGCATCAGCACACAAGGGATGGGTTGAAGATCGTTCATGTTGCGCGCCCTCCCGAACTGTTGCATCTAGAAGATCAACCAACGCGTCCATTGCTTATGTCGGGATAACAGCGATATGTTAAATGCCAATATCGGGTGTTTTATTGCGCTATGAACATCAATTGCGAAATGCTGGACCTGCGCGCCTTTCTTTCCGTCGTCGATCTGAATGGCTTTCACCGGGCTGCAGAGGCGCTGAACCTGTCGCAATCCGCGCTCAGCCGCCGCATCCAGAAGCTTGAGGCCGCCGTTGGCGCCCCCCTGCTGGAGCGCACGACGCGGCAGGTCTCCCTGACAGCGATCGGCAGAGAGCTGATCCCGCTCGTGCGCCGGATGCTTGAGGAGTTCGACTCGTCGCTGTTTGCCGTGCGCGAGCTTGGACGGCAGAGCGGCGCGCTGGTGACCATCGCCTGCATCCCGACGGCGGCGTTCTACTTCCTGCCGACGGTCATCAAGGAATTCACCAAGGTCTATCCGAATATCCGCTTCCGCATTCTCGATCTGACGGCAGTTGACGGGCTACAGGCGGTGGCGCGCGGCGAGGTCGAATTCGGCATCAACATCATGGGCAGTTCCGACCCGGATCTGGACTTCGCGCACCTCGCGGATGACCCGTTCGTGCTGGCGGCGCGGCGCGACCACCCTCTTGCAGCCAAGGAGGCGGTGAGCTGGGGTGATCTCGGATCCTATCCTCTCATCACGGTGCACCGGTCGAGCGGCAACCGGACGCTGCTCGACACGGCGCTTGCCCGACACGATGTGCAACTACGCTGGACCTACGAGGTCACGCATCTTTCGACGTCACTGGGCCTTGTGGAGCAGGGCCTCGGCATCTCGGTCCTGCCGAAGCTGGCGACACCATCGGGAAACCATCCGTTCCTCGTGACGCGGCCGCTGACCGGCCCCGAGATTTCCCGGCCGATCGGTGTCGTACGCAGGCGCAACGCCAAGCTTTCGCCCGCGGCGGGGCGGTTTCTGGAGATGCTGCTGGGAACATGGACCGATGATCGTTGAGGATGCGCTGGCCAGTCATTGAGCAGGCGCGCCTGCTCCCTTGTCGCGGGCCCGGTTGTCCATCTGGAATTGAACACGCCTTCTTCCAAGAGGTAGAGGGAAGATCGCTGTCCCCCGTGATGGCGATGCGAATACACGGAGAGATAAGCGACTTTCAGATCGACCGCTCACGTCAGCTTAAACAATGCCTCAGTCCGGGTCGCAACCATTCTTGACCATGGAAACAAGGAACACGGCGAACATGGCGAGGGGCTTGTGATACAAGGAGATGGAAGTCCAACCGCAGCTTTCCAGTCTCCGCACCTGGATTGACGATGACCCTGTCTGACCTCTGCATGTTGGCACGAGCGTTTTGAGGCTCCCGGGCGAAGTTATGGGTGAGGCGGGATAAGCCGGCCGTTCAGGGGACAGTCGGCCGCGGCGCAAGACAAGGCCGGCGCGGTGGGTTCGCAACTGCTCTTAGCCCTTAGCAGGCTGCTGAAAAAGGCATTTTGGTCTGTACGGGAACGGAAATCGTTCGCCATCTGACGAAATCCCGCCGGAAATTCTTATACTTCCGGGCATTTCCGGGCCGATTTTCCGATTTCCAGGGCATAGGCATGACACTTCGAGACTTTTTCAGCCGCCTGTTAGAGAGGGAACGTTTGACGGTCGCGTCCCTGACATAGCTGTTCCTCCTCTCGACCTGACATTGGTGGACGGATGGTTGGGCTTGGTGAGCCGGTGATCGATCCCGTTTGCCTCTCGGCTCATGTCGAAGCGCATCTGACGCGACCGGGTGGCGTTGGGTTGCGTGGCAACCTGACCGCCATTGTCGGTCAGGATCGGAGGGATACCGCAAAGCACAGCGGGTGGCACATGCGCCGGAAACTCCCGGACGGTCCGCCTGTCGGTCGTGTCCACGGGTTGGCGAACGGCGAACCAGCTGGTACGGTCACTGGCCCCGAAGAACGACAGCTTTCCCGTTGGTCTGCCTTGTGGGTGGAAGAAGCGGACGGAGGCGCCTGAACCGCTACCGCCCCGGCTTGTCGCGGTCCACTTCCGGATGGCGCGCCCATGGTGTATCAGCCGCCGATGCAAGGCCGATCCCATGTCAGTGCGGGAGAGAAGACTGCAGGGCAGAAAGACCCCTCCATCAAGGGCAGAAGCGTATGCCGGCGGAGCGCTGCACCCATTGCCTCCTCAGCCTCCGTCGGGGCTGTCGAGAGAGGGCCTTTGGAGCAGTCGGGCGATCCTTGTCGTCTGCTTCCGCCATTTGGCGACCGTCTTGGGGTCCATTCCCATGCCCGCCCCACTGCGCGAGCGAAGCTGCAACCGTTCGCTCCACCGCTTACCCTTGCTGTCCCGACAGCGTGAGCCCGGGCGCTCCCTGCGACCAACCTGTCCCATGGGGTCTCCTTCCGGGCCGCAGAAGGGATCAAGTCGTGGGAGCAAACAGGTGGGCCGGCTCTTCCCGAATGGGATGCGAAGGCACGCTGACCTCGGCGGAGGCGATGGTGATGCTATGTGAAGGGGCTGTCGCGGGGCCTCCGCTCCGGCGAGGTACCGCCCGGGCCGGCCATGTTCCGCCCGCCGGCCGAGGCAACCGTGCGCGGCGTTTGACGGACGGCCGAAGGTGAGCCTAGCATCCACCATCGTCCCTTGGCCGATGTGAGATCATGGATCCCCATCCCACCGCCACGCCGACCCGCGTCACGCGCCGCCGTGTTCTGCAAGGTACCACCGCGGCCGCCGCGCTGTGGATCCTGCCGCCCTTTGTCTGGTCTTCAGCGGCGCAGCCCGCGCCCGATGCGCTGAACACCGATCCGCTGGATCCGGCCGCCGCCGATGCCTCGCCCGCGCAGGCCTTTGCCAGCCACCGCGCGCGGGCCAGCGGCATCGCCCGGTCCTTCGCCATGGACCACCCGATCGCCGGCTTCACCGGCGAGGCCGACGAAGACAAGACCATCGCCCTGATGGCCCATTGCCAGGCCGTGCGCGACGATCCGGGTTTCGCCGCCCCCGGCGAGCCGCCGAGCGCGGAACTGCTGCCGCAGGTGCTGCGTCGGCTAGACCGGGGCGACGGCGAGATGGGCTCCCGGCGGGATTACGACATGGCGGTCAAGGGGCTGATGACGCTGGCCTACCGCTATGCGCCGGAACTGGCCGGGCCGGGCGATGCGGGCACGCTGGCGGAGCGCGCCCGGCAGGCGCAGGATTTCATCCTCGACAGCCTGATGCCCGAGGGCTTCGGCGGCGCCCATCCCGACAATATCGAGATCTACAAGCTCGTCTCCGACCCGGCGAGCGTCGGGCTGCATGTCGCCATTCCCGGTGAGCCGGGCTTTGCGCTCTCGCTCCTCGATCCCGCGCCGGAGACCGAGAACCACCTGCTGATGATCGAAAGCTCCCGCTACCTCGTCAACCAGCTCCGCCATCAGCGCACGGGCGATCAGCGCTTCGACAACAGCCGCAACGGGCTCGCCCTCTGGCTCACGCGCTATATGCAGGTGATCGCCCGGCACGATTTCCTGGAGTTCAACGCCCGGCCCTACCAGCGTCTGGCGCTGCACCCGCTGTTCAACCTGCAGGATTTCGCCGGCGATGACGAGGTGAGGGCGGGCGCGCAGATCCTGCTCGACTACACGATGATGAAATTCGCCGTGTCCAGCACGCGGCTGCGGCGGGTGACGCCGTTCCGGCGGCTCCAGCACCGGATCGACCATCAGGCCAACCCGCGAAACGACCTGTTCGACCTCTGGGGCGATCAGGTGGCGGGCATGTTCGGCGCGATCGCCGGGATGACGGAGCCGGCCCCCCGGCCGGCCCCCGGGCAGCCGTTCCGGCCCGCCGCCTTTCCCGCCAGCCTGCGCACCACGGCGCTGATCGCCGGGCTCTCCGATTACCGCCCGCCGCCCGCGGCCTATATCGTCGCGCTCGACCCCGCGGTGCCGAAGGCCTTCCACGTCTTCCATCACGGCCAGCGGCCGGAGTTGCGCGCCGCCGGTGAACTGGCCGAACCGGGGCGGGAGGTCTATTACCGCTCCCCCTCCTTCCTGATGAGCGGGGGCGGATCGTTCCTGAACAGCGGCTATGGCCGGGACGAGATCGACTTCTTCAAACAGGCCTGGGAACAGACCTCGCGCGCGCAGGCCACCACGTTGATCCCATCCCGGGCGGAGGTGATGTTTCACGATCTGATCCGGTTCGAGCCCTATCCCGACCCCCGCGTCGATCCCTATGCCGACGACCCCGACGACCCCGACACGATCCGCGCCACCTCGGTGAACCTCGGGGTCGCGCGGGGCTTCATGGCGGGTGCCAACCTGCGGCCCGCCGACAAGAAGACCGTTCTGGAGCAGACCTCCGCCGACGGGCCCTCGCTCGCGCTCCACAACGGTACGCTGTTTGCCGGCTGGAAGGGCGCGGGCAACGACAACCTCAACGTCGCGCGGGTGCAGGCCACGCGCAAGCTCGGCATCGACGGGGTGGAGGGGCTGAGCTGGGTGCGCCCGCTGGCCGACAGTTCCCGCTTCACACCGGCGCTGGCCTCCTTCGGCGGGGTGCTGGTCATCGCCTGGACGGGCACCGGCGAGGGGCGGCTGAACATCGCCTTTTCCGAAGATCACGGCCAGAGTTTCAAGGGCAAGGTCACTTTCCGCGACACCAGCGAACACGGGCCCGCGCTCGCCGCCTCCAATGGGCATCTCTACATCGCCTGGACAGGGACGGGGCGGGGCCAGCTCAACGTCGCGCAGGTACCGGTGTTCGCCGCGCCGGTGGATGGCTTCGGCACGCTGCTGAACAAGGTCCAGCTGGAGGAAACCAGCCAGGCCGCCCCCGCGATCGCCAATCATCAGGACCGGCTCTATCTGGCCTGGACCGGCACCGGGGAAGGCGCGCTGAACCTGCTCGTCTCGCGCGACGGGCGGGCCTTCCTCTCCGAAACCAATCTGAAGGACACGAGCGACAAGGCCCCCTGCCTTGCCTCGCACGAGGGGCGGCTCTTCCTCGGCTGGAAGGGGACGGGGGAGGGCAAGCTCAACGTCGCGCCGGTCACGCTCCTTGGCACTACCGCCGGGGGCTTCGGCATCGAGGGGATCGGGGTCAAGACCACACTGGGCGAACGCAGTGACGACGCCCCGGCGCTCGGCAGCGTGGACGGGATGCTGTGTCTCGGCTGGACGGGGCTGGACGAGGAATACCTGAACCTGCGGGTTTCGGTCGATGGCACCTTCCCGCCGCCCGCCCGCTGGACCTTCGTAGACAAGACGGACCTCGGCTTCTGGCTCGCGATCTACCGCGCACCGGTGGCCGAGCCAGACCAGCTGGAGGAACCATTGGACGACCTTGGTTTCGTCTATGCGGTGGAGGCGGCTGAAATGGCAGCGCAGGGGATCGACTTCGCCGCCTTCCGGGAGCGGACGCTCGCGCAGAACGGCCACTTGCCCGACCGGCTGGCCTATGGCGGCATCTATCGTTTTGCCGCACCGGACGGGCGCGCCTTCACCGTCTGGTTCGAGATGACCGGTGCGAAGGACAATCCCCGCGTGCAGGAAGAGGGCCGTGTCATCGAATCCTTTGCCGCGCTGCCGCTGGTTTCCGGCGAGTTCATGAACGCGCCCGGCGGGCATGACGGGTTGATCGAACTGCGCCATCCCGGCTGTGACGCCCCGGTGGTACTGGATTTCCGCAATGCCGATCTGCCGACCCGCACCGAGAACCGCGCCGCCTGTCCGCAGCCCTGGATCGATCGCGCCCTGGCCGCGATGACGCTGGCCCGCGCGCTGGAGCAGCAGGGGCGAGCCGTCGTCGCGGCGGCGACCCGGGCCGAGGGGCTGCGGCTTTACAGCGCACTCCTTGCCGAGGCACCGGCAGCGGGCCCCTTGCTCGCCCCCGGCATGATCGAGGCGCTGGCCGCCATGGGCGTGGATTTCAGCGTGCCGGAGACCGATCTGCGCGACTGGCTCGGCGATGCCACTTACACACCATATCCGGCGGTTGCGCAGGCACTGCTGCTGACAGGCCGGCGCTTCACGCGGCCGGTCTATCTCGACGTGATTGTCTGGCAATATGAACATGCGCCGGACACGCCCTCCCCCCGCAAGGTCGAGGATATACGCGCCGAACTGCTCGGGGCCGCAGCCCTCGCAGCCTCGAACGAGCGATATAACCGACAGGACACCACTTTCGACGCGATCACCGCCCCGATCTAGCGCAGAAAAACTCCGCCGGTCGAACAGAGAGGCGCTCCCGCAGCGCAGCCTGCTTTGGAGACGACATCATCGTTGAGGCAGCCGTTTCGGGAGAACTCTGACCAAGGCCACGAATGGGGTCTTGAGCGGAGGAGCCGCCAGTGACCGATCGCCGGATACGCGGAGCTTTCGTCTCGCGCAGCGGGGCGGAGGAGTGCAATGGTAGAGGTCCGCACGTGGGTCAGCCGGGGTCTGCCAGGTCACGGCCGAACGCGGGCGTTCGGGTGTTGTAGTCGGGGCCTAGGTTGTGATCCCCGACCCGGGCGTGAGCCATGTTGCGGAACATGGCCTCGTTGAGCAGGTCCCCAGTCGGGGCAGCGTGTGCCTTCGGAAAGCGACGACTGCTGCCTCCTCTTCCCCGGTCAGGACCGTCGACCGCCGTTCCTCCGGCCGGTCTTCATATCCTTGACCATCGCGCGCGTGCCACTTCGCGACCGTCTTCGGATTGTTCTCCAACTCCCGGCTTAACTGCGCGAGCCAAGCTTGTGATCGGCTCGTATTGCCGCTCGGACAACGTGCGTGGATGTGGCGTTTCCTGCCGCTCTTCCTTGCGATTGAGCGCCTTCGTGAGTGATGCAATCTTCTTCGCATAGGTCGCCGAGGCGCTTGGCAGGATGTCCGGCGTGTCCTGAGGCGCTTCGTGTTGGTTTCCACGCAGAACTAAGCTGGTTCGGCGCGTAATTTCCATTGAGAATTGAGCCATGTGAACCTTCCCCCA
>NZ_DAMDHB010000063.1:0-11574 GCF_032102465.1 Haematobacter sp. | reverse complement strand
GCGCGTCATCGCCATGCTGGGCTGGGGCGGGCTCGCGGAACGGGTGCTGGCCCCGGCGGCGGGCTGTTTCGTGCTGCCCGAGGCCGTGGCGATGGAAACCGGCGCGGCGATCTTGATGACCTACGGCACCTCCTTCCACGCCTTGCGCGACCGGGCGGGGATTCGGCCGGGCGAAAGCCTGCTGGTGCTGGGCGCGGGTGGCGGCGTCGGTCTGGCGGCGGTGGAACTGGGGCTGGCGCTCGGCGCGAAGGTGACCGCCGCCGCGTCGTCGGAGGCGAAGCTGGAGCCTGCCCGCGCGATGGGCGTGGCGCACACGGTGGTCTATCCGGCGGAGGCGCTGGACCGCGCCGGGCAGAAGGGGTTCTCCGACGCGCTGAAGGCGGCGGGCGGGCCCTTCGACGTGATCCTCGACCCGGTGGGCGGCACCTATGCCGAACCCGCGCTGCGGGCCATTGCGCGGGGCGGGCGCTATCTGGTGGTGGGGTTCCCGGCCGGGCTGCCGTTGATCCCGCTGAACCTGCCTTTGCTCAAGGAATGCGACATCCGCGGCGTGTTCTGGGGGTCGCATATCGACCACGACCCCGCCGCCCATCGCGCCGCTGTCGGGGAACTGCTCGATCTTTGCGCCATGGCGCGGATCCGGCCGCTGATCCATCGCAGCTACCCGCTAGAGGCAGCGGGGGAGGCCATCGCCACGCTTTCCACCCGCGGGGTGGTGGGCAAGGTAGTGGTCACGGTCTGAAGGCTTCGCGCGCCTAACCGCCGTCCCCGGCGGTCAGTTCCCGGGCCACCAGCTCTCCATATAGTCGGCATCCGCCACGGTGCCGGTAAAATGCGGCGGGCGGCGGTCGCGGAAACTCGCCACCCCCTCCGCCGCGTCGGGCCCGGCCAGCGTGGCGGCAATGCCGCGGCTTTCCAGCCGGTGCGCCTCCTCCGGATGCGCGGCGCCCCCCATCTGCCACAGCAGTCGGCGGTTCAGCGCCACCGAGACGGGGGCGCAATTCGACGCGATCTCCTCCGCCAGCGCGCAGGCGCGGGGCATCAGCGCCTCGCCCGGCAGCACCTCCAGCACCAGCCCGCGGGCCAGCGCCTCCGCCGCCGGAAAGGTGCGCCCGGTCAGCATCCAGTCCTGCGCCACCTGCATGCCGACCAGCCGCGGCAGGAACCAGCTCGAACAGCTTTCGGCACAAATGCCGCGGCGCGCAAAGGGAAAGGCGAATTTCGCCGCCTCGCTGGCCAGCCGGATGTCCATCGCCAGCGTGAAGGTCGCGCCGAAACCCGCCGCCGGGCCGTTAATCGCCGCTATCACCGGCTTGCGCATGCGGAAAAGCCGCAGCACCGTCACGCCGCCCACATCCGGCGGAATGCCCTGCCCGGTCGCCGGATCGCCGCCGGAGGGCAGGTCGAACCCTTGCGTGAGGTCCGTGCCCGCACAAAAGGCCCGCCCCTCTCCGGTCACGATCACCGCGCGCACGGCGTCATCGGCATCGGCTGCATCCAGCGCCGCGATCAGCTCTCGATGTGTCTGCATCCGCGCGGCGTTGAGCTGCTCCGGTCGGCGAAAGGCGATCACTGCCACCCGCCCCGCCACCTCATAGCCGATGTCGTCGAAATCCATGGCCGTCCTCCCCCTGTGGCGTCAAATGTCCGACAGTCGGATAAGGAATGCAACGGGAATGATCGCGTCCCCACCCGTCCGATCAGCATACCCGAATTCACCGGCATCAAATGCCCGGTGGCCTTGCGCGCATCGCAGGCGAGGACCAGCATCGGCGATGTCCTCTGCTGTGCAGACGATCTGCAACGCGACCTCGGCAAAGCTGTCACGCATGGCCTCATAGAGGTGCTGCCCCAGCCGGTGTTGCAGCCAGCGTGTGTGGATCCGGCGCGACAGGACGGCATTCACCCGCGCCACCTGCAGCAGGAGCCGCATTGCGATTGATCCCGGCTATTTGAACCCCGTCGCCCTTTCCGCAAGGCGTGCAGCGGCGCGGTCTCTGCCTGATAGGCACTTCGGGTTATGGTTGGCAATCACGCTCCTCCCGACGACGTGACGCATATGCGGCGCACGGGGGCCGGGCGCTCTCCGATGCCGGGGTGGTCGTGCTGTCCGGCGCGGGGCGGAACTTCATGGCGGGCGGCCATCTGCAAGACTTTGCCGCGGCGGAGGACGCGCCCGCCGTCATCGACGCGACGATCAGCCGATACATGCCGGGCTGAAGGCGTGGGCGGCGTCGGATGCGATCACGATCCCCGCCGTGCACGGCCGCGTGGCGGGGACGGGGTGTCGCTGATGTCGATGGCCGACATGGTCGCGGCGGCGACGGGCAGCAGCTTCATCATGGCCTACGCGCGCATCGCTGGTATCCCGGATTGCGGCGCGACCTAGGCGCTGCCGCGCGCGGTCGGCCCCAAGGTGGCGATGGAGAAGATGCGGCTCAATGAACCGCTGGAGGTGGCGGAGGCGCTGCGTCTGGGCCTGGTGAACCCCGTGGTGCGGGCGGAGGCGATGGGGGAAACCACGATGGAGATGGCGCGGAAGCTGACCTCCGGGGCCGCTGGCCGCGCCGGGCAATGCGAAACATCTGCTGCGCAACTCCTCCAAGCGCCCGCTGGATGCGGAGCGGGAAGGGTTCCTGCGTCTTTCCGCCGTGCCGGACTTCTCCGAGGGCGTGCGTGCCCGGTTTGGAACGTCGGGAGCCGCAATTGGCGAAGTGAGGCTTGACGGGCATCTCAATACATCCGATTGTTGGTTTGTCCGACAAATGAGGCGACCGTGCAAACCACCCTTCCGCCCACAGGCATCGACACCACCGCGCTGGCCCGCTGGCTGCGTCCCCGCATGGACGGAATCGGCGACGACCTGACGCTGCGCCGGATCAGCGGCGGCCAGTCCAACCCGACCTTCTTTCTCGACAGCGGCAGCCGGCATCTGGTGCTGCGCAAGCGGCCCGATGGTGTGCTGCTGCCATCCGCCCATGCGGTGGACCGTGAATACCGGGTGCAGGCGGCGCTGGCCGGGACCGGGGTGGCGGTGCCGCCGACGGTGCTCTTCTGCGAGGATCGCAGCGTGATCGGCACCGAATTCTACCTGATGGAGCGGGTAGAGGGCCGGGTGCTGCACGACAACCTGCTGCCCGGCATCCCGAAACCCGACCGGCGCGCCTATTTCGACGCGCTGGCCGCCATGCTGGCGGAGGTACATCGCGTGGACATCGCCGCCGCGGGGCTGGAAGGCTTCGGCAAGACCGGCGGCTTTGCCGCGCGGCAGATCGCGCGCTGGACCCGGCAGTGGGACCTGTCGAACCCCGCGCCCAATGCCGATGTCGGCCGGCTGATCGACTGGCTGCCGAAGAATGTGCCGCAGGACGACCGCACCACGCTGGTGCATGGCGATTTCCGGCTGGGCAACGTCATGTTCCACCCCACGGAGCCGCGCATCGTCGCCGTGCTGGACTGGGAGCTGTCGACGCTGGGCCATCCGCTGGCCGATCTGGCGCATACCTGCGTCTACACCTGGTTCATGGCGCCGGACGAATACGGGCGCGGGCTGCGCGGTCAGGATCCGGCCGCCTACGGCCTGCCGGATCTGGCGGAATTCACCGCGCGCTATTTCGCGGCGGCGGGGCAGGGGGGGGAACTCACCACCTTCTGGCTGGCGCTGGCTTTGTTCAGAAACGCGGTGATCTTCGAAGGGATCGCCGCCCGCGCCCGGCAGGGCAATGCCGCATCCGACGATGCCGCCGAAGTGGGGGCGCTGGCCCCGCGGCTGGCCGCACTCGGCGCGGAACTGACGGCCTGACGGGCCGAAGAGGGAGGACGAGGATGGATTTCGCCTATACGCCGAAGGTGCTGGAGTTGCAGGCGCGGCTGCAAGCGTTCATGGACACGCATGTGCTGCCCGCGGTGCCGGACTATGACCGCGCCGCCGCCGAACACCGGTTTCCGGAGGCGCTGATTGACGGGCTGAAGGAAAAGGCCAAGGCGCAGGGGCTGTGGAACCTCTTTCTGCCTGCGCTGCGGGAGGGGGAGCCGGGGACGCGGCTCACCAATCTCGAATACGCCCCGCTGGCGGAGATCATGGGCCGCATCCCGTGGGCGTCGGAGGTGTTCAACTGCAACCCGCCCGACACCGGCAACATGGAGATCCTGCATCTCTTCGCCACGCCCGAACAGCGGGACCGCTGGCTGAACCCGCTGCTGGAAGGCACCATCCGCTCCGCCGTGTCAATCACGGAACCGGACCAGGCATCCTCCGACCCCACCAACCTCGCCACTACCATTCGGCGGGAAGGGGATGAATATGTCATCAACGGGCGCAAATGGTTCACCACCGGCGCGCTGCATCCGAAATTCGCCTTCACGCTGGTCATGGGCGTGTCCAACCCCGACCCGGAGGCGCCCCGCCACACCCGGCACAGCTTTGTCATCGTGCCCGCCGACACCCCCGGATTTCGCGTGGTGCGCGACGTGCCGATCATGCACCACCATTCCCCGGAGGGGCATTGCGAGGTCGAATTCACCGATGTCCGCGTGCCGGTCGCCAACCTGCTGGGGGAGGAGGGCGCCGGTTTCGCCGTGGCGCAGGCGCGGCTGGGGCCGGGGCGCATCCACCACTGCATGCGCACCATCGGGCAATGCGAATATGCGCTGGAGCTGATGTGCGAGCGCGCGCTGTCACGGTCCACCTTCGGGCACAAGCTGTCGGACTATTCCAACATCCAGGACTGGATCGCGGAAAGCCGGATCGGCATCGACCAGGCGCGGCTCTTGAACCTCTATGTCAGTTGGCTGATGGACAATCAGGGCAACAAGGCCGCGGCCACGCTGGTGTCGGAAATCAAGGTGGCGGCGGCGCGCTTGCAGACCGAGGTGCTGGACCGCGCCATGCAGGTTTTCGGCGCCAAGGGCATCACGCCGGACACGCCGCTGTCCTACCTCTGGACGTGGGGCCGGGCGCTGCGCTTCATCGACGGGCCGGACGAGGTACATCTGCGCGGGATCGCGCGGGTCGAGCTGAAGAAGGCGAAGCAGCGCCTGCCCGCCTGATCGAAGAAGGAGTGATCGCAGGCGTTGCTCTCGCGCAACATGGCCACCCTCACTCAAGACGGCCTCGAGCATCCCGAGCCCACGACGTATGGGCATTTCCTGTCGATGGCGCCTCGGGAAGCTTGGGCGAAATCGCGTGAGATCGATTTTTCGCCACGCATGGCGATGGAATCGGCTTTACGGGGAGAAGCGGGAGGTCATCACTTGGCATGAAGTTTTCGCGCCGATTGGCGGCGCGGATGGACGAGGACCACTCGTCCTGGCTTCTGAACGTCCTGGATGACTTCAGCCGAGAAGGGTTGGGTATCAGGGTCGATCTCTCGCTCCCAGCCGAGCGCGTCGTCCGCATGCTGAACCAGATCATCGAGTGGCGCGGCAAGCCGCTGTCGATCTCAGGGTCGATAACGGCCCCCAATGGATCAGCGCGACACTGATGATATGGGCGGCTCGGAACGGCAGTGCGCTCATCTACATTCAGCCCGGGAAGCCCCGGCAGAACGCCTGTGTCGCGCGCTACAGCCGAACGGTCGGGCATGAGGGGCTGGACCTCTGCATCTTCGAAAGCCTTGGGGAGGTCCGGTCGGCTGAGACGGAATCGCTCCGGACCTACAACAACGACCGCCCCAACATGGGTATCGGCGGCGCGCCCGCCCAGAACTGAAACTCGCCGGGTGAGTGCTACAAAATCGCACCGTTAAAACGGGGAGGATTACCCGGGATCAACTCCTTAGACCCCCGATCTGCCGGCTCACCACTGCGCTGGCCGGTTTCCGCGCTAGCGATCAGTCTGAGCGGGAGCGCATCAATTTCGCGCCACTGGGTCCGGCACGAGTGGTACGCGCTTTAACCTTTGCAGATTGGACGCAAGCGCTCGCCCATTGTATTATGGCAAACATTGCCATACCATTCGCGCAAAGGAGACGACGATGAGCACGATGAACATCTCGCTGCCGGACCCGATGAAGGTCTGGGTCGAAGAGCAGGCGAAATCCGGCCGCTATGCGAATTCGAGCGATTATGTCCGCGATCTGATTCGCCGTGATCGGGCGCGTCAGGAGGCGATCGCGGAAATCCAGAGCGCTCTCGCCGAGGGCTTGGCGAGTGGTCCGGCGGCTCCCCTCGATCGCGCCGCCTTCAAGTCCCGGTTGCGCGCGCAGCATGGCCGATAACGCGGGCTGGGTCCTCCGACCGGCCGCGCAAGCCGATCTCGAGAATATCTGGCGGCACGGTGCCGCGACTTGGGGCTTGGACCAGGCGGATCGTTATGCCGACGGCCTGTTCGCGCTGTTTGACCTGCTTGCCGATTTCCCCGAGATGGCCCGCGAACGCCGCGAATTCAGGCCACCGGCGCGGATCCATTCCCGCGGCGCTCATCTGGTCATCTATCGCGCCCAAGGGCAGGGCGTCGAGATCATCCGCATTCTGCATGCACATCAGAATCTCGCCGCCTATCTCGCACAGGACTGAGGCCTTATGGCGGGCTGTCACCCATTGCGTGCTGCTGACGCTCCTCAGGCCAGATTTTCTATGGATTCTTTTTAGCCGATAGGTGTCCCTTATCAGCATGGCATACCAGCGCGCTTGTAAGGGCCGCGTATGCTCTTCCTTTAATGGTTGCCGTCGCACCCGGCTTTTCCCGGTCCCGGGACGTCTCAGCTTTCGTGACCCTTCCGGTCCCGGGGGCGTTGCTCTTGAATTTGGCGATCGGATATGTTCCTTCGGTACATAACGCTTCAGGGATGCGCTCGGAGGGGCAGGGCTGCATGGACATCCGGTACGTCATGTCGGGTCGGGACCCGCAGACCAACCAAGCCCTGGCCACTGCCACGGAGCATGTCGCGGCTGAGGGCATCCGGCTGGCTGGCGCCGTGCAACCGGTGACCGGAGGGACCGCGCGGGGCGGGTGGGAAACCGTGCCGCGTCGGCTGCCCGATGGCCCGCTCCGAACCATTTGCGGGGACCAGTGCCGTGGGCTTGTCGGGTTGTCGACTGGCCGCCGGGGCGATGGAGCAGGTGGTCGGGCTGCAGGCCAGTTTGGCCGGCGCGCTGGGGCTGATCGTCGACAAATTCGGCAAGCAGGAGGCGGCGGGCCGCGGGCTGAGGGGGCTCATCGGAGAGGCCTGCAGGTGGGGCCGGTCGGCGCTCGGCCCGCAGGGCGGACCCTGTGTCTCGCCATTGCGGCGGATGCGGCGCAGCTCCCTGCGGACGTGGATCAGCGGCGGTCGATCGGATGCTCGGCTGGCTGCGTGACGCCTGCCATGCCGCCGCCGATTGACCGCGACACAGGAGAACACCCATGAAACTCAGCGCACGCAACGTTCTGCGGGGCACTGTGGCGGAGATCGTCACCGGGGCCGTCACCGCCCATGTACGGATCGACATCGGCGGCGCGGTGATCACCGCCGCGATCACCAACGAGGCGGTGAAGGAACTGGGCCTCACCGTCGGCCAGCCTGCCGCCGCGGTGGTCAAGGCCTCTGACGTGATGGTGGGGGTGGATGACTGACCCGCGCACCGACCCGCTCCGCCCGCATGAGGAGAGCGTGGCGCTGCCCGACCGCTTCGACGCGGGCCTGTGGTTCATCGGCCGGATCCGCACTCCGTGGACCAGCCGGGACGAATGCCCCAAGCGGGGAGATGCGGAGGGCGGCCCGCCCTGCCGGATCGATCTGGATCCCCGCTGGGCGGCGGCGCTGGAAGGAGTCGCGCGGCATGAGAAGGTGCAGGTCCTCTACTGGATGCATCTTTCGCGGCGTGACGCCGTGCGGCAGAACCCCCATTACGCCGACGGTTCCATCGGCACCTTTGCCATCCGCTCCCCGCTGCGGCCGAACCCGATCGCCTCCTCGGTGGTGCGGCTGTTGGGGGTGGAGGGGACCGTCCTTACCGTGCGCGGTCTCGACTGCGTGGACGGCACGCCGCTGATCGACCTCAAACCCGAATTCGGAGCCCTCTGGTGCGATACTTCTCCGCAGCCTCGCTGATCGGGGCGGCGCTTGCCGCGCTCATCGCCCTTCCCGCCGCCGCCCTCGACGGCCGAACCGTCACCGATGCGACCGGGCGCGAGGTCATGGTGCCCGTCCAACCGGAGCGGGTGTTCGCCGCAGGGCCGCCCGCCGCGACGCTCCTCTACACGCTGAAGCCGGAGGCGATGGTGGGCTGGGTCCGCGCGCCGAAAAAGGGCGATCTGCCCTTCCTGCGGCCGGAGGTGGCGGCCCTGCCCGAACTCGGCCGGCTGACCGGCAGGGGGGACACGCTGAACCTCGAAGTGCTGCTGGCCGCCAGGCCCGACCTGATCTTCGACTACGGCACGGTGAACGGCATCTACAAGGACCTCGCCGCCCGCGTACAGGATCAGGCGGGCGTGCCCTATATCCTGATCGACGGCTCCTTTGCCCGGCTTCCGCAGTCGATCCGGCAGCTGGGCGACGTCCTGGCGGTGCCGGAACGTGCCGAAACGCTGGCCGCCTATGCCGAACGGGCCTTCGCGGATCTGGACGGGCTGCTGGCGGAGATCCCGGAGGATCACCGTCCTTCCGTCTATCTCGCCCGCGGCCCGGAGGGGCTGGAGACCGCCGTTCGCGGGTCCATCAACGCCGAGATCATCGAACGCGTCGGCGGCCGCAACGTCGCCAGCGGAGAGACCGGGAACCTCGCCATCGTCAGTCCCGAGCAGGTGCAGGCCTGGGCGCCGGAGGTGATCATCACCATCGACCCCGGTTTCGCGGCGAAGGTCGGCACCATGCCCGAATGGCGCGGTGTCCCGGCGGTGGCGAAGGGCCGGGTCTACCTCGCCCCGGCGCAGCCCTTCGGCTTCATCGACACGCCGCCCTCGGTGAACCGGCTGATCGGGCTGAAATGGCTGGCGCAGAAGCTTTACCCGGATCGGGCCACCGGCGATCTGCATGCCGAAGTCGCGGACTTCTATCGCCTCTTCTACGGCGTGACGCCCGACGACGCAGCGGTTTCGGCGCTTCTGGGTGAGTGAGCGCAGGCTCGTTCCCCTGCTGGTGGCCGGGGTGATCGCCGCGCTGCTGGCCGGGGTGGCGATCGGGCCCTATCCGCTGTCGCTGCGCCAGATCCTGCAAGGGCTGGCGGGCGGGGGAGATGTTCAGGCCGCCACCGTGCTCTGGAACATCCGCCTGCCGCGCGTGCTGGCGGCGGCGCTGGTCGGCGCAGCGCTGGCGGCGGCGGGCGCCGCCTATCAGACCGCGTTTCGCAACCCGCTGGTGTCGCCGGACATCCTGGGCGTCTCGGCCGGCGCGGGGTTCGGCGCCGTGCTGGGCATCCTTCTCGGCCTGCCGGTGATGGCGATCCAGATGGCAGGCTTTGCCGCCGGGCTTGTCACCGTGGCGCTGGTCCTCCTGCTGTCGCTGTCGCTCCGGGGCGGGGGGCAGGTGCTGATCATGGTGCTGTGCGGCATCGCGGTGGGCGCGCTGGCGGGGGCGGGCATTTCGCTGGTGAAGCTGCTGGCCGACCCGGAGCAACAGCTGCCCGCCATCACCTTCTGGCTGATGGGCAGCCTCGCCGGGGCGAAGCGCCCCGATGTCGCGGCCGCCCTGCCGGCCATCCTCTGCGGTCTTGCGCCCCTTATCCTGCTGCGCTGGCGGATCGGGCTTCTGGCGCTCGGCGACGATGAGGCGCGGTCGATGGGGGTGGAGGCAGCGCGCCTGCGCCTGCTGGTCATTGTCTGCGCAACCCTGATGACCTCCGCCGCCGTGGCGCTGGCGGGGGTGATCGGCTGGGTCGGGCTCATGGTGCCGCATATGGCGCGCCTGCTGACCGGCCCGCGCTTCGACCGGCTGCTGCCCGCCGCCACGCTGATCGGCGCGGTCTTCATGGTTCTGGTAGACACCGCCGCCCGCTCCATCGCGCTGATCGAGGTGCCGCTGGGCATCCTGACCGCCGTGCTGGGCGCGCCGGTCTTCGTCTGGCTGCTGGCGCGGGGGGCACGCGGTTGGGCGGAGTGATCCCGCTGGTGCAGGCCCGCGCCCTGACCGTCGGCCATCGTGGCAGGCCGGTGCTGACCGGCATCGACCTAACGCTGGAAGCGGGGCGGGTCCTCTGCCTGCTCGGCCCCAACGGCGCGGGTAAGACCACGCTCTTCCGCACTCTGCTCGGCCTTCTGCGGCCCCTCGCGGGCGAGGTGCTGCTGGAGGGTCGCCCGCTTCGCAACCTGCCGCGGGCGCAGGTCGCTGCCGCGGTGGCCCATGTGCCGCAGGCGCTGAGCACGCCGTTTGCCTTCCGCGCGCTCGATCTGGTGCTGATGGGGGCTGCCGCGCGGCTCGGCCCGTTCGCCCGCCCCGGCCCGGTGGAGGAGGCGCGCGCCACGGAGGCCATGGCGACCCTCGGCATCGCCGATCTGGCCATGACGGAGATCACCCGCCTCTCCGGCGGCCAGCGGCAGATGGTGCTCATCGCCCGCGCGCTGGCGCAGGGCGCGCGCGCCATCGTGATGGACGAACCCACCGCCAGCCTGGACATCGCCAACCGCATCCGCGTGGTCCGGGCGATCCGCGATCTGGCCCTGCGCGGCGTGGCGGTGATCCTCTCCACCCACGACCCCGACCAGGCCGCGGCGCTTGGTGACCATGCGCTGCTGGTTGGGCGCGGGCAGGTTCTGGCCAGCGGCCCCATCGCGGAGGTGATGACCCCGGCCAATCTCTCCACCCTCTACAACGTGCCCCTGCGGCGCGAAACGCTCTCTGACGGTGGGCTGCACTTCCGGGACTGATCGCGGGCTGGTCGAGCCCCCGCCGTGCAGAGCATGAGGCAAAACCCCTTCCAGCATCGTTGAACCCAACAGGAAGTCATCTCAGAGGCGATCTGCGCGGCAGGTGGGGGGGTGCGGCGATCGTACCCTGTGGCGACGCGTCGCCAGTCGTTGAGACAGTGGAAGGTGCGCTCGAAAGGGGGGAAGATCAGGGCTGTGTTTCCATCTTCAACCGCCTTTCTTTTGTCGTGGGCGTGACGTTCCCAACGATACCCGCGTTATACAATCCGCGCTCTTGTGATCTGGAATATCCAAATATCATGAGCAACCCGGACCATCCTTCTGCTTGAGGAGCGGCAGAAGGAGAAAGGCCAAGAGGCGGAGCACTGGAGCGGCAGGCCGGCGCGATCCGGGCAAGGTAGGCGTAACCACGGCTCGCGCGGTCGGGTGCCGGTGGGCGGCAAAGCTCCTTACCGCAAGCGTGCATTGCGGACCGAAGGCATTGCCCCAAAGGGCATGTCCCGCCGGGTCCGGCAGATGCAGATCAGCTTGCCAGATCCATCGGTCCGCAATCCCGGGCAGGAGATGCATCCATCGCGCCGCCTATGCCGGCTGCGCGAAACCAAACCCCGGCCGATCGGCGCGCGACTGGCGCAGCACGATCTCGGCTCAGGCGGGCGCATCCGGATACCGACGGATCCGCACCGCAATGTCGAATGCCTGGATCCGATCGGCTTCGTGCCGCGGCATCTGCGGCAGTTAGCGTCCGCGCACGTGGTGTAATTTCAGCGCCTTCGACGGTGTAATCCCGG
>NZ_DAMDHB010000062.1:0-12048 GCF_032102465.1 Haematobacter sp. | reverse complement strand
CCTGAGCCTGAGCCTGAGCCTGAGCCTGAGCCTGAGCCTGAGCCTGAGCCTGAGCCTGATGCGGCCGCATCATGTTGCTTCGGCGATCTCCGCGACCAGCGGGCCCGGCAGTGCACCGCGCAGCGGGGACGGGCCCGCGTCAGCTCCCCCGATAGGTGGAGTAGCTGTAGGGGGAGATCAGCAGGGGCACGTGGTAATGGCTGTCTTCCGCCATGCGGAAGCGGATCGGCACGATGTCGAGAAAGCGCGGCTCCGTTCCCTGTGCACGCAGGTAGGGGCCGACATGGAATTCCAGCTCGTAATCCCCGGTGACGAAGGTCTCGGCAGGCAGGATCGCCCCGTCGGTGCGTCCGTCCGCATTGGTGACCAGCCGCCGCAATTCCTGCCGCCCGCCATCCGCCAGCCGGTAGAGAACCACGGTCATCCCCGCCGCGGGCACGCCTTGCGCGGTATCCAGAACATGGGTGGTCAGATATCCCGCCGCCATCTCTTGCCTCCTCATCTGCATTCGGCATTTCATGCCTGCGATCGCCATGGAAAGCGACCGTCTTTCGCCCGAACAGGTGCTTTCGCGATTTTCTGATAATCCGATGCCGCGCCCCGGAGTAGAAACGACCGAGAAGAGGGAATGAAAATGAACCGTTATCCGCGCAACATGCTGGGCTACGGAGCCAACCCGCCCGATCCGAAATGGCCGGGCGGCGCGAAGGTCGCCGTGCAGATCGTCCTGAACTATGAGGAGGGGGGCGAGAACTCCGTTCTGCATGGCGACGCGGCCTCCGAGGCGTTCCTGTCCGACATCGCGGGCGCGGCGATGTGGCCGGGCCAGCGGCACTGGAACATGGAATCGATCTATGAATACGGGGCGCGGGCCGGGTTCTGGCGGCTGCACCGGCTGTTCACGGCCATGGACATTCCCGTGACGATCTATGGGGTGGCGACGGCGCTTGCCCGGAGCCCGGTGCAGGTGCGCGCCATGCAGGAGGCAGGCTGGGAGATCGCCTCCCACGGGCTGAAATGGGTCGAGCACAAGGACATGCCGGAGGAGGAGGAGCGCCGCCAGATCGCCGAGGCGATCCGGCTGCATACCGAGGTGACGGGAGAAGCTCCGCGCGGCTGGTACACGGGCCGGTCCTCCGCCAATACCGTGCGGCTGACGGCCGAAACGCGGCGCTTCGACTATGTCTCCGATACCTATGACGACGATCTGCCCTATTGGCTTGATGTGGAGGGGCATGAACAGCTCGTCATCCCCTATACGCTGGAGGCGAACGACATGCGCTTCGCCACCGCGCCCGGCTATATCACCGGGGAGCAGTTCTACACCTATCTGAAGGACACGTTCGACACGCTCTATGAGGAGGGGGTTGAGGGTGCGCCCAAGATGTTCTCCGTCGGGCTGCACTGCCGTCTGATCGGGCGTCCGGGCAAGCTCGCCGGGCTGAAGAAGTTCCTGCAATATGCGCGGCAGAAGGAGGGGGTCTGGTTCGCCCGCCGCGTGGATATCGCGGAACACTGGCACCGCACCCATCCCGCGCCGACCCGCCGCGACCGCCCGACGCTTTTGCCGCAGGACGCTTTCGTGGCCCGGTTCGGCAGCGTCTATGAGCATTCTCCCTGGATCGCCCAACGCGCCTGGGAGCTTGAGCTCGGGCCGGAGCATGATTGTGCGATCGGGATGCATTCCGCGCTGACCCGCATCTTCCGCAGCGCGACGGAGGCGGAGCGTCTGGGCGTGTTGCGCGCTCACCCCGATCTGGCGGGCAAGCTGGCAGCCGCCAGGCGGCTGACGGCCGAATCGACGGCGGAGCAAGCCTCCGCCGGGCTCGACGCGCTGACCGACGAGGAGCGGGAGCGCTTCACCCGGCTCAACACCGCCTATGTGGAGAAGCACGGCTTCCCCTTCATCATCGCGGTGCGCGACCACACGAAAGACCAGATCCTCGCCGCCTTCGAGGCGCGGATCGAGAATCACACCCCGACCGAGATCGAGACCGCCTGCCGGCAGGTGGAGCGGATCGCCGAACTCCGATTGAAGGACATGCTGCCGTGAGTGGATATTACGCCGGGATGGGCGGGCTGCCCCCGCAGGATAGGCTGATGACGGGGCGGGCCATCTTCACCGAGGCCTATTGTTTCATCCCCAAGGGGGTAATGAGCGATATCGTGACCAGCCTCTTTCCCGGCTGGGACAAGACGCGCGGCTGGATGATCGCGCGGCCCATGAGCGGGTTCTCGGAGACCTTCTCGCAATACATCATGGAAGTGGGGCCGGGCGGCGGCTCCGATGCGCCGGAGCCGGACGCGGGTGCGGAAGGGGTGATCTTCATCGTGGAGGGGGAACTCGCCCTGACCTACGGCGGGATGACCCATGCGATGTCGGCGGGCGGCTATGCCTATCTGCCGCCGGGGCTGAAGTGGACGTTGCGCAATCCGGGGCACGGGCCCGCGCGCTTCCACTGGGTGCGCAAGTTCTACGAAACTGCCCCCGGCGTGGACAGTCCCGAGGCCTTCGTGACCAACGAGCGGGAAATCGAGGTCAACTGGATGCCCGACACGGGCGAACGCTGGGGCACCACGCGGTTCGTGCCGCCCTCCGACATCCGCCACGACATGCATGTGAACGTCGTGACACTGCGCCCCGGCGCGCGGATCCCGTTCGAGGAGACGCATGTCATGGAGCACGGCCTCTACGTGCTGGAGGGCCAGGCGGTTTACAAGCTGAACACCGACTGGGTGGAGGTGGAGCCGGGGGACTTCATGTGGCTCCGCGCCTTCTGCCCGCAGGCCTGTTATGCGGCGGGCGACCGTCCGTTCCGCTATCTGCTCTACAAGGACGTGAACCGCCACGCGCGCCTTCGCCGGTTCTGAAGGGGTCTGTTCACCGCGGCCCGCCCTGCCTATCGTCGGCGGGAGAGAGATAACCGGGGTCGGATGATGGGCACACGGCCGTTGCGAAACCGCCACCTTCGCCATCCGGTGGAGGCGGCACGCGCTCTGGTAAGCCACCGGCGTTCGCGGGGGGCGGATCTGGCGCTCGCCACCTTTCTGGCCGGCATCGCGGGATGCGCCAATGCGGGCGGGTTCTTTGCCGTCGGGCAATATACCTCGCATATGACGGGTTACCTGTCGCAGGTCGCCGATGGCCTGGTGCTGATGAACCTCAGGATGCTCGGCATAAGCATCGGGGCCATCCTCTGCTTCATGCTGGGCGCGGCGACGAGTGCCGTGCTCATCAACTGGGCGCGGGAGCGGCACCGCCAGCGGCGGCGGCAATATGCCCTGCCGCTGACGGTGGAAGGTGTCCTCCTTCTGCTTTTCGCCACCTTCGGCAGCGGCGCCGCGCGGGAAGCGGGGGAGCCGGGTCTTCTGGCGGCGATGCTGATGCTCTGCTTTGTCATGGGCCTACAGAACGCGACGATCACCAAGATCTCCGGCGCCCGCATCCGCACCACCCATGCGACGGGGATGATCACCGATGTGGGGATCGAGGCGGGCCGCGCCGCCTATCGCCTGATCGCGCCCGGGAGCGGCGTCCGGGTGAACGGGGCGAACCTGCGGATGCTGCTGCGGATTCTCGGCGCGTTTCTGGCGGGCGGAATCGCGGGCGCGGTAGGGTTCGGCAGGTTCGGATTCGTTTTCGCAATGCCGCTCGGGCTGTTGCTGCTGGCCATCTCGCTGCCGATGTTTTTCGCAGGCCGCCGGATCGCCCGCGTCTGACTGTCGCAACAGGCTGGAAATCTGTAATTTAGCCGCAAATTTGGGCGTGACGTGTTTGCGGGCCGCGCCAAGTTTCCGTATGGATGGCTCAACATCCAGCCAACATGACGCCGACGTGGACATTTTCCCGCGAAGGCGAAGCAGACCCTCTATACGGTCGGTCCCGGCCGGGATGACGTGATTGAAAAGGAGAGACCAAAATAGAACAGAACCTCCTGCTCCTTCTCGTCTGCTTACCTTTTATCGGCAGTCTCGCGGTGCTCACGCTCAGTCCGCGGGCAAGGGATGCCGTGACATGGGTGTCTGCTGCGGTGAATGCGCTGGGGGTTGTGATCCTCTACGTGCTCAGACCCTATGTGCTGGACGGGGTGATTCTCAGAAACCGCATCCGCTGGCTGCCGGAGCTCGGCCTGGATTTCACGCTCCGGCTGGACGGGTTCGCCTGGTTCATGCTGCTTCTGGTGTTCGGGATCGGGCTGCTGGTCGTCATCTATGCCCGCTACTACCTGACGACCAAGGATCCGGTGCCGCGGTTCTTCAGCTATCTCCTTGCCTTCACGGGCGCGATGACGGGGATGCTGGTGTCGGGCAACCTCATCATGCTGGTGGTGTTCTGGGAGCTTACCAGCGTCTTCTCCTTCCTGCTCATCGGGTTCTGGTATCACAATGCGACGGCACGGGACGGGGCGCGGATGGCACTCATCGTCACGGGGGGGGGCGGTCTGTGCCTGCTGGTCGGGGTGCTGATCCTTGGCCATATCGTCGGCTCCTACGATCTGGACTGGGTTCTTGCCTCCGGCGATCTGGTGCGGGCGCATCCGCTCTACCGGGTGGTGCTGATCCTTGTCCTGATCGGCGCCTTTACCAAATCGGCGCAGTTCCCGTTCCATTTCTGGCTGCCGAATGCGATGGCGGCACCCACGCCGGTGTCCTCCTACCTGCATTCCGCCACGATGGTGAAGGCGGGCGTCTTCCTGCTCATCCGGTTCTCGCCCGTTCTGGGCGGCACGCCGGAGTGGTTCTGGATCGTCGGCGGCGTGGGCATGATCACGCTGCTGATCGGTGCGGTCACGGCGCTCTTCCGGCATGACCTGAAGGGCCTTCTGGCCTATTCCACCATCAGCCATCTCGGACTGATCACCGCGCTGGCGGGGATCGGAAGCCCGCTCGCCATCGTCGCGGCGATCTTTCACATCGGCAACCACGCGGTGTTCAAGGCATCGCTCTTCATGGCTGCGGGCATCATCGACCATGAGACGGGCACGCGCGACATGCGCCGCCTGTCGGGGCTCTACAAGCTCATGCCCATTACCGGGACGCTGGCCATCGTGGCCGCCGCGGCTATGGCGGGCGTCCCCTTGCTGAACGGCTTCCTGTCCAAGGAGATGTTCTTCGCCGAGGCTGCCGAATGGCACAACGGCTCGGTGCTGGACGATGCGATGCCCTATATCGCCACGCTCGCCGGTGCCTTCGCCGTCGCCTATTCGCTGCGGTTCATCCATGCGGTGTTCTTCGGACCCGCGCCGATCGACCTTCCGAAAGTGCCGCACGAGCCTCCCGCACTCATGCGGCGGCCGGTGGAGCTTCTGGTGCTGATCTGTGTCGTGGTCGGCATCTTCCCGGCCGCGACCATCGGCCCCTATCTCTATTCCGCCGCCGTATCGGTGCTGGGGCGCGATCTGCCCTATTACAGCCTCTCGCTGTGGCACGGTTTCAACCTGCCGCTGGTGATGAGCATTCTGGCCATCGTCGTCGGCGTCGCGATCTACGCGATGCTGGCCCGCCGGCTGCCCGACGGGCCGGAGGGCGCACCCTTCTTCCACCGCCTGTCGGGAGAGGACATGTTCGACCGGACGGTTCTGGCGCTCACCTGGAAATGGCCGCGCGTCCTCATCCGTTACATCGGGACGGAACGGCTCCAGCCGCAGCTTCGCTGGCTGGTGGGGATCGCGCTGGGGCTGGTCGGGCTGACGCTCTGGGGCAGGTTCCGGTTCGCGCCGCAACTGCCGGCAGAGCCGCCGAACCTCGCCTTCGCGATGATCTGGGTCGTGGGCGGCGCCTGCGCCATCGCCGCGGCTTATCAGGCGAAGTATCACCGCTTCGCGGCGCTTGTCCTGCTGGGCGGCGCGGGGGTGGTGACCTGCATGACCTTCGCGTGGCTCGCCGCGCCCGATCTGGCCGTGACGCAGCTGGTGGTGGAGATCGTGACGACGGTGCTCCTGCTCCTCGGTCTCCGCTGGCTGCCGAAGCGCCAGCAGGACATCCGTGTCGATGTAAGCGTGACGGACCGTGCACGCCGCTGGCGGGACTTCGCGCTGGCGGTGATCTGCGGTGCCGGTATCGCGGCCATCGCTTACACGATCATGACGGCCGGAACGGATCGCCCCATCGCCGACTGGTTCCTTGAGCACGCTTATTCCGAAGGCGGCGGCACCAATGTGGTCAACGTCATTCTCGTGGACTTCCGGGCCTTCGATACCTTCGGGGAGATCACCGTGCTGGGTGTCGTGGGGCTGACGGTCTTTGCGCTGCTCCGCCGCTTCCGTCCGTCGCAGGAAAGCGTCGAACTGCCGGAGCAGCAGCGCTTCCAGTCCCGCATCGACCGTGACAGCGAGGAGCGGGAGGAGGAGCAGACGATCCGCGACTATCTCTATGTGCCCTCCGTCATCATGCACTGGATGTTCCCGCCGATCATCGTGCTGTCGATCTACCTGTTCCTGCGCGGGCATGACCTGCCGGGTGGCGGGTTTGCGGGCGGTGTCGTCATGGCGATCGGTTTCCTGCTCCAGTATCTCGCCGCCAATGCGCGCTGGGTGGAGGATCAGCTCACCGTGCTTCCCGTCCGCTGGATCGCGACCGGCATGCTGATCGCGGTGGCGACGGGGGTGGGGGCCTGGCTCTTCGGCTATCCGTTCCTGACGGCGCATGCCCGCTACGTGCACGTGCCCTGGATCGGCGATGTGCCGGCGGCCACGGCGCTGCTCTTCGACCTTGGCGTGTTCTCTGTCGTCGTCGGCGCGACGCTGCTGATACTCATCGCCATCGCCCACCAGTCCATCCGCTCGAGCCGCAAGCAGCGTGAGCCGGAAGACAAAGACCCGAAAGAGGCCGCCTGATGGAAATCGTTCTCTCCCTTGCCATCGGGGTGCTCTGCGCATCGGGGATCTGGCTGATCCTGCGGCCCCGGACCTATCAGGTGATCATCGGGCTGTGCCTGCTGTCCTATGGGGTGAACCTGTTCATCTTCTCCATGGGCGGGCTGCGGCCCGGCGCCCCGGCGATCCTGCAGAAAAGCGGCACCGTTGACCCGTCGCTCTATACCGATCCGGTTCCGCAGGCGCTGGTGCTGACGGCCATCGTCATCAGCTTCGCCACGACGGCGCTGTTCCTTGTGGTTCTCATGGCGTCCCGCGGGTTCACCGGCACGGACCATGTGGACGGGCAGGAGCGCGACTGATGAACGGCACGCTTCCCGACCACCTGATCATCGCGCCGATCCTGATCCCTTTCGTCGCGGGCGCGCTGATGTTGTTCTACGACGATCGCGCCCGCGCGGCGCGGCTCGTCATCAGCCTCATCTCCACCGTCTCGCTGCTGATCGTCGCGGGCATGCTTCTGGCGCAGAGCGAGGGTTCCAACAACACGGGCGGCAACGACGTCGGCGTCTATCTGCTCGGCAACTGGCCGCCGCCCTTCACGATCGTTCTGGTGCTGGACCGGCTTTCGGCGCTGATGCTGCTGCTCACCGCCTGCCTCGCGCTTCCCGCCCTGCTGTTCGCTTCAGCCGGATGGGACAGGCAGGGCCAGCATTTCCACAGCCTGTTCCAGTTCCTGCTGATGGGACTGAACGGCGCCTTCCTGACGGGCGACCTGTTCAACCTGTTCGTGTTCTTCGAGGTGCTGCTGGCGGCCTCCTACGGCCTGCTTCTGCACGGTTCGGGGCGCGCGCGGGTCCGGTCGGGGCTGCATTACATTGCGGTCAACCTTGTCGCGTCGCTGTTCTTCCTGGTGGGGGTGAGCCTGATCTACGGCGTGACCGGCACGCTCAACATGGCCGATCTGGCGCTGAAACTGTCCGTCCTTCCGGTCGAGGACCGGCCGCTCGTCCTCGCGGCGGGGGCGATCCTGGGGGTGGTCTTCGCGGTGAAGGCGGGCATGTGGCCGCTCTCCTTCTGGCTGCCGGGGGCCTATATGTCGGCGGCGGCACCGGTGGGCGCCATGTTCGCGGTGATGACCAAGGTCGGTCTTTACGTGATCCTGCGGCTGTCCACACTGCTTTTCGGGGCGGATGCGACGGTGGCCGCGGGCTTCGGCGCCTATGCCGTTCTGCTCGGGGGGCTTGCGACGATGTTCTACGGGATGATCGGCCTCATGGCGGCGCAGGGCCTGCCGCGGGTTGCGAGCTTCAGCGTGCTGATCTCGGCCGGCACGATCCTGTCGGCTGTCGGGCTTGGCGTGTTCTCCGGGCCGCAGATGTACGCCTCCGCGCTTTACTACATGATGGCCTCCACTCTCGCGGCGAGCGCGCTTTTCCTCATTTCCGAACTCATGGAACGGGAGCAGGGCGCCATCGCCACGATTCTGGCCGTCACGGCGGATGCCTATGGTTTCGGAGATCAGGACCCGGAGGATGAGCCCGATCAGGCGGAAGGCGGGCTGTTCCTGACCGCCACTCACACCATCCTCGCCCTTTCGTTTGCGGTGATCACACTGATCCTTGCCGGGATGCCGCCGCTCGCCGGCTTTCTGGGCAAGGTGGGGCTGATCACCGGAGCGCTGGCCGGACCGGCGTCGCAGCCGGTGCCCCCCCTTGTCTGGGCGTATATCGCACTCCTGATCCTGTCGGGCTTCGCAACGCTCGTGGTGCTGGTCCGTATCGGCATCCACACATTCTGGGCGCCGATGGAGGAGATCGCTCCCCGCATCCGCGTGGCGGAGCTGGTGCCCATCGTGATGCTGATCGGTTTCGCCCTGCTGCTGACGGTGGAGGCGCGGCCTGTCATGCGGTATCTGGGCCAGACCGGGGCGATGCTGGAAAATCCCGGGATCTACATTCATGCGGTGACGGCGGAAAAGCCTTCCACGGGCATCCCGCTCTCTGAAACCGGCAATGGCCGCGCTTCCGCCGGGGGGGTGACGCAATGATCCGCCGCTACATTCCCTATCCGCTGCTCGCGCTGATGCTGACGCTCATGTGGCTGATCCTCACGCGGTTCTCGCTGGGCAATCTGATCCTCGGGATGGCCGTGGCGCTGGTGGCCAGTCAGGTGATGGTGCGCCTGCAACCCTCGAAGCCCCGTATCCGGCGCTGGAGCGTGATCCCGAAGATGTTCGCCATCCTCGGCTGGGACATCATCAAGTCGAACTGGAGCGTTGCCTGGGCCATCGTGTCCAACAAGAAGCGCAACCCGCGCCTGGTGGAGATCCCGCTGGAGATGCGTGATCCGACGGCGCTGGCCCTTCTCGCCATCACCATCACCGCGACGCCCGGTACGGCCTGGGTGGAATACCGGACGCAGGATGGGCGGCTTCTTCTCCATGTCTTCGACGAGGAGGAGGAGGGATACTGGAGGCGCGTGGTAAAGAACCGCTATGAGGCGATGCTGATGGAGGTGTTCGAATGAGCCATACGATCATGACAGCGGCCGTTCTCTATGCGCAGGTGGCCCTGGTGCTTGCCATGTGCTTCGCCACATGGCGCATTCTGGGCGGTCCGCGGGCGCAGGACAGGATTCTCGGTCTCGATACGCTCTATGTGAACGGGATGCTGTTCCTGCTGACCGTCGGCATCCGCTCCGGCAACGTGTTCTTCTTCGAGGCGGCGCTGGTCATCGGGATGCTCGGTTTCGTGGCGACAGTGGCGCTCGCGAAGTTCCTGATGCGCGGCGAGGTGATCGAATGAACCCGGCGATCGACCTTCCGCTCTGGGCAGCCATTCCGGCCGCGGTCTTTCTGGTGATCGGCGCGACGCTGGCGCTGATCGGCTCCTTCGGGCTGGCGCGTATTCCCACGTTCTTCGAGCGCCTCCACGCCCCGACGCTGGGGACAAGCTGGGGTGTCGCCGGCATCGCGATCTGCTCGATGATCGTCTCCACCGTGGTGACCGGCCGGCCGATCATCCACGAATTGCTGATCGCCATCTTCATCATGATCACCACGCCTGTCACGCTGATGCTGCTTGGCCGGGCCGTTCTCTACCGCCATCAGGCGGAAAAGGCGGAAGCGGAGATGAGGCGCGCGGCGCTGGAGCGGGCGGAGCGGGCGCTGGACCCAAAAGGCGCGGAAGACTGACTACGTCACCTGCGCCCTGATGCGGTACTCCGGCTGGTTCCACGCCTCCGTCAGCACCACGTCCGCCATCAGGTCCGCCGCTTTCTCCGTCTCCGCCAGCGTCAGGTAAAGCGGCGTGAAGCCGAAGCGCATGATGTCCGGCGCGCGGAAGTCGCCGATCACCCCTCGCGCGATGAGAGCCTGAACGATGGCATAGGCGTCGGGGTGGCGGAAGGAGACCTGGCTTCCCCGGCGCTCCGGCTCCCTCGGCGAGGCAAGGGGCAGGCCGGGCAGGCGCGCTGCAACCGCCGCGATGAAAGCTTCCGAGAGCCGGATCGACTCCTGCCGCAACGCGTCGAGCGAGACACCTTCCCAGATGTCCAGCGCCGCTTCCAGCGCGGTCAGAGCCAGAACGGGAGGTGTGCCGACACGCATCCGCTCTATACCGGAGGCAGGTGTCCAGTGCGGGTCGAAGGCAAAGGGCACGGCATGCCCCATCCATCCCGCCAGTGCCGGGCGCGCCGCATCGGCATGGCGCGGGGCCACATAGATGAACGCGGGCGCGCCGGGGCCACCATTGAGGTATTTGTAGGTGCAGCCCACGGCGAAATCCGCCCCGGCCTCTGCCAGACGGACGGGAAGGGCACCCGCCGAATGCGCCAGATCCCAGATGGTGAGCGCGCCTGCCGCATGGGCCCTGGCCGTCAGCGCCGCCATGTCATGAAGCCGCCCGGTGCGGTAATCCACCTCCGTCAGCAGGGTTACGGCGATGCTGTCGTCTATCGCTGCCTCCACCTCCTCCGGCGCGACGATGCGAAGCTCCAGTCCCCGATCCGGCCCCCGATCCACCCCGCGATCCGCCCCCCGGTCCAGCGCCGCGACAAGCTCCTGCGCAACATAGAGGTCCGAGGGGAAGTTGCCGCTGTCGGAGAGGATGACCCGCCGCTCCGGGCGCATCTCCACGGCGGCGGAGAGGGCCTGAAACACCTTTACGGAAAGAGTGTCCCCCATCACGACGCTGCCCGGCTCCGCGCCGATCAGCGGGGCGATCCGGTCACCCACGCGGCGGGGCTGGACATACCAGCCCGCCTCGTTCCAGCCGCGGATCAGCAGGCGTCCCCACTCCTGCGTCATCATCCGCGCCACCCTCTCCGCCGCGCTGCGGGGCAGGGGGCCGAGGGAGTTGCCGTCAAGGTAGATCACGCCCTCCGGCAGGTCGAAGGCGGCGCGGGTCTGGCTGAAATCGGTCATCATTCTCCTCCGGTCTGTCCCGAAGGATAAGGGGATCGGCCCTTCCCTTGCAACGGGAGGCTCTGGACCCTCCCTGCCGCAGGAGGCAGGGTGTCGCGGCAATCGCCGGGAGGAAGCTGCCATGATCCATCACCGCATCGCCGATTTCACGGATGCCTATGCCAATACGAAATACATCGCGGGCGGCGACCGCTATCCCGCGCTCTGGGCCGAGCGGGCGGCATCCTGTCGTGAAAAGGCGGGCGAGCGGTTCACCCTCCGAAAGGAAGCCTATGGCTCGCATCAGCGCAACCGCTACGACCTGTTCCTTCCGGAGGGGATGCCGCGCGGTCTGGCCGTTTTCGTGCATGGTGGCTACTGGATGAGCCTCGACCCCTCCTTCTGGTCGCATCTGGCGGAAGGAGCCGTGGCGCGGGGCTATGCGGTGGCGATGCCCGGATACGTTCTCTGCCCCGAGGTCAGCGTCTCTGCCATCTCCCGTCAGGTGGCGGAAGCGATCTCCCATGCGGCGGCGCTGGTGGAGGGACCGATCCATCTGTCGGGCCATTCCGCAGGCGGCCATGCCGTTACCCGGCTGATGTCCGAAGGATCGCCCCTGCCGGAGGCGGTTGCCGGGCGGGTCTCTTCCGTCCTGTCCATCTCGGGGCTGCATGACCTGCGACCGCTGCTTGCGACGCAGATGAATGCGACGCTGCGCCTGGATGCGGCGGAGGCGGCGGCGGAAAGTCCCGCGCTGCTCGCGCCGCGGGGGCGTGCCGCGCGACAATCAGGGTGAGATTCCGCGTCAATCTGGGTGAGACGCCGTGG
>NZ_DAMDHB010000061.1:0-13168 GCF_032102465.1 Haematobacter sp. | reverse complement strand
GGAAATGTAATGGTCAGGACAGCGAAATCAGCGCCTTACTTGGGAAATGTGGGTTGGTTTCCAGCGGGACGCGATGGGTGCCAAAGCCATAATCGCCGGGCTTGGGCACCAGAATATCGATGAGCTCCGGGTCTTTCAGCCGATCCCGCATTTTCTGGCGAACGAATTCGGAAATCTCTTCGCTGACCGCTTCATCGAAGAACATCTCGGCAAAGGACGACAGCCACAGTTTCAGCGAGCCGTCGGCATGGATCTCTTCCAGTATCGCGCGCCGCTGATTGGGGATCAGCTCGTGCCATTTGTGTTCGAAATCATATTCGAAGCCGGTGAAAGTATTGGGCAGGTTCTGGCGCAATTCGTCCAGCCGGCCCTTGTACCATGCCGCCTCGTCCGGCCCGTATTTCGGGTTCTTCATGGGCAGGACATATTGCGGCGTGCGGACAAAGACGGTCAGCGATGCAACCTCGGCGGCGATGGTCTGGATCACCTGGATGCCGGTGGCCCCGGTGCCGATCACCCCCACGCGCTTGCCCGCAAGGTCAAGGCCGCCGCGTGGATAGCGTGCCGTATGCAGGATCATGCCCTCGAAGCTTGACTGGCCGCGGAAGCGGTCCTCGAGCGGAGCCGACAGCATACCGGTGCAGCCGATCAGAAAGCGCGTCTCGATCATCTCGCCCTGATCGGTTCTGACCCGCCAGACCTGACGGTCTTCGTCGAAAGTCGCGGCGGTGACGGTCGTCGAAAAGCTGATGTCGCGCCGCAGATCAAGCTTGTCGGCGATATAGTGCATCCAGCGCTCGATCTCGGGCTGGGAGGGGAAGCGCTCGCTCCATGTCCAGCCTTTGTACAGGTCTTCATCGAAAAGATATTGGTAGATATATGCTTCGCTGTCGAATTTGGCGCCCGGATAGCGGTTCCAAAACCAAGTGCCACCGACATCGCCGGCCGTGTCGCAGGCATGGGCCTTGAGGCCCAGATTGCGCAGCTGGTAAAGCTGATAAAGCCCCGCGACGCCCGTGCCGATCACCAGCGCGTCAAGCGTTTCAGGAACGGGATTTCGGGCCGCCACCGGGGCGGTTTGACGTGAGTCCAGCATGAGATCCTCCTGCATGACCGCCTCCTTGCGGTCGAAGTCGGGCCGTTGCGCGGAACCTCCCAATTCCAATGCGCAGTGCCCAGGGCGCCAAGTTTAGCAAACCGACAGAGCCGGTCTTGAACATCCGCAAGCAATTTTTTGAATGATCCGCAATCAGGAACGCGACTTGCGCAATTGCGCCGGGGTCGTGCCGAGCGCCTTTCGCAATGTCCGCGTCATATGGGCCTGATCCGAAAACCCGCAGGCCGTGGCCACCGCCTTGATCGGCAGATCGCTTTTGCAAAGCAGGTCAGAGGCTTGCGAGACCCGCTTTTCCTGCACATAGGCATAGGTCGATTTTCCGACGGTTTGCCGCAGCCGGAGGTTCAGCGCCCAGACCCCAAGGCCAAGGTTTTCGGCCAGACGTTCAAGCGTCAGCCCCGTGGCAAGCTCTGAGTTGATGTATTCATCCAGCCGCCGCATTTCACTTTCCGAAAACGCGTGCCTCTGTTTGCAGGGCTTCTGGGTGATCGAAGCATAGTGACGCAGCAGATGGACGGCCAGCTGTATGCTCAGCGCTTCGGCATAAAGCGGGCCGCCCTCACCGCTCTCGGCGGCCTCTTGCGTCAGCTGATCGACGACATGGCCGATCACCGGGTCATTGCCCTGAAGGACATCATGCAGGCAGATCACGCCAATCTCGCCGTCACATATGTCGCGGGCGACGCGTGCCATCAGATCGTTGCTCAGATAGACATGCGCGACATGCAGTCCCTCGGTCCAGTTCCACTGGGACTGCATGGCGCGCGATAGCAGGGAGAAGTCACCGGGGCCACATTGGGTTCGGGTCCATCGCCCGTCAAATTCACGGTCCATCGGGGTCAGGCCCTGCCGATACTGAACGATCATGAAATCGTCCATCGGCGGTATCAGCACATCCTGCCCCTTGTAGAGAAAGCTGCGTTGCGCCACACCCTTCCACCCCAGCCCCCGGCTTTCCACGACCGTCTCGCCGGGCACCCAAACCGGCAGTTCATCAGCATGGATCAGATGATCGGCCACAGATTCCCTCCGGTTCAAGAACACCACACGCCGGAATGAAGACCTCCGCATCTTCGGAGCAAGTATCAACGGGAGCAGGAATCGCCTGCAAGATTAGGTAACGAAAGATATTATCACAATACGACTTTCGTACCGGGATATTTGAGGGACGCAGGTCACTTTGGGTTCGACCATCCCCGTTATTCGCAGGATCGCGCGGCCAACGGTCGTCACTGAGTTTGGGCCAAGCTTACTGTTGTGGCCTGCGCGAGATGTTGCTTTTGCAAAGTTGCCGCGATCGCCGTGCCTCAGAGCGCTGCCCTCATCAACTGGCTCGCTGGCCAGGTCATGTTGAAGCACCGCTCGACGAGGCTTTGGCCACGCAGTTTCCGGGATTTTCGCATCGGTATCACTGGCACGACGTTGCGATCCTCCATGGTTTTTCGAACTCGGTCAGCATCATAGCCACGATCCGCCAGCAGGATGCGGGGCTCGGGCAGGTTGTTGTCCATGACCAGATCGAAGCCCAGATAGTCCGAGGTCTGCCCCGGCGTGATGTCCGGCCTCATGGGCAGGCCGCCACCATTGACGCGGAGGTGGATCTTGGTCGTAAAGCCACCGCGCGAGCGGCCAAAACCTTGTCGCGGAATCCCCTTTAGCGCCCACTGCCTGATGATGGGCGCGGATCACGGTGCTGTCGATCATCTGGAGCCCGTCTGTCACGATCCGGCTTTCATTCAAGGCCTCCAAGATTTGTTCCCATAGCCCCGCCGGGGTCCAGCGCCGGAACTGGCGGTAGACACTGGACCATTTCCCGAACTCTTCCGGCAGGTCGCGCCACGAAGAGCCCGTCCGTGCGATCCAGAAAATCCCATCCAGAACAAGGCGGTGGTTCACGGGCTTGCGCCCGTTCGGGCACGGACGGCCAGAATGAAGCGCTCATGGAAGGCCCATTCCTCGTCCGACATCAGGTCTCGTGCCAAGCAGGTCTCCATCGCAGATACCAGCTTGAATCACGATCAACCTGCCCTGTGAATCCCTTTTGTCAACACGCCCTAGTCTTGCGTTGAAAGCCAGAAAGTCCGGTCACGCGCCAAAGCTTGCTGTTTCCGGGGCGGCCATCCAAGAATGTGGAGAAGCTCTCCGCGCCAGCATAACGGCGGAATGCTTTGTCAGCAGCCAGTTAAGCGTTCATGATTCCGCGCGGCGAGCATGGGGTCAACGACCATGGTATCGCTCGTCGGCGGGCGGATCAGTGCGGCTGGGACATAAGGCCCGAAAGCCATGTGGATAAGATCGAGGAGTTCTCGACGATGCCGGTCGGGCCGAAGACCGCCATTGCCGTTGTCGCGGCGATCGGCGCCAGCCAGACAACGGTCGCATTATGGCAGCGTAGCTGGGCTTGTGCCGGGCCGGCATCCGAGCGGCGGCTGAAAGCTCGGCAACGTGGCGACCAACATCAGCGACCGCGGCTTGTTCACGGCGCGCGCCCACGGTCGTGAGAACGGCAGCGAGCAGGACGGACCGCTTCAGCCCACGGGTGAATGCCCGCGGGACGAACCCCGCAATCCTGGCTAACGGCAACTATCATCCGGGCGCTTCTGGCCAGGAACGAGGAATGCCGCCCCGTGACCTAATGCGGGACGGTTAGGTGGTGCAGGTGAAGTGTCATGCCTATGCGCCGGAATCGGAAAATCGGCCCTGAAACGCCGGGAAATATATAGATTTCCGGCTGGATTTCGTCAGATGGCGAACGATTTCCACTCCAACACAGGCCAAAAAGCCTTTTTCAGCAGGCTGTTAAGGCCTCCAAGGCCGAACATTTGTTGAGGGCCCGCTTCACAGACTACCCATTTGGACCTGCAGGCATCAACCCGCGACGCCGGATAGATGTCAGCACGCGTCATGCTCGGAAACACCTCAAAGCGCTTGCCGAGGGAGCGCCGTCCACAGATGCAGAAGGTCCGCGGAGCTTAGCCTGTACTTTCCTGCACAGATCCCACCGGTATACCGGTTTCCTGCTCGTGCCGGAGCCCGATCATCTCTTGTGTGAACGGTGTTCGCTTCATGTCCGTGCTCAAGAGGGGCCAGACTCCACCTGCGATGGAGGATCTCCTGGAAGGTAAGCGCCGGCGAGACATGCCTCTTACACAATACCGCCAAACGTGCCCTACGCCGCTCAGCCCTGAGACCAGTCCAAGTCGATAGAGGATTTTCATGAAGGGGCGCCCAACATTACACTCAATCGCTGTGACACGTCCCGAATGCCTTTTGCGATACGTTCGCGGTTTCTGCTGCTGGGTTCGAAATCGCTTTCCCTTCCTGAAAGGCTTACTGCGGCAACTGGTCGACGGGAGTGGTCAAAGACCGCCGCAGCGCACGATCCAATGCCCTGCTCGAAATTCGCCACCGACCAGGCAAGGCCCTCAATCCGATCCTGCGAAAGCTGGTCTTCAAGAGCCTTGAGCGTTGCAGGTGTCATCGACGTGACGGTTTGCAGGGCTTGGCTCGGGAATATGTTGCGTACATCGTCATGTGACTGATTGGCAAGAATGATCCTGCCCATCACCGTGGCATGGGCAGGCAGGCGGCTTCCCTCGCGGATGTTGCTGATAAGCTGAACATCGGGCGTCTCGCGCACCAAAACGATTACATCAGTACCCGACAATACGCCGAGATGGGCAGAAAACCCAGTCTCCGCCGCGAGACGGCTGAGCAATGGTCGCGCCAGCCGAACAACGTCCCGCGACGACAGCATATGAGCCGTCAACTCCAGCAGACCGTAAGAAAGGATGTATCCCCCCTCCTCATGATCGCCCTCGATCAATCCCTCCCTCTCGAGCGTGTGAAGAAGGCGCAGGAGCGTCGTCCTGTTGATCCCCAGAGCGGCTGCAGTTCTGGACATGTTTCTACATCTGTTGCCTGCACCGATGTGGCGAAGCAGAGCTATCGCGCGAGTGACCGGCGGAACATCATAGGCGGGCGTTACCGATGAAATCAAATCGACCTCCGGATTTCGATCTTGGGATGGGCTGCTTTCTCGCCCCAACATATTTTGAACAATATTTTCCATATTGAACACTTCTGGTCACAGAACAAGAACGAAAACCACTTTCTCCTATCAGCGCTCCGGTAGGGCCAAGTTGTAAGAAGCGTACTACCTATATGCCCTCAAGGGTTATCAAGTGTTTGGCTCCGCTCTCTATCTTGCGCTCTGATAGCAATATCACCCGCAGTATTCTGCTTTCATTTGACATGATGTCGTCTTTCCGCAATTATGAACGTTATGTTCATATACGAACGATCAAGCAAGAACGACGATGACCCGCAGGCGTAAGATAGTGCATGTTTCGCAACCGGCTTCAGACCGCGTGATGCGCGACGCGATCCAGCTGAATAGCTGGGACAATGTCACTTCCGGTGCGAGGAGCTGGAGAGCGCCGAAGTTGATGGCCTACACGGCCTCTAAGGACGCTGTGATGGCAGCGCATGCGAGCGCCGCCCAGACATGGACAGCGGTTACGACCGTTACGCCTGAGATCATGACAACACCGAGCACCCGCTATGTGACCGGCGCCATCGCGTTTCTCCTTGGTCCAGACCCACTCGTCCTCACTGGCCGGACATTGCCCACCAATAACCGCTGCTGGTCGAACTGATGGGCTTTGTTGCTAAAGAAGCGGGCCGCATTGCCTATCTGGAACGGGAGGGCGAGGGTGAGGTGCCCCTCGTGCTTCTGCATGGCATCGGATCCAACGCCGTAAGTTTCGAGGCCTTGCTGCCGGCGTTGCCCGAATGCCTGCCGGTGATCGCATGGAACGCACCGGGATATGGCGACTCCATCCCTCTCTCCACCGATTGGCCAGTGGCTGCGGACTATGCTCTCGCGCTTCGCGCTTTCTTCGATGCGCTCCAAATTCACCGCGCGGTCGTGTTCGGCCATTCGCTCGGGTCACTGATGGGTGCAGCGCTGGCGCGGATGGCTCCAGAGCGTATTGCGCAACTGATCCTGGCCTCGACGGCTCTGGGGCATGGCGTCAAGCCGGGAGGCGTGCTTTCCGAGGGCGCGCAGTCCCGGATCGATGATCTCCTTGTCGAGGGCGCAGAGGCCTTTGCCGCACGTCGCGCGCCGAGGCTGGTTTTCGCGCCCGAAACGAACCCCGATCTTGTTGCCTTTGTCACCCGCTCCATGGCCGCAGTGCGGATGCCGGGCTATGCTCAGGCAGCAAGGATGCTGGCATCGGGTCGGCTGGTGGACGATTTGGCCAAGACAGCGGTCCCGGTGTCGGTGATCTTCGGCACAGAGGATGTCGTGACGCCGCCGGATGCCAACCGGCAGGCGTATTCCGCGGTTCCCCCTCCTTTTCGCGGCAAGCTGATCGCAACTCCGGACGCGGGTCATGCGCTTTACCAACAGGCACCAACAGTGGTTGCCGATGCAATCCAGGCCGTATTCGAAATGACGGACTCCGGGACCGCCGGTGACCGGTAGGCGGCGGCGCGGAATCATACAGGGAATATGGAAATGAGTGACGAGTGCGGGTTCACCGCCTCCGGGGCATCGTGATGCACGGTCCGGAGCTTCCGGCAACGCTGCCCTTTTACCCTGATATGCGGGAAGCCAAACCCGCGCGTAGCGAAACGGCAACAGTCTATCCCCAGCTTACGGGGCCGGAGGCGTTTCGCTATGGCCTGAAGGACGGCCACGTATGCGGCGCTAACCACATACATTTCGGCATGCCGGAGAAGGCGGCGATCAACGCGCTGCATGCACGGGTCGTCGCCGAGGGTGCGGTCGTTTTGAGCGCGCCTTCGGGGCTCAACGGAAGGGTCGGGGGCTACGGTTTCGGGATTGTTGACCCAGACCTGCGTCCACTTCGGTTCCGGGCCGGTGGATACGCCCATGAGGGGCAGCCGGAATGGGCGTTGCCGAAAAAAGTTTCGCATGTCGTTCTCAATACGGCGGACATGGACGGCGTTCGGGCTTGGTACGAACGCGTATTCGGTTTTCGGGTATCGGACTATCCTGCGGACCAGATGGTGGTTTTGCGGTGCTCGTTAGATCACGCCTCCATCGTGCTCGTGCGGGTGCATTGCCCGTCCGCGAACCACATTGCCTTCGAAGTGCTCACCCAGAACGAGTTCCTACGCACAGTCGGGCGGATGAAGCAGAAGGGCCACGTGCCCGTGGGGGGGCCGAGGCGTCCCTCTCCCGGTAACACCCCCTTCACCTGTTTTGTTTCCCCATCGGGCTTCATGGTCGAATTCACCTCCGGGCCGCAGCAAATCGACGAAATGACGCACGCAGCCCAGCTCTGGCCGCATGACGTATCCGAGCAGATCAACCAATGGATGACCGCGTGGCCATCTGCTCCGGCGCAACGGGCGGTGATGCAGGGCCGCCCGGATCCGCGTTCCCCCAATACCTCATGGCTAAATTGAAAAAATCGGAGACCGCAGAGTGAACAGCTACGACTACAATGGACAGGTCGCCGTCGTGACCGGTGGGAGTTCCGGCATCGGGCTTGAGACGGTCAAGCTGCTTTTGGATTGCGGTGCAAAGGTCGCGCTCTGCGCGCGGAACGCCAACCGTCTCGAGAGTGTGCATTCCGTCCTGTGCCGCGACTATGGTGAGGAACGTGTTCTGTCTCGAGCCTTTTCCGTGCTGGACGCCGACGCGACCCGCGGTTTTGCGGTGGAGGTGGAAAAGCGGTTCGAGCGGTGCGATCTGCTCGTCAACAATGCGGGGCAAGGTCGGCAATCGACCTTCGCGGATACGTCTGATGAGGACTGGCGCGCGGAATACGAACTGAAAATCTTCAGTCAGGTTCACCCGATCCGGGCCTTCATGCCGATGCTGCGGGCGGCAAACGGCGCGATCGTGGCGGTCAATTCGCTGCTCGCTTATCAGCCCGAGCCGCACATGGTCTGCACTTCTTCCGCCCGGGCGGGTGTACAGAACCTGCTGAAAAGCCTTTCGGCCGAATTCGCCCCTGATGTCCGGGTGAACTCCATCCTCATCGGGCTGGTGAGTTCCGGGCAATGGACGCGCCGTTTCGCCGAGCGGCAGGATCAGAGCATCAGCCGAGAGGAATGGTATCGCGCGCTCGCTTTGCGGAAGGGCATTCCGCTCGGCCGGCTGGGTGATCCTCAGGAAGCGGCCCACGCTATCGCATTCCTCGGCTCACGCGGCGCAAGTTACATCACAGGTGCCCAGATCGAAGTGTCTGGCGGCCTTTCCCGGCATATCTGAAGGAGTCGCGGTCATGAACATGGATACCCGCATCAAGGCCGAAACGGTCGGAGACCTGATCGCCGACTATCTCGCGGAAACCGGCGTGAGCACGATCTTCGGCGTCATTTCGATTCACAACATGCCCATCCTGGATGCGGTCGCGCGGCAAGGACGCATCCGTTTCGTGCCGGCGCGTGGGGAGGCGGGTGCGATGAACATGGCCGATGCCTTTGCTCGTGTCTCGGGCGAGCTCGGTGTGTGCCTGACCTCCACCGGCACGGCAGCGGGCAACGCTGCCGGGGCGCAGGCGGAGGCCCTGACGGCGGGCACCCGGCTTCTTCACCTTACCACGCAGGTGGACAGCGAATTCGCCGACCGCGACCGCGCTGCCATCCACGACGTTCCGCGCCAGCCGCGGATGCTGGAGGGTGTTTCCAAGACTGTCTTCCGCATTTCCGATCCGCAGAATGCAATCGGGATACTCTCGGCCGCCTGCTCCGCCGCGCTGTCGGCGCCGAGCGGCCCGGTCAGCCTCGAGATTCCGGTCGATGTACAACGCTGCGCGGTCGTGGGGGCCGCGCGGCCCTATGCGCCGCTTGTCGTGCTGCCTCATGCGCGGGAAGAGGCCATCCTCGAACTGGTGGAGCGGGTAAAATCGGCCCGTCGTCCGTTGCTCTGGCTCGGAGGCGGTGCGCGGGAAGCGACGGCGGCGGCGAGCGAACTGGTCCGGCGTGGGTTCGGGGCCGTGACCTCTACCAACGGTCGTGCCATCGTGCCGGAGGACAACCCCGCATCGCTGGGCGCCTTCAACATGACCCCCGAAGCGGTCGACTTGTATGGGAGTGCCGATCTCATGATCGTCGTCGGCTCCCGGCTGCGCGGCAACGAGACGCGCAACAACAAGATGCCGCTCCCGGCCCAACTGGTACAGATCGACGCGGATGCGTCGCAAGGCGGCCGGAACTATGCGGTAGAACAGTTCATCCACGGAGACGCGGCGGATACGCTGGAGCGGTTGCTGGCTCTGCTGCCTGATGATCTGGAATCCGACAAGGGTCTCAAGCTCGACATTGCTCGCGCCCGGGCGCAGGGCGAAAGCCGTATGCGGGACGTTCTGGGCCCTTACCGGGTTGTGGCGGATGTTCTGAACGAACGTGTCGCTGCGGGTGGCCACGCCTGGGTGCGGGATGTGACCATCTCCAACTCCACCTTCGGCAATCGCTATGTGCAGATCGCAGAGCCGCGATTGGGCGTTCACGCGCTCGGCGGTGGAATCGGTCAGGGCGTCGCGATGGGGATCGGTGCCGCGCTAGCCAATGGCGGAGCCAAGGCGATCACGCTCATCGGCGACGGCGGAACCATGCTTGGTCTGGCCGAAATGATTACCGCCGTCGAAGAAAAGGCACCTCTCGTCTATCTGCTGATGAACGACCAGGCTTACGGGGTGATCCGCAACATTCAGGATGCTCAGTACAACTCTCGCCATCATTACAGTGCACTTGCGACCCCGGACTTCGGTACTTTCTGTGCGTCCATCGGCATGCCCCATCGCAAGGTGAGCGATCTGGGGGAGTTCGCGGGGGTCTTCGATGCCGCGGTTGCTGCTGCTGGTCCCCATCTCATCGAGATCGACATGTGCGCCATCGGGCCGTTTGCCGAGAGTTTCGCCGGGCCGCCGGCCGGCGCCGCCGGCAAAGGGGAGTGATCGCATGACCATGACAGAATCTCTCGAACTCAGGGGTTCCGCGGGTGCAGATGAGGTCTGCCGGCTCTCCCTCGGGATCATTGGCTTCGGGGCTATCGCAAGCGAGCTGCTCAAGCTTATCGAACCGTTGCCGCTTGAAAGGCTCATCCTGCTGGTCTCCCCCGGCGGCGAGGCCCGTGCGCGGGAGCGGCTGGTGGCCAGTCATCCCGCTCTGGTTGGGCGGATGCAGGTGACTGAGCGCCTCGACGACCTGATCGTTGCGCGCCCGGGGCTCGTCGTCGAGGCGGCCGGGCATGGTGCTGTGGATGCCCATGCCGCACGACTTCTGGAGACCGGGATTGATCTTCTGCTGGTCTCAATCGGGGCGCTGTCGGATCAGGCGTTGCACAACCGCTTAAAGGCAGCTGCCGTAAGGGGGGGTGCTCGTATCCTTCTTCCGGCGGGGGCGATCGGGGGGGTCGATCTGCTCTCCGCACTCTCCGCAAGGGGCGCGTTGAAAGTGCGTTACTTCGGGACCAAGCCGCCGAGCGCCTGGCGTGGCACACCGGTTGCCGAAACCATCGACCTGGAGCGCTTGTCCGCACCGCTCGAATTCTTCCATGGCAACGCGCGCGAGGCGGCTAGAAACTATCCGAAGAACGCAAATGTCGCCGCGACGCTCGCACTCGCCGGCGCGGGATTTGAAGCGACCGAGGTCACCTTGATCGCTGATCCCGCGGCTACCGGCAACTCCCATCGCTATGAGGTCAGCTCACCACTCGCCAACTACTCGGTCGAAATCACCAATCGCGCCACAGACGGCAATGCCAAGACGTCTGTATCCACGGTCTATTCCGTGCTGCGCGAAATCCGCAATCAAATCGGACCGGTGGCCATATGAGAAGTGTAGCTTCGACGTCTCTCCCCGACGGCCGACTGTTCATCGGTGGCGAATGGACTCTCGGAACAGGAGCGGAAATCACCTCGATCTTTCCTGCCGACGGCAGCATCAATCTCCGCTTCCGCGGGGCATCGCGCGAGGATGGGCTGCTTGCCATCGAGCGCGCGAAGGTTGCGCAGGCTGAGCCGTCTTGGCGCGATCTTAAACCGCATGAACGCGCGCGCTACCTCCATCGCATTGCCGACGGCATCGAAGCGAATGTTGAGCGGATCGCCCGGATACAGACCCGGGACACGGGCAAGACGCTGCAGGAGACGCGCGCGCTTGCCGCTTCTGCCGCGGGAACATTCCGCTATTTCGCTGCGGTCCTTGAGACGTCGGACGAGGCACTGACAACTCCCCGGGGCAATGCCTTGACACTGTCCGTCTGGGAGCCGCTCGGCCTTGTCTCCGCAATTACTCCCTGGAACTCTCCCATTGCGTCGGATGCGCAGAAGGTGGCGCCGGCGTTGGCGGCAGGCAATGCCGTTCTCCTCAAACCTGCGAGCTGGTCCCCGCTGGTCTCGCTCGAACTTGCGAGGATCATCGAGGTGTCCGGCCTTCCGCCGGGATTGTTCTCCGTCCTCCCTGGTGCGGGCCGCGAGATCGGCAACCTGCTTGTTGAACATCCCTCGATCCGCCGCGTTTCCTTTACCGGCGGTACTTCCACGGGCCGAACGATCGCACGGCAGGCGGCGGAAAAGCTGATGCCCGTCTCGCTGGAACTGGGTGGCAAGTCGCCGACCATCGTCTTCGCAGACGCCGATCAGGATATGGCCATTGCGGGAATTCTATACGGCATCTTTTCATCCACGGGACAAAGCTGCATCGCGGGCGCGCGGCTGTTCGTCGAGCGCCAGATCTACGACACGTTTCTCGCCCGGCTGACCGCCGCCACGAAACGGCTCCGGGTGGGCCATCCCCATGATGCCGCGACGCAGGTATCGTGCCTGATCCATCCAGACCATCGCGACGCAGTCGAGGCGCAGGTCAACCAGGCGATCAAGGACGGTGCGCGGTTGTTGGCGGGGGGAAGTCGACCGGATGATCCCACTTTGGCCGAAGGAGCGTATTATCTGCCGACGATACTCGCAGATGCACCGAATTCCGCGAGGATTTGTCGAGAGGAGGTATTCGGCCCCGTGCTTGTCGTACTGCCTTTCGAGGACGAGGCCGAGGTCATTTCTCAGTCGAACGACAATGACTACGGGCTCGCCTGTGGAATCTGGACACGCGATTTTCCCCGAGCCTGGCGGGTGGGGAAAGAGATCACTACCGGCACCGTTTGGATCAACACTTACAAGCAGTTTTCCATTTCCACCCCGTTCGGCGGGGAAAAGGACAGTGGCATGTCGCGGGAAAAAGGTCGTGATGGACTGCGCGCTTACCAGCGCCAGAAAGCGGTCTACGTGGACCTGACAAATCGCCCGATCACGTGGGCCGCCGATACGGTGGAGCGGACGTGACATCCGCAAACTTCCGTTCATCAGAACTAGACCCTCCGGCTGCTTCGCCGCGAAGTGAAATCTCAAGGCCCGGTCCGACGGAACCGCCTAACAGGCTGCTGAAAAGTCCTGAAGGGTTATGCCTATGTACCGGAAATCGGGAAATCGGTCCGGAAACGCCCGGAAGTATATGAATTTCCGGCTGGATTTCGTCAGATAGCGAACGATTTGCGCTCCGACTCGGGTCAAAAAGCCGTTTTCAGCAGCCCGCCAGTGTCGCTTCGCTGCCCGTTCCTTTCGGTCTCGCAAACTGAGCTGTCGCCCCAAGGTGAGCACGCGCCAGATCCTTGGCCCGCGTGCGGCGATGGCGCGGCCTGACCTCGGCGCAGTTGGCAATGCCGCGGGACTGACAGCCGCGGTACAGACTTGGTTGCGAGACCGGATGGGGTTGCCTCATTTGTCCTGTTGAAACGCTCTGGTATCATGGCAAACCCACTTGTCTTTTGGTGGTGGGGCATATGTTGAGTTTTGCCCCACCACCTTCCCGTCGATCCGATGCGCCGAAAGGCGTTGATCCGACATGGCAGGCTGAAAACGGCAGGATATCGGCCACTTTGCGCCTATGATCCGTTGATCCAGAACCGGTTATTCAGAAGCTGCGGCTGCGCATCGCCAAACTCCAGAACAGATCTTTGTGTTTCGGCATGCAATCTTGACCCCTTAGGCGGGGGTATCGGCGCCCAATTTT
>NZ_DAMDHB010000060.1:0-14070 GCF_032102465.1 Haematobacter sp. | reverse complement strand
ATGACTGGCCGGCAGAAGTCCGGAATCCCTGGCCGACTTCATTGGAATCCGCAGTGTCGCGAACATGTCGGAGATCCGTGACGGGCGCAGCCCCAGAAGCTCCCGGAGCGTGGGGCTGACATGCAGAACGCGCCCATCGGCGGCCAGGGTGCAGGCCGGGAGCGGCAGGGTATCGGCAAGTCCATCCTTCCAGCGCCACAGCGTCAGCCCGGCATCCAGAGGAAGCGCAGTGAGGCGGAGCGTTCCGCGCGCAGTCGGGAAATCCGCGTGCCCCCCCGAGGCAAGCCGTGCCCAGGCGGCCTGCGGCTCAAGCAGCAGCGGATGGAGCAATTCCACAAGCGTCTCGCCCGTGCCGGCTGCTGTGTTCGCCGAGAGGATCCGCCCCCTCTCATCCGTGATCGCGGCCGGACCTGCCTCCATCCCCGGAAGGCGCATGAGCCACTGGCGACGCTGGCCTTTCTGAAGCAACCGAACCCCGGTCATCGCAGCGAAGATCATCGCCACGAGCCCAAGCGCGGCAGCCACCGCATGCAGAACGCCGGGCCGGGTGTGGAGAACCTCCCCCCCTGCCCAGGCGAGCAGTCCGAACGTTGCCAACAGGCCCGTCTGCCAAAGCCCCGTCCGCTCCATGATCCCGATCCGCTGCCCCGACACCTTCACCCCCTGCCGCCACACCCCTTTGGACACCGACGAGGGTTAAAATCCGGTTAATCGTGGATTCTTCAACTATAGCTTGTGTCGCAGCACGGCGAGGTAGAAACCGTCGCCACCGTCGAGCGGCGTGAACCGGTGCTCCTCCGCGAGATGCCAGCCCGTGCCCTCGGCCATGAAGCGCCTGATCTGGGCGGCGTTCTCCCGCTCGAGCAGCGAACAGGTGGCATAGGCCAGCACGCCCCCCGGAGCGACGAGCGGGGCAGCGCGGCGAAGGATGACGGCCTGTGTCTGCTCCAGCCGCTCCAGCATATCTGCCGTCAGCCGCCATTTCCCCTCCGGCGCGCGGCGCCAGCTTCCCGAACCGGAACAGGGAACATCCGTCAACACGAGGTCAAAGGGAGCGGCGCGATCCATCGCCTGCAACTGGGTAATGCGGACGCCCGCACGCTCTGCCCGCGCGGGAAGGTCGCGCATCCGTCCGGGGTCGGCGTCATGGGCAAAGACCTCTGCCCCGCGCGCCGCTAGAGCGAGCGACTTGCCCCCGCCGCCCGCGCAGTAATCAAGGGCACGCCCCCCCCTCGGCAGCGCCTCTACCACGGCTTGGGAGGCAGCGTCCTGCAGCTCCACCAGCCCATCACGATAAGCGGCGGAACCGGAGACGGCACGGGCACGGGCCGTGACTTCGAGAGCGGTCTCGGCCAGCGGCGAGGGGCGTGTTTCGATCCCCTCCTCCGCCAGGGTACGGGCCGCCTCCTCCCGTGTCGTACGGGCGAGGTTGGCACGGAGGAACACCGGCGCACGATGGCGCAGGGCCTCCATCACCGGGGCAAAATCATCACCGAGGCTGGATTGCAGATCAGGCACCAGCCAGTCCGGCGCATCCAGCCGGACGGCCTCCGGCGCGGTGGCGAGAGACTGCTCTTCCTCATCTGCGGTCACCGGGGCGGGCGCGTGACCCTCGCCCGTGAACATCACCGACGGGTCTTCCCCCCCGGCGCGGAGGGCGCCCAGCATGAGCGCGCGCCCGTCCTCTCCACCGCCGAGCCAGCCGAAGGACCGCCGGCAGCGGAGCGCATCGAACACATGGTCCCGGACCGCCGCCCGATCCCCTGAACCGGCATAACGGCTGCGGCGCGCCCAGTTGGTGAGCGCGCGCTCTGCGGCATCGCCTGCGCGGATCTCGTCCAGCACTGCGATGGCAGCAGCGATTCGGGCGACGGGCGTCACGGTCAGCCGATCCGGTAGTTGGGGCTCTCGCGGGTGATCTGCACGTCGTGCACGTGGCTTTCCTTCAGCCCAGCCCCGGTAATGCGGACGAAGCTGCAGTTGGTCCGCATCTCCTCGATCGTGCGGTTGCCGGTATAGCCCATCGCCGCACGCAGGCCGCCGACGAGCTGATGGATCACCGCAGCTGCCGTGCCCTTGTAGGGCACCTGCCCCTCGATCCCTTCGGGCACCAGCTTGTCGGAGGCCGCGTCCTTCTGGAAGTAGCGGTCGGCAGACCCCCGCGCCATCGCGCCGAGAGAGCCCATGCCGCGATAGGATTTGTAGGACCGCCCCTGGTAGAGGATCGTCTCGCCGGGGCTTTCATCCGTTCCTGCGATGGCCGAGCCCACCATGGCGCAGGAGGCGCCCGCCGCGATCGCCTTGGCGAAGTCGCCCGAGAACTTGATGCCGCCATCCGCGATGACCGGCACGCCGCCGGCAGCCCCGGCCGCATCCATGATGGCGGTGAGCTGCGGAACGCCGACACCGGCGACAATGCGCGTGGTGCAGATGGAGCCGGGGCCGATGCCCACCTTCACCGCATCCGCCCCCGCGTCGATGAGCGCGCGCGTGGCCTCCGCCGTGGCGACGTTGCCCGCGACGACCTGCACCTCGTTCGAGAGTTTCTTCACCCGCTCCACCGCCTGCGCGACAGAGATGGAATGCCCATGCGCCGTGTCGATGACGATCAGGTCACAGCCCGCGTCGATCAGCGCGGCCGAGCGCTCGAAACCCGCATCGCCCACCGTGCTCGCCGCGGCCACGCGCAAGCGGCCCAGCGAATCTTTAGTCGCGTTCGGGTTCAGCACGGCCTTTTCGGTATCCTTCAGCGTGAGCAGCCCGGTGAGCTTGCCCTGACCGTCGGTGACCAGCAGCTTCTCGATCCGCCGCGCCTTCATCATGCTCTTGGCGAGATCGAGATCCGCAGGCTCCCGCAGCACGGCGAGATTGTCGGCGGTCATCATCGCGCGAACCGGGGTGCGGTCATCGGAGGCGAAGCGCATGTCGCGGTTGGTCACGATGCCGACGACGCGCCCCTCCCCGTCCACCACGGGGAAGCCGGTGACGTTGTATTGCTCCTGCAAAGCCTTCGCATCGGCCAGCGTCTGATCCGGGGTGAGGGTGATCGGCTTGTAGACGACGCCCGATTCGAAGCGCTTCACCCGGCGGACCTGATCGGCCTGCTCATCGATGCCGAGATTGCGGTGGATCACGCCGATCCCGCCCGCCTGCGCCATGGCGATGGCCATGCGGGCCTCCGTCACGGTATCCATCGCGGAGGAGAGCAGCGGAATGTTCAGCCGGACACTGCGGGTGACGAAGGTGGATGTATCGGCATCTGACGGCAACACGCTGGACGCGGCGGGAACCAGCAATACGTCATCAAAGGTGAGAGCCTCACGAATCTCCATGGAGACCTCCTTAGGGCGGCGGGGGGAGTGATCGTTTGGCGCTTCCCTATTTCACGCCGAACGGGAGAAGAAAAGGATAAAACGCAGATGGTCGCCGGGGGCATGATGCGCAAGACATCCCGACGGAACGTCGCAACGCGCAGGAACGGGACAGGATGACGCCGCAGGAAATCTACCGCAGGACCATCGCGCTCCTGCTGCCGGAACGCTGGCTCGCCCTTTCGCTGGCGCTGTCGGGGGTGATCCTCGCCGTGGTGCAGCTTGCCGAGCCGATCCTGTTCGGACGGATGGTGGACCGGCTGGCCGAAGGGTCCAACGCCTTTCAGCTCATCGGCATCTGGGCGGCCTTCGGGCTGTTCGGCATCGTGGCGGGTGCGGTCGTCGCCATCGCGTCGGACAGGCTCGCGCATCGCCGGCGGATGGCGGCGCTGGGGGATGCGTTCTCCACCGCCATGACGTTGCCCATCAGCTATCACGCGCGGAAGGGCAGCGGAGCGGTGGTGCGCTCCATCCTTGCGGGGACGGATGCGCTCTTCGTCGTCTGGCTGGGCGTGCTGCGGGAGCAGTTGACGGCGCTGGCGGGCATCCTGCTGATGATCCCCGCCGCAATCCGCCTGAACGCCACCATGGCGGGAGTGCTGGCGCTGCTGGGGATCGTCTATCTGGTGCTGAACGTGCTCGTCATCCGCAAAACCCGCATCGGCCAGGCGGAGGTGGAGAAGAATTCCGGCAGTCTGTTCGGCAGGGTGGGCGATGTGCTGGGCAACGTGACCGTGGTGCAGAGTTACAGCCGCTTCGCGTCCGAGATGCAGGCCATGCGCGGGCTGATCGACACGCTGCTCTCCGCCCAGTATCCCGTGCTGACATGGTGGGGGCTGATGACCGTGCTGACCCGCGCGGCGGCGACGATCACCATGGTGGTGATCTTCGGCGTGGGCGCGGTGCTGGCCCAGCGGGGAGAGATCACCGTGGGGCAGATCGTCTCCTTCGCGGCCTTTGCGGGGTTGCTGGTCGGGCAGTTGGACAGGCTCTCCAGCTTCGTCTCGACCGTGGTTCGACAGACGCCGGTGATCCGCAGCTATTTCGAGCTGCTGGACGCCCGCGCCGACGTGATCGACCCGCCCGACGCGACACCGCTGGTGGGTCTGGTGCTTGGCCACGTGGCCTACCACCATGTCACCTACCGCTTCCCCGACAGCGATCAGGGCGTTTTCGACCTGACCTTTGAGGCCCTGCCGGGGCAGACGGTGGCCCTCGTCGGCCCGACCGGCTCCGGCAAAACGACGACGCTCGCCCTGCTCCAGCGGCTGCGGCAACCCGATTCCGGCACCATCACCGTCGATGGCCGCGATATCGCCGACATCACCCTGTCATCCCTCCGCGACAACGTGGCCGTCGTGTTCCAGGAGGCCGGGCTGTTCAACCGCTCCATCGCCGAGAACATCCGCATCGGCCGGCCCGGCGCCACTGATGCGGAGGTGCAGCAGGCGGCGGAACTGGCCGAGGCGCATGAGTTCATCACACGCAAGCCCGGCGGCTATGGCTTCGTGATCGGCGAGCGCGGGAATGCGCTCTCGGGCGGCGAGCGCCAGCGGATCGCCATTGCCCGCGCGGTGCTGAAGAACGCGCCGATTCTCATTCTGGATGAGGCGACCTCCGCCCTCGACCCCGCAACGGAGGCCAAGATCAAGCGGGCGATCGACAAGCTCCGCGCGAACCGCACCACGCTCGTCATCGCTCACCGGCTTTCCACCGTTGCGAATGCGGACCGGATTCTCGTGCTCGATCAGGGGCGGATCGTGGAGGACGGCAAGTTCCACGACCTCGCCCATGCGGGTGGACTGTTCCAGCATCTGGTGGAGGAAGGTGAGATCGTCGAACCCAAGGAGGAGTAGCGCCCTGCGCTGAAAGCACGGCCCCCAACGTCTTCGACCGGAGGTGCGGCAAGGGCAAGCGCTTTTCCCCGCCCCTCTGCAGGGCGGGCCATCCCCGCCCGGAAAAGCGAACGACCGCCGGTTTCCCGGCGGCCGCTCATGTTCTGTCCTGTGGCTCCCGCCTCAGCCCTGACGGGCCTTGTAGCGGCGCTGCGTCTTGTTGATCACGTAGACGCGGCCTTTACGGCGCACGATCTGGCAATCGCGGTGACGCTGCTTGAGCGAGCGGAGCGAGTTGCGGACCTTCATCGGTCGTCTCCCATTCGCGGCGCGGCGTGCGCCTTGAAACAGATTGCCCATATGGGCGGTGAAAATGGTGGGCGCGACAGGGATCGAACCTGTGACCACTACGATGTCAACGTAGTGCTCTACCGCTGAGCTACGCGCCCCACCCGACCCTGACCGCAGCTTCCTGCGAAACCGGCGGTCCTTGTCGGTTGGCGGGTCTATAAAAGGACTCGCGAAGGTGTTCAAGGGCTTTTGGACAGAACCTGCATCGCACTATATTCGTTTTTGATGGAGACCGCGATGAGCCCTGCCCCCTATATCCTGACGGAGCCTTCCACGCAGACCACGCCGGTTGTGTTTTCCTCGCCTCACAGCGGGAGACACTATCCCGATGCGTTCCTGAATGCATCGCTGCTCGACGGACGCGCGATCCGGTCTTCCGAGGATGCTTTCGTGGATGAACTGTGGTCCTGCGCGCCTTTGCACGGGGCGCCGCTGATCGCCGCGACCATGCCGCGCGCCTTCATCGACCTCAACCGCAACAGCGACGAACTCGACCCCGCCCTGATCGAAGGGGTGCGTCATGTCGCGCACAATCCCCGCATATCATCGGGTCTTGGGGTGATTCCCCGGGTCGTCGCGGGCGGGCGGGCCATCGTTTCCGGCAAGATGTCGCGGAGCGCGGCGGAGGAGCGTATCCAGCTCTGGTGGCGGCCCTATCACACGCGCCTGGGGCAACTGGTGGAGGGGACGATCGCCCGCTTCGGCACGGCCCTGCTGATCGATTGCCACTCCATGCCGCGGGAGGCCGTGGAGAATCACTTCTCCGCCGCCGGGCGTCGTCCCGATGTGGTACTAGGCGACAGGTTCGGCTCGAGCGCCGACGGGCGGCTGGTCGAGATGGTCGAATCGCTGCTGGCGGCAGAGGGCCTACGGGTCTTGCGCAACATGCCGTTCGCCGGGGCCTACATCACCCAGACCTACGGCAATCCCACGCGCAATCGGCACGTGATCCAGATCGAAGTGGACCGTGGGCTTTACATGAACGAACGCACCCTCAGGAAAAGCGACGATTACCCGGTTTTTCAGACGCTGATCGACAGGGTAGCCGCGGGCATCGCGGCAGGCGCCAGCGATTTTGCTGGAGGCGAGCGGCGACACGCCGCGGAATAGCCGGACAGGAACACACCCATGCCATCTCTCTGCCGTGCGGCCCGCCGGGCCGGCGCTTTCCCCCGTCCCGCCAAAAGGCTCGCGTTTCTGGCCTTGCTCGGCCTTGCCGCCTGTGCGCCCGCAAGGCCGGACCCTGCCACCCTCTCGGCCCGCTATGAGCGCCTGCCGATCTTCCGGCTCTGGGAGGTGCAGGGACAGCCGCCGTCCGAAACCGATCTGATGATGGTGGAAGCCGAATTGGGCGCGCGCGGGCAGATGCGCTTCGGAGGGCGGCATCTGGGCAACATCTCGGCAAGCGCCGTGGGCAAGCCGCGCTTCCCCCGCCCGGGCGAGCCGGGAATGAAGCGGAGTTGCGGGGAGTTCACCTCTCCCGCCGCGGCACAGCGGGTCTTTCTGGCGGCAGGCGGGCCGGAACGCGACACGTATGGGCTTGATCCCGATGGGGATGGCTTCGCCTGTGCCTGGGGCGAAACGCTGCAGCAGAACCGGGATAAGTCCGATACGACGGCGCGCCGGTACCAGCGGAACGAAAACGGCTACTGCTATTACAATTCAGGCAAGGACCGCATCTATGTGAGCCGGATGTTCTGCGCCTGACAGCCACAGCAGATGGGGAACAAGGCGCGGGGGACGCCCCCCGCGCCCCCCGTTCTGACCCTTCGCATCCGATCGCCTGCGGCGGGAGGCTAACGAAGCGCCCTGCCCCGGATGATCGCGTCCTGTCCGAACCGCGCGCGGATGCTGTCGGTCGCGCGCTCCGCCCGTTCCCGCCGCGCGGCGCTCGGATCGAAGAGATCGACGGTCAGATCGCCTTTGCCCGCAGGCATGAGATCACTGAGCCCGACACCCAGCAGGCGGAACGGCCCCGCGTCCTTCACATGGGCCATAAGCTCCAGCGCCGTGCGGTAGATCCTGTCGGCAAGCTGGGTCGGCTCGCGGAGCGTCTCTCTCCGCGTGAGGATCGCATGGGTGTGGCGCTTGAGCTTCAGCGTGACCGTACGCCCTGACAGATCGCGTGCCTTGGTCCGGTCGGAAACCTGCTCTGCCAATCGCCACAGATGGCCCTCCAGCAGGTCACGGTCGGAGATGTCCTCGAAGAACGTCGTCTCCCGCGAGATGGACTTGACCGGCGCATGCGGCGTGACGGGGCGGTGATCCTCCCCGCGGGCCAGATGCCAGAGCCGCTCCCCCGAAGGGCCGAAGCGGCGGGAGAGGTCCTCCCGACTCCAGCGGCGCAGGTCTGCGAACGTGCGGATGCCCACGCCCTCCAGCGCCTCCTGAAATGCGGGGCCAACGCCCCAGATGAGCTGGATCGGCCTATCGGCGAGGAAATCCAGCGTCTCCGCTCTGCCGATCACGGAGAACCCGCGCGGCTTGTCCATGTCCGAGGCGATCTTGGCGAGAAACTTGTTGTGCGACAGGCCGACGGAGCCGGTCAGGCCAAGCTCCACCTCCATCCGCCGCACGAGCCGCGCCAGCATCACCGCGGGCGGTGCATGATGCAGCCGTTCCGTCCCGGTGAGGTCGATGAATGCCTCGTCCAGCGACAGGGGCTGCACGGCGGGGGACAGGTCCTCCATCATCGCGCGGATCCTGCGGGAGACGTCGACATAGACCTGCATCCGCGGCTTGATGACCACCGCGTCGGGGCAAAGCTTCAGCGCGCGGAACATGGGCATGGCCGACCGCACGCCCTGTATGCGCGCGATGTAACAGCAGGTGGAGACCACGCCCCTGCTCCCGCCGCCCACAATCACCGGACGGTCGGCGAGGCTCGGATCATCCCGCTTCTCCACGCTGGCGTAGAACGCGTCGCAGTCCATATGCGCGACGGAGAGCGTGAAAAGTTCGGGATGCGACAGCACGCGCTCGCTCCGGCAGGCCGGACATCGCCGGCCCGCGTCGAAGGGCGTGAGGCAATCGCGGCACAATGCGGGCATCTCGGGCCTCCTGCGCCATTATCGCGCGGGCGCCCGGTGATGAATAGCCCCCATCGCCGGGCCGGCAGACCACATGCGCGTCCTGCTCCCCCGAAACACAGGTCGGGCCTTTGGACCCTTGCCGCGGACCGCGATTGCGGCAACTCTCTGCACACCAAAGCGGAGGGCGGGATGTTTCCTGACAGGCTGAGTGGCAGTGAGATGGTGATGATCGGCATTGCCGCCTTCGTCATCCTGTGCATCTTCCTTGGGGTCAGGATCGTGCCTCAGTCGGAGAAATACGTGGTGGAACGGTTCGGGCGGCTCCATGCCGTTCTCGGGCCGGGGATCAACCTGATCGTGCCCTTCCTCGACCGTGTGGCGCACAAGATCTCCGTGCTGGAGCGGCAGCTTCCCGTGGCGCGGCAGGATGCGATCACCGCGGACAACGTGCTCCTTCAGGTCGAAACCAGCGTGTTCTATCGCATCATCGAGCCGGAAAAGACCGTCTATCGCATCCGGGATGTGGATGCCGCCATCGCCACCACCGTCGCCGGGATCGTCCGGGCGGAGATCGGCACGATGGAACTGGACGAGGTGCAGTCGAACCGTGCCCGCCTGATCGAGAAAATCCGCGAGTCGCTGGCCAATATCGTGGACGACTGGGGAATCGAGGTGACGCGGGCAGAGATACTCGATGTCAACCTCGACGATGCCACGCGCGCCGCCATGCTCCAGCAGCTCAACGCCGAACGCGCGCGCCGTGCGCAGGTCACCGAGGCGGAAGGCCGCAAACGCGCGGTGGAACTGGCGTCGGATGCCGATCTCTATGCGGCGGAGCAGCAGGCAAAGGCGCGCCGGATCGGTGCCGATGCCGAGGCTTATGCGACGGAGGTCGTCGCCCGCGCCATTGCCGACAACGGGCTGGAGGCCGCGCAGTATCAGGTCGCGCTGAAACAGGTGGAGGCACTGGCGACGATGGCGAAGGGTGCGGGCAATCAGACCGTCGTCCTGCCTGCCGACGCGGTGGAGGCCTTCGCCAACGCCTTCCGCATGCTGAAGGGGCGCGGGTGACGTGGCCTGGTGGGTCTGGATGATCGGAGCCATCGTGCTGGCGGGCGTGGAGGTGCTGATCCCCGGCTGGGTGTTCCTCGGCTTCGCCATGGGGGGGATGCTGACGGGTCTGGCCCTTCTGCTCTTTCCCTCGCTCGGGGGAACGGCGATAATCTGGCTCCTTTTCGCGTTCCTGTCCCTTGCCGGGTGGCTGCTGCTCAGGCGGATCTTCGGGCGGCGGAGCGAGGTGAAAATCTGGAAGCGGGACATCAATGACAACTGAATTCGCCATCCGCCCGGAGCGACCCGACGATGTGGATGCCATCGACCGCCTGATCACCGCCGCCTTCGCTGGGCATCCGCAGAGCGCAGGGAACGAGGCACAGATCGTGCACGATCTCCGGGCCGACGGCGTTCTCCTCTCCTCCCTCGTGGCCGAGGACCGGACCCCCGAGGCGGGCGGCGGCATCATCGGACATCTGGTGTTTTCGCCGGTCACCATGGCCAACGGCTCCGTCTGGCTGGGCCTTGGCCCCATCTCCGTCCGCCCCGACCTGCAACGCAAGGGCATCGGCACGGCGCTGATCCGCGCGGCCTTCGCCCGTCTGGATGAGGATGCGGCGGGCTATGTCGTGGTGGGAGACGCGGATTACTATGGCCGTTTCGGCTTCGTCGAGGCCCCGCAGGTGACGGTTCCCGGCATCCCGCCCGAACACGTCCTCGTCCGCGCGATCTGGACACCTCCCCCCAAGGGCAAGGCGCTTTATCACCCCGCCTTCGGCCTTCCCGCATGATCGGCCGATGACGGGCCGCCAGGCGGGTGCCCCTTTCGACGGCGCGAAAATCGCGTTGTTTCTGGGTGATGACCTGCTCGTGATGCGGCGGGATGACCGGCCGGACCTGCCATGGCCGGGCGCATGGGATCTTCCCGGCGGGGGCCGGGAAGGCAACGAGACGCCGGAGGCATGCGTACTGCGAGAGCTGGAGGAGGAGTTCGGTATCCGCCTGCCGCCCCCGCGGCTCCGGTGGCACCGCATTCACCCGCGCCCGGGCCTGCTGCCCGCGCATTTCTTTGCCGGAGCGCTCACCGCGGAGGACGTGGCAGCAATCCGGTTCGGCGATGAGGGGCAGGAATGGCGCCTGATGCCGGTCGCGGTGTTCCTGACCCACCCGGAGGCCGTGCCCGTGCTCCGTTCGCGGGTTGCGGACTGCCTTGCCGCGGGGTTCAGGCCGGAGGCTGCGACAAGCGGTCGATGAGGTCGCGGGCGGCACGGGCGGGGGCGGCACGGCCCTCCATCACCGCCTGTCCCAAGGCCAGCAGCTCCGCCCGCACGGCGGGATCGGCGGAGAGGCGCGCGATGAGGCCAAGGCGGACCTCCTCCTCAAACCAGCGGCGGGCCTGCGTGGCGCGATGCTCGGTCCACCAGCCGCTTTCCTGCCGCCAGCGCGCCAGCGCCCCGATCTCCTCCCAGGCCTCCGCCAGCCCCGCCTGCTCCAGGGCAGAGACGGTCAGCGCCTTGGGATACCCGGGGGGATCCTGCGGGCGCTTCCGCAGCAGACGCAAGGCACCGGCGTAATCCGCACAGGTCCGCGTCGCCGCCGCCTTCAGATCGCCATCCGCCTTGTTCACAAGGATCAGGTCGGCGATCTCCATGATCCCGCGTTTCACCCCCTGAAGCTCGTCCCCTCCTGCCGGGGCCAGCAGCAGGACGAAGATGTCGGTCATCTCCGCCACCATCGTCTCCGACTGCCCGACGCCGACCGTCTCCACCAGAACCACGTCGAACCCGGCAGCCTCGCAAAGCGCGACGGCCTCCCGCGTGCGGCGGGCCACACCGCCCAGTTCGGAGCGGCTGGGCGAGGGGCGTATGAAGGCGTTCGGATCACGGGACAGAAGTTCCATCCGCGTCTTGTCGCCAAGGATGGACCCGCCCGTCCGCGCGGAGGACGGATCGACGGCCAGCACGGCGATCCGCTTGCCCTCCTCCGTCAACCGCAACCCGAAGCTCTCGATGAAAGTGGATTTGCCCACCCCAGGCGTGCCCGAAAGGCCGAGCCGCAGCGCCTGCCGCCCGCTCCCTGCCAGCCGGTCGAGCAAGTCCTCCGCCAGCAGACGGTGATCGGCGCGCTGGCTTTCCACCAGCGTGATCGCCCGGGCCAGCGCACGGCGATCGCCCGAGAGAACGCCCGTCGCGAGCATGCTGATTTCGCCTGCCCCGACGGGGCCGCGCCTTGCGGAAGTCGTCTGCACTGTCATCGCATCCCTTCGGCAGGTTTCGGCGGCGGACCACATTTCCGGCTGCCGCGGGGATTACTTGCCCAAGGGCAGGGTTATATGTCCAGTCCGAACCGGAGAAACATGCCATGCCACTGCCCGTCCGCACCGCCCTCGCCGCCGCCCTTCTGATGGCCCTCCCCCTCGCGCCCGCCATGGCGCAGCAGGTGAGCAGCACCTTCGACCTGCGGATCCGGGGGATTCCCGCCGCGACGCTGTCCATGACGGGGCAGGAGACGGCGGGCAGCTATTCCGTTGCCGGGCGGCTTCAGAGCGCGGGGCTGGTCGGTCTCTTCCGCACCATGCGCTATGATGCGCAGGTGCAGGGAACGCGAAACGGCGGGCGCTATACCCCTTCCCGCTATACGGAGGATGCCGATACCGGCAAGCGGAAGTCCCGCTCCGTCATGCGCTATCAGGGGGGCACGCCGCAGGTGGTGGAAGATGATCCGCCCGAACGCGACCGGCGGGGCAATAGCGTCGATCCTGCGACGCAGGGCGGCACCATCGACCCGTTGACGGCCATCTGGATCGGCCTGCGCCCCACACCTGCGGCGGAAGTGTGCAAATACGACGGCTTCATGTTCGACGGCAAACGCCGGAGCCGTGTCACGCTCTCCAATCCGCGCGCAGAGGGGGATGCCATCCTCTGCACGGGGCGTTATGAGCGGGTGGCAGGATTCTCGGATCGCGAAATGGCGGAAAAGACCGTGTTCAACTTCACCATGACCTATACGCCGGCCGGTCAAGGTGTCATGCAGGTCTTACAGATCAGCATGGACACGCTCTATGGCGCGGCGGTGCTGACGCGGCGCTGATGAGAGAGGGCTGGTCACCGCTTCCCATCGACGCCGTCCTGCCCGCGTTGGCGGAGGCAGTGACGACGGCGGGCCGGGCCGTCCTTCAGGCTCCGCCCGGCGCGGGCAAGACCACGCGGGTGCCGCTGGCCCTGCTGTCACAGGTGACGGGCCGGATCGTGATGCTGGAGCCCCGCCGCCTTGCTGCCCGCGCGGCCGCCGAACGCATGGCCGAGACGCTCGGGGAGGCGGTCGGGGGAACTGTCGGCTACCGCATCCGGGGCGAAAGCCGCACCGGCTCGACGACCCGGATCGAGGTCGTGACGGAGGGGATCCTCACCCGCATGATCCAGTCCGACCCGGAACTGTCCGGCGTGGGCGCCGTGATCTTCGACGAGTTCCACGAGCGCTCCCTGAACGCGGATCTGGGCCTTGCCCTGACATGGGAGGCGCGGAGCGCCCTGCGCCCCGATCTCATCGTCATCGTGATGTCCGCGACGCTGGACGCAGCCCCTGTCGCGCGGCTGCTGGAGGACGCGCCGCTCGTCACCTCCGAGGGCCGGGCCTTTCCGGTCGAGACGCGCTGGCTCGCCGCCCCGCTTCTTGCCGGAACCCGCCTCGCGAATGCCACTGCCGCGCTCGTCACACAGGCGGCAGCGGAGACAGAGGGCGACATCCTCGTCTTTCTGCCCGGCGAGGGGGAGATCCGGCAGGTCGCGGCGCTGCTCGACATTCCGGGCGCCACGGTGCGCCCGCTCTACGGGGCGCTGCCCTTTGCGGAGCAGCGCGCGGCGATTGCTCCCTCCACGCAGGGGCGCAAGATCGTGCTCTCCACCGCCATCGCGGAAACCTCCCTCACGATCGAGGGCGTGCGTGTCGTTGTGGATGCGGGCCGGGCGCGGCGGGCACGGTTCGACCCCGGTTCGGGCATGAGCCGCCTCGTGACGGAGCGGGTGACACGGGCGGAGGCGGAGCAGCGCCGGGGCCGGGCAGGACGCGTGGCACCGGGTGTATGCTACCGCCTCTGGGCCAAGGGAGAGGAGGGCGCGCTCCCCGCCTTTCCACCGCCGGAGATGGAGACGGCCGACCTCGCCCCGCTCGCCATGGAACTGGCGCTCTGGGGTGCGCCGGACGGAGGCGGGCTGGCCTTCCCGACACCGCCCCCCGCCCCTGCGCTGGCCGAAGCCCGGGCACTTCTGCAGGATCTGGGGGCGCTGGATGACGCGGGCCGCGTCACGGAGCACGGGCGGCAACTCGCGCCCATACCGCTGCACCCCCGCCTTGGCCACATGCTGCGGCTCGCGGGCAGGCAGGCCGCACCGCTGGCGGCGCTGATGGCCGCGCGGGATCCCCTGCGGG
>NZ_DAMDHB010000059.1:0-14249 GCF_032102465.1 Haematobacter sp. | reverse complement strand
ACGGCGTCTCACCCAGATTGACGCGGAATCTCACCCTGATTGTCGCGCGGCACCTCGATGGGCGTGACGTGGCCGCACAGATGATCCGGAAAGGATTGTGAGACCGATACTGGTAACGGCAGTCCTGTCGGCTCCAGAGTGAGAGAGCGGGTGGTTTGCCCGTGACGGGTCCGGGCTGGGGGAGAGGCCTCCGGCGGCCCGTCGCGGAGTGACTGTCATGAACAAATTGCAGATTCTGGAACCCGCGCGACCGCCGCGCGGCGGCTATAAGGTGGATGTCAGCCGGGGTGAGCGCAACGGCCGGGTGTCATCCGAATGGTTCAACCGGCCCGATGATGAGCGCTATCTCTCGCTTGATGACCTCTGGGCCTCGGTCAAGGCTCGCTCGGAGCGCAGCACGTCGCGCATTGTCGAGACGGCGAAGATCCATGTCGAGGCCAGCCGCGACAATGCCGAGCGGCTGCAGTTGATCCTGCCGAAGGCGGATGCGCCGTTGGCGCCGACCCATTGGGCCTTTGGTCAGCTTGCCAGCCTGGTCGGGGCGCCGGCGTCGTATCTGCGCCAGCTGCCGGCCCCGCTGGCCGGGATCAATCTGCAGTATGGCCTCTCGGGTCACCGTGCCGAGCAGATCAAGACCTTCGAAACCGAAGACGGCAGGACTGAGCTACGCGCGGTGACCGGCCCAGATTATGGCCGGATCTATGATCATGAGCTGGTCGAGGCCGTGCAACGTATCGCGGGCAATGGCACCGGCGACACGCGGTGGAAGGTGCCGGGCACGCTCGACTGGTCGACCGGCGTCTATAATCCGGACGTCGACATCACCCGCGACACGACCACGCTCTATGCCTCGGATCGCGATGTGTTCCTCTTCCTCGTAGACGATCACAATCCCATCGAGGCGGGCAAGCTGCCCGATGGATCGCCGGATCTCTACTTCCGCGGCTTCTATTGCTGGAACTCGGAGGTCGGGGCCAAGACCCTTGGCATTGCCAGTTTCTATCTACGCGCCGTGTGCCAGAACCGGAACATCTGGGGTCAGGAAGAATTCCAGGAGATCACCATCCGCCACTCGAAATATGCTGCCTCGCGGTTCGCGCATGAGGCTGCACCGGCGCTGACCCGCTTTGCCAATTCCTCACCCTCGGGGTTCATCAACGGGATCAAGGCGGCCCGCCAGCAGATCGTGGCCCGGACCGACGAGGACCGTGTAACCTTCCTGCGCAAGCGCGGGTTCTCGAAGCTGGAGGCGGGCAAGATCATCGACAAGGTCCTGGTCGAGGAGGGGCACCCGCCCGAGAGCATCTTCGACTTTGTTCAGGGGATTACCCGCCTCGCGAGGGACAAGACCCAACAGGACACCCGGCTTGAGCTGGAGGGCAAGGCCAAGAAGCTGCTGGAGCGCGCGGGCTGACACCAGTCGCGCACCCATTCGTCACATCATCACGCGGCAGCCCTACTGCTGGTCCTCGGTTGCCGCGTCCCTTCCCATTCCCGGCCCAAGCGCTCGCGGCGTCATAGAAGCGGGCAGTGGGCTACTCATTCCGGGAGACCCCTGATGCAAACCTTTGACGAAAAAGTGGATACCGCTGTCTATGCCGCCTTCATGGCGCTCGGCCTTCCGGTTGCCACGAATATGGAGCTGGCGATCCGGCTCAACGACTTCATCTCCCAAGAATTCCAATTCGTCGTGTCAGATGATGACGACAACGGGGGCGCAACGCTTGCCGGCGGGGCCGGAGGGCGGGCCGATGACTGAGCAGGAGCAAACCGTCATCCTTGAGGCGCGTGAGATTCTTGCGCGCTATTTCAACCAAAACCCGCTGCTGACCTCCTGGCAGGCTGTGCTGGACTATTGTGCCATCGCGGTTCACCTGGTGTCCGCCCCGAGATGAACAAAGGCAATTAGTGCTCTGCTTTCAATTCTGCCCCTCGATAGAAGAGGAGCACGTCCGTCAATTTTCTCATGCTCCAATTCCAAGATCGAAAGCGTACCTGCAGCACGGGTCAAGAGTTTTTTGCCGCTTATTCGGCCCTATGAAATCGGCCTGTCAATGGCACGTCTTGAGCCATTCGGCGCTTTGGTTCAAAGAGTAGTATCTAAGCCCATTTATGGATCGATCCGTTGCCCGCACCCGCTTGCTTCGTTCTCGACGCGCTAACAGCGAGGCCGCAGATCTTAAGCTCCTTGATCGAGGCGAGCCTTGATGGTCTCCATTTGTTCGATCTCGCTCCTTTGAGCCTCAATGATTTCTTCGCAAAGAGCCAGTAATTCAGCGTCGCTTAAAGAAGCTTCCCGGCACATGAGGATCGCGCCCGAGTGGTGCGGGATCATCGAATCGATGAATTGTTCGTCATCGATCAGGGTTTGGGCGCGTGTGGCGGCGAACGAACCGACTGTCAAGACGACGAAGACGGCGTAGAGGGCGACATTGAGTCCTTTTCGCGGAAACATGCCGGGCATCGTTGCCAGCATGAAGATGCCCATCGGCGCCCACATCGTCACGGCCATGTAGAACATATTGAGATTGTTGTGGAAGTCGTGAAGCCCGTCGATCATCGAGAACATCACAACGTACATAACGACCAGGCCGAGCGCCATGTTGATCCAGAACATCAAATAGGGGCGGCCAGCGCTGTCGTTGGTGTGCTCGTGCTTGCTTGTGTGGGACGGATGAGTCATCTCGTGGCTCCTTTGTTTTCGCTTAATGTCCGAGGCCGATGCCCATGGGCTTGAGTAGCATCCAGATCGCCATGCCAACCATCATCAGGTTCTCCGTTAGCGAGACGAAGCCGAGCGGCACATTGCTGTCACCGCCGACACAAGCGCATTTGAGTTCGCGCTTGTCGATATAGACCGCCTTGAAGACCGATATGGCTCCAACGGTGCCGATGAACAGGGCGACGGGGATCGACAGCCACATGAGCGCGCCGGCCATCATCAGGACGCCCGCCAGCGCTTCGGCGAATGGATAGACGTAGGAATAGCGCACCCAACGTTGCGCCAGGAGGTCGTAGTTCAGGAACATGGTGGCGAATCCCTCCACGTCCTTGAGCTTTTGCAGGGCAAGCAGACACATCGAGATGGCGATGAACCATTCCGCCGCCTCGACGGTGAGAAGGTTCCCGAACGCGGCCCAACTTGCCGCTAGCGCCATTAGCGCAGCCATCGCGAACAGCGCGATCACCGGCGTATAGGTGGTGGCGTCCTTGTCCTTTACCTCCTTGCCGAAGAAGGCGAGAAGATCGTCGTATCCGCCGATGCGCTTGCCGCCGATGAAGGTCTGCGGTGTGGTATCGACGCCGTGCTTTTTCTTGAAAGCATCAACCTCGGCACGAGACGTCAGCTTGTGGTCCTCGACCTGGTAGCCCTCCCGTTGCAGAAGGTCCAGCGATTTGAGCCCCCAGGGACAAGTATGTTCGGTCATGACCATTCGATGGAGTTCGGCATGTTTCGCGGTGGCGGCAGCCATTGCGGTTTCCTCCAGATTCAAAGCTTGGCCTTGGCGAAGATCTCGACCAGCTCGTTGAACTTCTTGCGCTGCTCGGCGGCATCGCCGGACGCAATCGCGTCTTCGACGCAGCAGGCGGCGTGGGATTTCAGGATTTCGGTTTCAACGATGGCCAGCGCGGCCTTGATCGCGTGGATCTGATGCAGGATGTCGATGCAATAGCGGCCGTCCGTGACCATCTGGCCGACGCCGCGCACCTGACCTTCGATCCGACTGAGCCTCGAGCGGAGAGCTTTGGCATTCTTCTGATCCATGAGCTACCGATACCCTATATGGGTATATCAAACACTTCAGCGTGGGCTTGGTTCCCTTCGTTCGCCAGGAACTCTTCCATCGTTGTGATTCCCGAAACATCATCATCTTGAGTTTATTCGTGTCGGGTTGACCTTCCAACGGTTGGAACCCTCATCTTAGAGGGCCAAGCGAAGGAGATGGACATGAAGATCAACACCGGATGGTGGTTCCAAGTACAAAAGCCGAGCTACTGGAGGCGATTGCGACGACATTTGATCGCCTCACCATCGATCTCGCGAGGGGTTCAACTGACCGTGCAAGGGAGGCATCACTCGCGGGGCACGCGGCGGGGACAATGATGAGCCCAGCCGATTTGGTAGCTTATCTGATCGAGTGGAACGATTTGGTGCTCAAGTGGCTGGATCGTGACGACCGGGGCGAGCCGGTCGATTTTCCCGAGGCCGGGTTCAAATGGAATGAACTCGGTCTGCTGGCCCAGAAGTTCTACCGGGGATCATGAGGCTTTGGATTGGGTCAGTCTGTTGGCACGCCTGACCGAGGCCAAGACCCGGCTGGTAAACACGATTTCCGCACGGTCCGACGCCGAACTCTACGGCGGGCCCTGGTATGGGAAATGGACGAAGGGCCGGATGATCCAGTTCAATACGTCTTCTCCCTACGCCAATGCGCGAGTCCGGATTCGGAAGTGGCTCAAGGAGAAGGGCTGAGAGCGATAAAGCTCTCTGCTACAAGGGGAAACCTGTCCATGCAGCAGAGGCGCCTGGTCTGCCTGTGGCCTCACGCCTTCAGCGCGTCTTTCACGGCCTTGGCAGGCGTAAAGGCCAGTTTCTTTGAGGCAGCAATGGTCACGGTTGCGCCGGTGGCCGGGTTGCGGCCTTCGCGTTCGGCGGTTTCCTTGACCTTGAACTTGCCAAAACCGGGGATCGAGGTTTCTTCACCGGCAATGGCGGCGTCGGTCACGGCTTTGAAGACCGCCTCGACAGCGGATTTGGCCTGAGCCTTGGTCAGGCCATTCTCTTCCGCGACTTTGGCGGCGATATCGTTGATCGTGGTCATAGGGGTCGCTCCTGTTAGATCCCGATGACCATGTCAGCTTTGGTGCGCGACCGGAATCGTCAATTTTTGGTCGCGCGGCCGTTCAAGCCGTTTCCTGCTTCTTTACTGCTGGCGGGGCTTCGGCGTGCACTGCCGCAGACGGTGCGTATTCACGCATGCGGCCTATGGTCTGCTGGCATGCCTCATCTGAGGCTTGCAGCGGGGTGCTCGCCAGTTGCCGGAGTGCGCCGATAGCCGCCTCCTTCGATATCGGCTTTCCTGCCCCGAGGGCGATTGTTCCGATCGGCTCGTTCGTCTGCATGAACATTTCCAACCAGGGGCCAACATAATCCGTGCCATTGCCGAGCGGTGAAGCCGCCGTTGGCTCCAGTTCATAGACCATCACGCATTCATCGCTCTTACCGTCTACGGTCGCCTGATAGCTGCCGAATGGGCGGCGCTCCAACATCCAGGACAGCGCGATCATCGGTGCGTTTTCCAGCGCCGCCGGGAGCTCTTCGGCTCTGTTGATCTGCTGCGGCAGCAGATCGGTGTCGAGGCTCCGCCATTGGCTGGTGGTCCCGGAGTAATATGCAAGCAGATAGCGCATTGTCAGCATGCCCATATGTTCTTGTTGTCGCTGGCATATTCGCCCGACCAGGAAGTAGGGAGCGCGTCTTCTGCTCGCAAGGATCTGCGGTGGACCTTGGGCGGGATGCCGCCCAAGGGTATGTCGTCTTGCCTGCACGTACGGCATTAACGCCGTGACAGCAGCCTGCCGAGCCATCCGCTTTTGCCGGTGGCATTGCGCACCTTTGACCGGGGCGACCTGGCAAGAACTTCGCGCCCCGCATCGGTCAGTTGGTAACGCTTTGCGCTTATGACCCTGAAGAGCCCGCGATCCGTCAGGCGCTCGGCGATCTGCTCTGTCTCCGCGTTCTCCTCCGACCCGATCAGCGACAGGATTCCCTCAGGCTTACCCTCCGCGTCGCACAGGAGGTCGAGCCATGAAGATGGCAGGTCATCGTCGGACAACGCAGGGCTCCGGAGATGGAGACGCGTCGGGCGCCGGGTCGATTTGCATCGCAGGCATCCCTGTCCGACCTCAGCGGACGACCAGCACCGGGACCGGGCTGTGTGCCAGAACTTCGGCGGTCTGGCTGCCGAGCAACAGACGACCAAGGCCACGCCGGCCGTGCGAGGACATGCAGATCAGGCTGCAATCCCGCACTTTCGCCGTCTCGACAATCGCCTCGGCAGGTTGGGCATTGGGGATATGCAGAACCTCGGCGACTACACCGATCTTGTCCGCAGCTTCCTTCGCAGTTCTCAGGATGCCATCGGCCAGTTCCTTCTGGCTTTCCTCGAACCCGCCGCTGACCTCGATGGGCGCGACCCATGCCCCGCCCGCGGCCGCTGCATAGATCGGGAAGGCTTCCGTGACGGTGACGATGGTCACCTTCGCGCCGAGGGTCTTGGCCAGCGTCAAGCCGTGGTCGAGTCCCTTGGCGGCGGTTTCCGATCCATCGGTGGAAATCAGGATGTGATGATACATTACCATTCCTTTTGGCGGACAGGGAAGATCTGGCGCATGGCGGGATCGTCTCACTGTTGCACAGGCCAGACCTCCGGCCAAGGAAATCCCGGACAAATCAATGCCCGAGACAGTCATCATGCTCTCAGGCGTTACCGATCTGGCGGGCAGGAGAGGGAGAGAGGGGAGGGGCGTTCCATGACGGGTTGGTAGCCGGAGAGAGGGTCTCCCCGGCGCCCGTCCTCGGAGTATCTGACATGGCCACTGCCGTTCAGAAGATCACCCTGTCGTCCTCGCGCGACATTCCCTTCAACAAGCTGGTGCTGAGCCAGTCCAACGTCCGCCGCGTCAAGGCTGGCGTCTCGGTCGATGAACTGGCCGAGTCCATCGCGCGGCGCGGGCTGATCCAGTCCCTGCACGTACGCCCGGTTCTGGGCGAGGATGGCACCGAGACCGGAATGTTCGAGGTGCCCGCTGGCGGCCGCCGCTTCCGGGCGCTGGAGGTGCTGGTGAAACAGAAGCGCCTCGCCAAAACCGCCCCGGTCCCCTGCATCGTGTCCGACGCAACCGACGATGTGCTCATCGACGAGGTCTCGCTCGCCGAGAACATCGAACGCGCACCGCTGCATCCCGTCGATCAGTTCCGCGCTTTTCAGGCCATGCGCGAGAAGGGCATGACCGAAGAAGCCATTGCCGCCGCCTTTTTCGTCGATGCCAAGGTGGTGAGACAGCGTCTGCGACTGGTCTCGGTCGCGCCGGCACTGCTCGAGATCTATGCCGAGGATGGCATGACGCTGGAGCAGCTGATGGCCTTCACCATCTCCTCCGACCACGAACGCCAGGTTCAGGTCTGGGATGCGGTGAAGGACAGCTGGTCGAAGGAGCCCTACAACATCCGCCGCCTGCTGACCGAAACCACGGTGCGGGCCTCCGACAAGCGCGTCACCTTTGTCGGCATCGAGGCCTATGAGGCGGCGGGTGGCTATGTGCTGCGCGATCTCTTCCAGCAGGACGATGGCGGCTGGCTGCAGGATCCGGTTTTGCTCGACCGGCTGGTGAACGAGAAGCTGAAGGCCGAGGCTGAGACCATCGCCGCCGAGGGCTGGAAATGGATCGAGGTCGCGGTCAGCTTTCCCTACAGCCATGCCTATGGCATGCGGCAGCTGATCGGCACCACGGTCGATCTGACCGAGGATGAACGCACCACCCGCGAGGCGCTGCGCGACGAGTACGACCGGCTCGAGGCCGAGTATGCGCAGGTCGATGAATACCCGGATGAGGTCGATGCCCGGCTGGGCGAGATCGAGAAAATCCTCGGCGCCTTCGAGATGCGGCCCATGATCTATGATGCGGCGCAGATGGCGCGGGCCGGGGTCTTCGTCAGCCTCGATGTCGACGGCACGCTGCTGATCGAGCGCGGCTATGTCCGCGCCGAGGATGAAGCACCGCTGGAGCAGGAGCCCGAGATTGTCGATCCCGAAACCGGCGAGGTGCGGCAGCGCGCCGAACCGGAGGGCCATCATCAGCGCGCGGTGATTACCCTCGGGGGCGAGCCGGCCACTGCGCTCGAGGAGGAGGAGGACGAAGGCGAGGCGATCAAGCCGTTGCCTGAACGCTTGGTGATCGAACTGACGGCGCATCGGACCCTGGCTTTGCGCGATGCTGTCGCCAGCAATCCGAGCGTCGCGATGACGGCGCTCTTGCACCGGCTGGTGCTCGACTGCTTCGGCATCCGCAGTTCCGGGAATGCGCTTCAAGCCCGCGTCAGCGAAGTGCATCTGTCGGTGCAGGCTCCGGATCTTGGCGACTCGATCCCGGCGCAGAGCATCGACGAGCGGCACGCGGCATGGCGGGCGGATATCCCGCTCGATGATGGCGACGATCGGCTCTGGGACTGGCTGCACGCTCTCGACGAGGCCAGCCGTCAGGCGCTGCTGGCACATTGCCTCAGCTTCGGGGTCAACGCCCTCTATGAGCGTCCGAACCCCTATGGCGGCAATGGCATCAGCCAGCATGGACTGGACCGGCGCATGCATGAGGCGGATCGTCTCGCGCGCGTGACCGGTCTCGACCTTGTTGAGACGGGCTGGAAGCCGACGGTCGCCAATTACCTTGGCCGCGTGACCAAGGCGCGCATTCTCGAGGCCGTGCGGGAAGGTGTGGGCGAAAGCGCTGCACAGCTGATCGACCATCTGAAGAAGGGCGAGATGGCGACGGAAGCCGAGCGGCTGCTGGCAGGTAGCGGCTGGTTGCCGGAGCCGCTGCGGATGGAGGCTCAGGATGCCATCGCAGATGCAGCGGATGCAGGTGGCGCCGAAGCGGAAACCTTGCCTGACTTCCTCACGGGCGACGGTGAGGACGATGAGCCCGTCGAAGACGAGGAGCAGGTGCCGGCGCAGAGCATCGCTGCAGAATGACCATTCACGAGGGCGGCAGTGGTCGCCCTCGCCACGATCCGCTCAAATCGGCCCGGTCCTTGTGACCGGGCCTTTCTTTTTTGCTTACGCCATTCGGTTATGAGGCATAGGGCGCTACCCCAACTGGGCTAAAAAATGCCGGTGCAGAAGCGCATATCCCCGGTTGGCGACGCAACGCTATGTGTCGAAATCGGTGATGACCGGCTTCGTCAACGCTTTGGCTATCCTGATCTTTCTGGCGCAGCTGCCGGAGCTGGATCCAACAAAAGTGCCGATGCTGACCTATCCACTGGTCGCGCTTGGCCTTGTCATCATCTACCTGTTTCCGCGCCTGACCACCGCCATTCCGTCCCCGCTTGTCACCATCATCGTGCTGACGGCGCTGGTGCTGGCGCTGGATCTTGATGTGCGCAACGTCGGCGATATGGGCGCGCTGCCCGACACATTGCCGGTTTTCCTGCTGCCCGATGTGCCGCTGAACCTTGAGACGCTGGGGATCATCGTCCCCTATGCGCTGGCGGTGGCCGTGGTCGGCCTTCTGGAAAGCCTGATGACCGCCAATCTGATTGACGAGATCACCGACACGAAATCCGACCGCAATCAGGAATGCATCGGTCAGGGGCTGGCGAATTTCGGCACCGGTTTCATCGGCGGCATGGCCGGTTGCGCGATGATCGGGCAGAGCATGATCAATGTGAAATCCGGCGGGCGCGGGAGGCTCTCGTGCGGTTTTGCCGGGGTGATGCTGCTGATTTTCTGTGTCAGCCTCGGCGATTGGGTCAGCCTGATCCCGATGCCTGCGCTGGTGGCGATCATGGTTATGGTGTCGATCGGGACGTTCTCCTGGGCCTCGCTCGGGAACCTGCGAACCCATCCCCGGTCAAGCTCGGTGGTGATGCTGGCCACGGTGGCGGTGGTGATCTGGACCCACAACCTCGCCATTGGCGTGGGGGTGGGCGTGCTGCTCTCTGGCCTCTTCTTCGCGGCCAAGATTGCGCAGCTTTTCCGGGTGACCTCCAGCGAAGACGGCGATACCCGCACCTACCGCGTCGAGGGGCAGTTGTTCTACGGCTCGGTCGAAGATTTCAGCGCCGCCTTCGATTACCGCGACCTACCCGCGCGGGTGGTGATTGACGTGACCCATGCGCATATCTGGGACATCTCGTCGGTGCAGGCACTGGAGGCGGCCGTCGCAAAGTTCCGCGCCGCCGGGGCGCAGGTCGAGGTCATCGGCATGAACACGGCCTCGGCCACGATTGTCGACCGGCTGGGGCAAAAGGACAGGGAAAGCGCGGGCGATATGCTCGCCCCGCAGTGAGGGAGGTGCATCATGTCTGACGAGATACGGATGTCCGAGGCAGAGATCCTCGCGCTGGCGCAGGACTTTCTGGTATCTCACGGGGTGTCGCAGCTGCAGGCGGCGGCCATGGCCGGGTTCCTGACGCGCGCGCAGCGTGACGGATGCCTGTCCCACGGTTTGCAACGACTGCCCGGAACGCGCGACACGATGGCCCATCCGGCATTCAACTTGGGGGCGGTTCCGGTGGTAACGCAGGTGACCCCGGCGGTTTTGCGCGTCGATGAGCGTTTCGGCTTCTCGGCCCTTGCGGCGCAGGCCGGCCTTCCCGCGCTGATCACCAGTGCGCGCAGTCTGGGCATCGCATTCCTGGCGGTCAACAACGGCTTTAACGCGACCGCGCTCTGGCCGTTGGTCGAGGAGATCGCGGCACAGGGTCTGGCTGCGATGTCGATGAACCCGACCCATGACTGGGTGGCCCCTGCGGGCGGCACGCGGCCAGTTCTGGGCACCAATCCACTGGCCTTCGCCTGGCCGCGGACCGGCGGCAAGGCCCCCTATGTGTTCGACTTTGCCACGACGGCCGCCGCGCGCGCAGATATCGCGATGCATCGGCAAATGGGCAGATCCATCCCCGAAGGCTGGGGACTGGATGCCGGGGGCCGGCCCACTACAGATCCGGCAGAGGTTCTGGCCGGGGCGATGCTGCCCTTCGGCGGACACAAAGGATCGGCGCTGGCCACGATGATTGAATTGCTGGCGGGCCCGCTGATTGGCGGCCGCACCAGTCGGGCCTCGGCGGCCTTTGATCAGGGGCACAACGCTGCACCCTGCCATGGCGAGCTGATCATTGCCTTCAATCCCGTTCTGCTGGCGGGGGACAAGGAGCAGGCCGAGGCAGAGCAGATGCTTGACGCGATTTCGGATCAGGGTGCCCGGCTGCCAGGCAGCCGCCGACATGCCACTCGGCAGCGGAACCTGCGCGATGGAATCCCTGTCAGCAGGGCATTGCTGGATCGCATCCGTGACATGATGCCGGGCTGACATTTCCCGCCTCGCCGGGCATGGGTATGATTGACCATGCGCCAGCCGACCCTGGCGCAGGCAATTGGCCCATCAGATAGACACGCGCGCCGAAACATCAAGCAAAGGCGCAAGCGGGATGCGGAGCGAAACGATCTTGCTTGGCGCCGGGGACGAAGAACTGGGCGCTTGCCAGCCCTGGATGCCGATGCGGTCGAGGCATGTTCGCGCCAAAGCCTCAACATCATCCGCTGGCTATGGGGGACAGGCAGAACAACGCCCCGCCGCAACTGTGGCGGGACGTTGCGCGCATATCAGCCTTTTTGCGGGGCGAAGGGTGCCCGATATTGCGATTGGCGCTCCAGCATCCAGCCCGGATACTCGGGTGGCAGTTTTGTCACGCTGTCGAGCGCGGCCAGATCCTCGGCGGTCAGCACCACCTCGGTCGAGCGGATATTGTCCTGCAACTGGTCGATCCGCTTGGCGCCGACGATCACGCTGGTCACCACCGGCTGGTGCAAGAGCCAGGCGAGGGCGACCTGTGCCACGGTGCAGCCTTTGGCCGATGCGATCCCGCGCATCACCGCAATGGCGGCATCGCCGCGCGCCAGATCCACGGGCGGGAAGTTGAAGCTCGCTCTCCGGCCGTCATTGGCGGTAGTGCCGCCGCTGTAATTACCCGACAGGAAGCCCCCGGCCAGCGGGCTCCAGACCATGAGCCCGAGGCCTTCGGCGCGCAGCATCGGCGCGATCTCGCGCTCCAGATCGCGGCCTACCAGAGTGTAATAGGCCTGAAGTGACAGGATCGGTGCCAGCTTCCGCGCCTCGGCGATGCCGATGGCCCTGACGATCTGCCAGGCCGCCCAGTTCGACAGGCCGATGTAGCGCACATGGCCTTGCCGCACGAGCGTGTCGAGCGCCTCCAACGTCTCGGCAATCGGTGTCACCGCGTCGAAGCCGTGGATCTGGTAGAGGTCGATATGGTCCATCTGCAAGCGCGAAAGGCTGGCCCTTGCTTGCGCCATGATGTGCGCGCGAGAGGCGCCTCGGGCGTTCAGGCCTTCGCCCATCGGACCCAGAACCTTGGTCGCGATCACCACATCGTCGCGGGGGATGCCGAGGTTGCGGATGGCCTGGCCGAGGATCCGCTCGCTCTCGCCGCCAGCGTAGACATTGGCGGTGTCGATGAAATTGATGCCGGCGTCAAAGGCCGCTCTGACCAGTGTGTCGGCCTCATCCTGCTGCAATTGGCCGATCTGGCCCCACATGCCGTCCGATCCGCCGAAGGTCATGGTGCCGAGGCAGAGTTCCGAGACCAGAAGGCCGCTCGGGCCGAGAGTGCGATACCGCATGGGCAGTTCCTTTCGCAGTGTGGGGCAGGGCCGGGAGCAGCGCTGCCGGTGCAGGGTGAAGATAGCGCTGTCCCATGCGGACCGGCGACGCGGATCCTCGCATATTCTTGCACGATCCTCTCATTCGGGTGGAATTCGGGATGCGTGCTGCCATGCTGCCGACTACATTGCAGGGCATGGAAACCAACGACCTCTTGCCGCTCAAGGACCTGATTGACCGCCAATGGCGCGCGCATGGCCGGGAAACCCCGGTCGATGGCCTGCTGCTGACCTCGGTCACGGCACCGACCGGCCCAATCCACGCTGTCTACCGCCCCTCGCTGTGCGTTGTGGTGCAGGGCGCCAAGACCAGCATGCTCGGCGATCGGGCCTATCGCTATGGTGAGGGGAAATGCCTGATCGCGTCGATGGATGTGCCGATCCGGGCCGAGATCACCCGTGCGACGCCGGAGCGCCCCTATCTGGCCTTCAGTCTCGCGCTGGACCCTGCGACGATCTCTGACCTTTTGCTGGAGCTGGGGAAGACGGAAGAGGCGCCCGCGGGCGCTGCGCTGGCGGTCCATGCCTTCGATCCGGAGCTGATCGATCCGCTCTGCCGATTGCTGCGTCTCTGCGCCCGGCCGCGTGACATTGAAATTCTTGCGCCGATGATCCGGCGCGAGATCACCTGGCTCCTGCTGAACGGGCTGATGGGACCGGCGCTGCGTCAGATCGGGCTGGCTGGCAGTCATATGGCGCGGATCGGTCGGGCCATTGCCTGCATCCGTGAGGGCTTTGCGGATCAGTTGAACGTGCGGGACCTTGCCGATATCGCGGGGATGAGCCCCGCCACATTCCACCGCCACTTCAAAGCCGTGACGGCGATGACGCCGGTGCAATACCAAAAGCAGTTGCGCCTGCAGGAGGCGCGTCGCCTGCTGTTGGCCGACGGCGCCGATGTTGCGCGGATCGGCTATGCCATCGGTTACGAAAGCCCGTCGCAGTTCAGCCGCGAGTATCGCCGCCTGTTCGGATCGCCGCCGGGACGGGATGGTCAGGAGATCCGACGAAGCCTCACTGCGCAGGTAGAGGCGTGAGAGATGTAAGGGGGTGCGGCACAACGGCAGTGCAACCGCCTCGGCCCCCGGCGAGTATCTAATCGCCATCTTTCTGATCGGCACTTTTCGTCAAAGCCGATTATGTCCATCGATCTGCAGCAACCGATCGAGAGCCGAGGCGCTCATCTTGACCTGTCATGCGGTTGGCTGTGGCCGCTTGCGCGCTGGCGAGGCCAAATGCCCCGGCCTTTTGATCCTGGACATTGGTTGGCGTTTTCCTCCGGTAGTTATGGGCGTGTATTGATCAGCCTTTCTCTCTTTCCGGCCTCTTTGATTGCGGGGTTCGCAGATCCGGGGCACGCTCTGATCGGGCTTCCAGCCCTGTCCCTCTTCCCGGTCGAGCGCGTGGTCGGCAGGTGACCGACCAGCGGGCCGGCCGGTATCCGATCTGGTGCGGGGCCTAGCGCGTGGCGGCAGGTCGGCGGGGAAGGGTGCGCACTCGCCTGTTCACAGTTGGGGTGATCATCGCCGGTGGTTGCCTGTCGGATCTTCCTGCCGGTTCCTTCAGGATCGCCGCGGTCTCCTGTCTCTCTGGGAGTGACGGGACCGCTCGCATGCGTCCTCTGTGATGGGCTGATCTGGCCGAAGACCAGCGCGCGGGCGCGCTTCGACGTCTCGGCGCAACAGCGTCGTTGACCTTTCTTCCCCTGGGCTTCGCCCATTCCTCGCGAGGCATATGTGGACACCCCCTTCGTCAAGTCTTTCCTCAATGCGTGTCGAATCCGGT
>NZ_DAMDHB010000058.1:0-14567 GCF_032102465.1 Haematobacter sp. | reverse complement strand
CCTGCTGACGGGATGCGAAGCCGGATCGAACCGCCTCGCGCAGCGCCGCGAACTCCCGCGCCGGATCCACGATGATCTTCCGCGGCGGCACCCAGCTCAGCCCGATATGCTGCCAGATATCATCCGGCAGCCCGGCGGCGGCGAATTCTTCGGCATCGACCGACTGCCACGCATCGACGAACACCCGGGAGAGCGGCTGCATCATCTGCGGCATGAGCATCAGCCACTGCCAGGCGCTGACATTGGCATCCATCTCGAGCCGCCCCATACGCGCGGACGAGAAATTCACCTGGGCGAGATCGCCGGTCAGCGCCTCATAGGTGATGCCCATGCCGGCGGCGACCGAACGCAGCACGGAACGGGTGAATTCGTCATAACCTTCAACCCCGGGCGGCACCGCGAATTTCACATCCTCGCCGTCGCCCAGATCGTAGATCATGCCAGGCATGATGTCGGTCGGAACCTCGTTGCGATCCCCCTCGCCCAAGACGCGGAAAGCCGCGAAGCAGGCCGCGATCTTCTGGCGCATCAACTGCGCGTCCTCATGATCCGCGAGGTCCTGCAGGCGCATCATGACCGGCGCGAACCAGGTCACGCCCCGTTGCTGTCCCGGGCGGTCCACACGGAAGAGATGCAGTATCTCCTCCGCCGGTATGCGCTGGGACACGGTGGCGCCCCGATTGGCGGGCCAGTCCGAGCCGGGGTGTGCCGGAAAGAGCCAGTAGGCAACACGCCGACCAGCCGCGTCGTATTCGATGCCGTTGCGGATATCCCCGCCACCGGACGGCCAGCCGACCTTGGACTGATCGAGGTAGTCCGGCTCCATCACCTCCAGCTGCAGCGGGAGCGCACTCGGGATCAGCGTGTCGTCATGGATCCGGATCAGGCATTCGCCGGCATCGACCACGGTATTCATCGCCAGCCGCTGCAGGCCATAGAGGTTCAGGAGCCCCGCACGATCGATGCGCGTGGTGTCGAAATGCTCCTCGATACGCTTCAGCCCGCGCGCGCTGATCAGCTTGAGGGCTGTCTTGCGCAGCTTCGGATAGGTGACCGACACCTTCGGAATGATGCCGTCGCCGACGGCATTGCCCGTGATCACCGCCTGCGCCCGGGTGGCGAAGGGGGTATTGCGGACCATGTCACGCGCAAAGAAGGACATCCTCTGCCGCTGGCGGGCAGCGCCGTCGGCATCGGTACCGCTGGGGCGCAGCGTCGAGGACCGACGACCCACCGTCGCACCGTCGAAATGCGCGGTGACGGCCCGCGAGCGCGCGCGCTTCGCAGCCCATCCCGGCGCAACTGCCAGGATGGTCCGTTCGACCATGTTCATGCTGTCAGCCTTTCCGGACCGTCGGGTAGTGGGTGCGTGGCGAAGGAATGAGGCCCAGCCCCTGCTCCATCTCCCGCTTGATCTGGCGCATCTCGGCGAGGCTCCGATAGGTCACCTTCTCACCGTTCTGCTCGAGCGAGGTCACGCCCTTCGCTATGGCGCTGCACAAGGCGTGGTACTGGTCGACGGTGTAACTCATAGCCACTTCTCCCTTCGCTTGATCCAGCCGCCGCGCGGAGCGGGCCGACCAGCGGGTTGAGCGGGGGTTGGATCGGCCTTCGCCGTCTCCGGCTCTGCGACCCCGCACTCGCGGACAACAAACTCATTCTCTTCCGACAGGATCGCCCATGTTTTTGTGGGCGCAGACCAGTCGATCTTCTCCGCCCCGAGATGAATGTGCAGGGCGCGCGCCTGGACGAGGTGGTCGAGGCTTTCGTTCCGCACCATCCCGGGCCGCTTTTCCCAGCCAGACGTGCCGCGGCGTTCGGCAGTGAACTCCGTCAGTTCGGACACTTCCATCCAGCCGGGAATCACGCAGAGGTTCTGGCCGTCATCCGTCAGCCGGAGCGATGCGGCGACCGCATCCTTCAACTTGTCGGTTGCCATGTTGAGGATGTGGATATCCTTCGCGACCCGCCGCCTGCCGCTCGCCCGCTCCGGCGCCCGCAGCCAGACGCGATCGGTGTGGTGCAGCCCGCCGTTACCACGCGTAAGAAACCACCGTTTTCCTTCCCCTGCCTTCCGGCGCGCCCGGTAGAAGCGATAGGCGTGGTCCGTGGTGGCGCCGCCCCCGTGCATATCGACGGCAATTGCCACCGCCCGCAGGCCCCAGTCCGCCCCCTCGACCGGCCACACCCGCGTCGACAGCGCTTCAAGAACCTTCCAGTCCTCCGCGATCTCGAAGGGTCGCAGAGCCCGGCCGGATGCGCCCGGCGCCCCCTCCGGCGGCTGGATCACGTCGAAGCGGTCGATCGGCTGATGGCGGCCACCCTCGCCCCAAGCTGTGACGCCCACGGGGAATCGCGAACCCTGCACGTCGACCGAGATGGTCAGATACTTGGCCCAGGATGGTGCCACACCTTTCGGCGTATCGATCCCCTGCGCCTTGTCCTTGAGCCCCTGCAGCGTGATCTCCATCTCGGAGCTTGCGGTGCGGGGGCGGTAGGGCTGCGCCTGTCCTGTCGTTACCGTCGCGCGCAGCTTCTCCTCGTCGCCGGTGGCGTCGAAATGATCCTCCGCCTGCCGGTAGGCAGCCACCAGCTCTGCCCATGTCGCGAAGGCTGCGCTGGCCCCGTCGAGCCAATAGCTGAGCAGGTCGGTTCGGCGAAGATTACCGTCATCGACACGGACGAGGTCTATCCGGCCACCTTCGTCCGGAGTGCTCTCGTGATACCAGCACCCCGCGCCATTCAGTTCGCGCTTCAGGTCATGCCCGAACGTCTCGTGGCAATGCGGGCATCGCATCCGGGCCGCCTCCCCGGCCTCTACTGGGTCCGCGGAATCGGGGTAAACCAGACGTGCGAACGTCATTTCGAACATCGCCCCGCAATCTGGACATGGTACGTACCACCGTCCACGGGTCCCGCCTGGATATAGCGACAGTACCCCATACCTGACGGGCGGGCAGTCATGCGGCGATTGGGGTCGCCAGCTTTCATCCTCGATCGGCGCGCCCGGGCTGCTCTCAATGACAACCATTCCGCGCGAAAGATAGGTCCGGGTACGGGCCCGCATTTGCGTGTAGGGATCACCGTCTCCGATTGTACCATTTCCCCAAGCCGGACGGTCGAAATCCGTCGCGAGGAGCGTCCGCACCGTGGTCGAGGCCAGCTTCTCCGGGGTCGGCCAGTCCAACGTCAGATGCGTCCCGCCGACAAACAGCTTCTGGAAGATCGTGTCCGACCCCCTGCCCTTCGCCAACCGCCCACGCAGCGCCGGACTGTTGTAGATCACCGGGGCGATCTTCTCGCGCTCCATCAGTGCCGCGGCATCGCGCGTCATCTGGAACAAGGCGACCCTGCCCGGGTCCGACATGATCGCATGCGCCGCGACCGTTTGCAGCATCAGCGTCTTGCCAGACTGCGAAGGCCCGGCAAAGACGAGCCCGCGGAACCGCCGCGACGCGGTCATGTCCGTGGGCTCGACCATGTAGGGCGCCACATCCGCCCGGAACGGCTGCCACTGGCCCGACACGTTCACCCGCATGTAGCGTTCAGCCGATTCCGTCACGCTGATCCGGGCGGCCGGGCGGAGCGACGGCAGGGCTACCTTCAGCGCCGACCGGGGATCGGTATAGGCTGGGAGCGGCTCGATCCCCCTCGGGACCGAGACCGGCGCGCCGCTCAGATCAGCCATCGTTCCTGAACGTCGACATCCGGGACATCACGTTCCTTGAGTTCCGCTTCCTCAACCGCCTCCGTCATGGAGCGCAGGACGTCATCACCCACGCGAACTACGGTCGAGACCTGATCCGGTTTGAGGCTGAGTTCGCGCTCCAGCCGATCCGGCATGGCCTCTATCCCGTCCCGTACGATCTGGAAGAGCGTCTCCAGAAGATTGACCACGTCGCCCAGCGGTACGAGCTGGCGACGCATATGTGCCGCCTTGGACCACGCGATATCCGCCATCGCCGCCTCGCGGCGTTGCTGCGGTGTCATTTCCGCCCGCGGATCGTTTACCTCCAGGCCGAGAAAAGACGCTTGCAGTGCGGTGATCTGGGCCTTGTTGTGCCGGTCCCGCGTATCTTCCTGCGCCTCCGTCGCCTTCCGCCAAGCCCAGCAGTGCGACAGGCGGATGATGTAGCGACGCCCGTTGCCGCCGTGCTGCACCACGGGCATACCGCCTTGCTTGATCCAGGTCGCGACCGTGTTCACCGACATGTTGAAGGCCTGCGCGATCTCTTCCTGGCTGCAGTCTGCGTCCATCACACCCGCGGGCAGCGGAAAGCGCTGCAGGAGTTCCCGCATCGCGTCGTCGACCTCGACCGGCATAAGGTCCGGGGTTTCCGATTGACTTTCCACAGAAACCACAACAACAACCTCTTGTTAGGGCGAGATAAAATTCAAAAACGCGCACGAACCGGGGTGCGAATTACCCGCGTGCGCCTGATGGCCCGGAAGGACCCAAGCCCCTCTTTTCGGCCATCCGGGCGAGGGTCCGGCGAAGGTGGAGGGGCAGACGCGCCCGGTAGGCCTCCTCCGCCCCGTCCATGAACCCGAGCCGGCGCTGGTAGCCCGGCACCTTCGAGGTGAAGACCGCGACGATGCCGATCGTTCCCGTGCTGTCCTTCCGGTAGATGCCGGGCATCAGCCCGGTGCGCGGAATGAAGTAGGTTGCCCGCTTCTTGTTGCGCTTCTTGGAGGCAACGGTCGTGTTCGTCGTCACATCCCGTTGCGCACGGAGTGCGGAGAGCGCTCGATTGCGTTCGCCGCCCGACCAGTTGCCGAATGCGTCGAGCTTGGCTTCGTCGGCGGGGAGCACTCCGCGGATGTCCATGGCGGAGGGCGCCGCCATCGAGATCAGCTTCTCCGTCGCGGTCATCGCCCGAGGGCCACCCCGCTCCTGAACCTTGAGGTAGTGCCGACGCGAGACTGACGGACGCTCGCCCACCACCGCCTCCAGATCACCCGGCTTGGCCTTCTTCGTCACGGCGAAGGCGTTCTGCGTGAACCGCGTCGGACGGTCGAAGTGATCCCGGACATTGGCCTGCACCTTGCCCAGAACATCGGCTGCCGTGTCATTGATCGCCCACGTTGCAGCAATCGCCACATCCTTGGTGGACAACTGAAGCAGAGCCTTCTGAAAGCTGCCGTCATCAACGGTGAGCTCGATCATCGCGACCCCCAGAAAAGCAAAAGGCCCCGAGGACATCCCTCAGGGCACATTGAAGGCGGTCAGACCGAAGCTACTTCTGACGATCTTCCCTCAGCGTCTCTGCATGTTTGGCCGCTTCAGCCTTTTCTGAAGCCGATGACAACGCCATGCTGCCATGGACTTGCGCGTCGCAGGAATTGTCGAAGTCACTTCCCCACGCCAGATGCGCAGGATTGACGCACGACAGATGCCCGTTGCCACACAAATGTCGCGATACAGGCCTTTCCATCGAAGGTTCGCCATGAGCAAGGATGCACATTACCCTTGAGCATGACGACCGCTTCCCGCGATAGGTCACCTTGCGCGGCGAAACCCCATTGGCAAACGGCATAAACAAGCATTCTTCACCCTGAAAGCCTGCATTCCGCTTCAGAAATTCCAAGGCGGATGGTGGCGCAGTGTGGAAACGTCCCGCCTGCGCTGGCTCCTCGTCTTTTGCCTTTCTGTCCAAGGCAATCTGTGGCGCTGCCGGCGCTAGCACAACCTTTCCTCGCTTATGCGCGACGGACGCCTTGTATCTCTTCGCTCGGAAGCGGCGGGCCGGGTCATTGTCCCTCAACCATGCCTTAGCTTCCATCGATAGTGAGGACATTATAACCCCGTGTCACGAGTTTAGAAACCTCGCGTCACCGACCACCAGCTGGGGCGCAAGGCCCCTATTGGGGCGGGCTGGCCAGCGTAGGTCTATGATTCGAGAACATAGCCAGCACCTGTCCCAGCTGTCAACAGGATCGTACGACACCCACGAGGTCAGATACGGGCACCTGAGCGGGTGTCTCGCGACCGAATATCGTGACAACCACCTTGGCGTCATCCGCTGCGGTCAATTCCACTACCTCACAATGGAAGCCTGCGAACGGGCCGGATCGAAACAAGGCAGGCTCACCTGCTGATACCGTCAGAGCCCGGCGCTCCGCCGCCAGGGCTGCGCGCCGCTCCGCCTTGGTCTTGACGTCGACTTTCCGCATGGCATGCAGCTTTCGCAGGTCTGCTGGCTCCAGCACTCCCCACGAGCCATCGGCGCAGGTGAGTGCCCCCGTTATCCCGCTGCGCCCCACCAGCCGATGCGGCACTGCCTGACCCGGGAAGCGGGCAAAGACATAGCCTGGCAGATAGCGCCGCGCGTAGTCTCGCGATTTGCCCATGCGACGGACCTTGCGCATCAACACCGGGTGGAAGGCATAGACCCCGCGCCGCTGCAGCCATGCCTCCACCTGATCCTCCCGCTGGGGCGCGACGCGCAGCGCATACCACCGGGCCGGACCGGCGGCGAAGACCGGCGCCAAACCTTCTCCGACCCTCACCACGTCGCCGACACTCAGCCCGGTCGCGTTGAAATCCATATCTTGTGCCTCCGCTGGGTGATGTTTCGACATCTTGTTTTCGATTGTTTTCGATTGTTTTCTATTGGGCTTGATGGGCTTAGTGAGAAGAAGGGAGGGCTTGAGAATGGTATGGGCTTGATGGGTGCAGTTCGTTTGTTTTCAGTAGGTTAAGTGTGGAATTTGGGCTTGAGGGCCTGACGGGCTTGAGAATTCGACCTATGCACAAGGCAATCTCATCCCCGAACCCCGCCTTGAATAAGCGCGCGCGTATGCCCGAGATTTTCAGGCCCGTCAGGCCCTCAAGCCCAAATCTGCCACCTAAGCCTATGATAACGCTCACCCTGACCCCCGAACCCCCTTATCATCTCACGCCCAACCGGAACCTCCGCTAAGCCCGTCAGGCCCAAACCGAGGCCGACCCCGGAACATGCCGAACGGGCCCGAAGGCCCGCCAGCTGCTTTCCTCATCGAAACGGGGTGCGGGGTCAGCGGGCCCATGGCAGGCCCCCGCTCTGCTGGGCATCCCGCATCCTTCCCGCGAACTCGTCGGTTAGCCGGATGCCCCTGTAGCCCGTCACGCCCGACTTACCCGGTGAGAAGCACTTGCCGCCATCGGGATGCCGCCAGCTCTCCGCCTTCTCCTTCAGCCGGTTGGAGACGGTCCGGCCGCCCCATCGCGTCTCGCCGCGCTCCTCGATCCAGAAGTTGAACGCCTCGATCAGTTCGCGCGAGGTCATGAAGTTGCCCTCATAGCCGGTGACGATCGTGGCATCGGCCAGGAAGGTGCCGATCGGATCGCTATCCTTGCGATAGCTGTCCGTGGCCGACCGCACTTCCTCCGGCTCGTCCAGCCCGGCTTCGAGGAAGTCGAGCAGACCGGCGATGAGCCAGTTCAGGATGCCGGAACGCTCCTCCCAAAGCATGGCGTCCATCTCCACCTTCGGCCGGCGGCGCTGCTCGGGGATCTGGATGGGGAAGCGGACCAGCATTACCCGCCGCCAGATGCCGTCATCCCCACCCCGGATGTCCGGCAGGTGGTTGCCGGACATGGTCAGCTTGAAGACGGGCTGAAACACGATCATGCCGGAGAACAGGTCGCGGATCATCATCGGCTCACCGCCGGTCAGCGCTTTCACAAGCGCCTCCTGGAGCCGCTCCCCCTCCTCCGGCTCCGAGGTCCGCACGCAGCGGGCCCCGATGAGCGGGATAAGGTCCGGCTGCGAATCCGATCCCGACTTCTTTCCCTTGCCAGTCAGCGACTCAATTTTCGCCGTGGCGGAATAGTCGCCGAAGATCCGCGCCATGGTGTCGACCAGGACGGATTTGCCGTTGGCACCGGCGCCATGAAAGAAGGCCAGCTTCTGGATCTCCAACGCCGTCATAGACAGGCCGAACCAGCGCTGCAGGAACTGCCGTATCTCGATATTCGGCTGGATCTCCTTCAGGAACGCGTCGAACCTGGGGCACTTCGCCTGAGGATCGTATTCGACGGGCATGATCTTGCTGAGCAGCTGGTCGCGATCGTGCGGGATGAGCGTGACCGACGGAACGGCACTCATGCCGGATTCGGGGTCCGGGGTGCCGCGGCTGAACCGCAGGACACCCGACAGCGTGTTCACGTGGAGAGCGCCGCGATCCAGATCATCGACCGTGATCGAACGCATCACCTTGGCTTCACCGGCCATATTCGTCATGGGGCCGGAGTTACCCGCGTTCTTCGCGTGGGTCAGCCGGCGCCCGATCAGCGTCTTGTGGGTCTTCAGCGCCGCATCGATGGCGCGCAGCCGCCCCGCGATCTGCGACAGTTCGGACGTCAGCGTGTCATCGTCGCCATAGCCCGGGGTCGCCTCGATCTTGATCCGGCGGGCGCGAAGATCGCGCTCTTCGTTCAGAAGGCCCCGGTCGCGTTTCGACGGCTGGATGAAATCCACCTCGCGTTCGATCAGCGCCGACATCTGCTGTGCCAGGCGGCGGATGGCGGGGCTCAGGTCCTTGCTGATCTCGGCATCTTTCAGCCAGCGGCGATCATCCCAGATGTGCCAGCCGACCTGCGAGACGTAGCGGATGTTCTGGCCGAAATGGATCACGAACCGTCGGCCGTTGCCGTAGTCGTTCAGCGGCTCGAGCGCCGCTTCCTCGACCGGATCGATCGGCTGATCGCCATCGCCATCCTCAGGGGGCGGCGGGGGCGGCGCATAATCTTCGGGGCAGGATTCTTCATCCTCAGGCCCCTGCTCCACGGCCATCCCATCGGGAAGCTCCACATCCTCCGGATTGGACATGATCGAGCGCACGCTGTCGACACGGTCAGTCATAGATCGCCTCCCTCTACGAGATAGGCGTTGAAGGCGACCGCCTGAGCATTAAGCAGGACGCCACATTCCGGGCACTCCTCAAAAGCGAAGCAAGGGTCAATGCGACCGTGCTCATGATCAAGCGCTTCGTATTCGACCAGTACCTGCGCAGCGCACATGCCACACGTGACGAGCAAGGCTGCAACTTCAACGGCTGCTGCTGGCTCCATGTGCAAATCATCAGCAGTCATAGTCTCGCTCCCTCCCTGGGCCGGTTGGGATGCAGGTCCCGCCAGAGCAGGTCGAGCTGATCGCGGTGCATCGCGCCGCGCGACAGCGCGTCATCGGTCCGGCAGCGCGCCAGGTCTACCACTGCCGCCATGCGGAAGAGGGTGGCGCGCCAGTCACCGCCGGAGGCCTGAAGAAATTCACGGGCAATCTGGTCAGCGCTCATAGCTTGAAGTCCATGAGGGCTTGGTACGCGCTCATCATGCGCGCAACGTCTTGAGAGGCGAGTGCTCGCTCAGCCTCGCTCAACTCGAACTGCATCATTGCGATGGCAAAGCTTCCGGTCGGACCGATGGCTTGGTACGCCGGAATGAAAACCTCCCGGATCTCCTTCATGCGCTTCGGCAGCGCATCAGCCAGCGTTTCACCCATTTTCCAGCCCCATGAGTACATCGTTGAGGTCCACGCCTTGCCCGGCATGGACGATCTGCCCTTTCAGGCCGGGGCGCAGAGCCATGGCGCGGCGCAGGCCTGACAGCAGCTGCGCCCGCGTCATGCGCGGCTCCGAATCCCCGTCCTCTATGAAAATTAGCCGCGCCGTGCCCGGCGGCGGCACGAAGGCGTCGCGGTCAGTCAGGTCCGGGATGCCGGCATAGCGCAGGCCCTCGCCCAGCTTGCGGCTGCCCGCCATGTTGCCGAGACTGACCCCGGCCCAATACCCGGCCCCGGGCGGCTCGCCCGCCACCAGCGCAGAGCACGTCGTCTCGATGCCCTCGCCCATCACCATCACCGGCGCAGCCCGAGTCAGGCGGATCGCGCCACCCTTCACCGATCCCAGCGACTTCTTGACCTTGAGCGGCTCACCCGTCTGCGGGTGCAGGATCACCGGCTTGCCCTTCGGCCGGGACAGGTCGAGCCAGGTCCGATGCACCCCCTGAAACCGTCCATTCGGCGCCTGGATCGCGGCCAGCATCGCAGGCCCCCGATGGACCTCCACCCACTGGCGATCGACCTGCACGGTATAGGCAAGGTCGGGATGATACCGCAGGCACGCGGGCAGCCGCGGAAACCTGTCGCGCGGCACGCCGCGCAGGGTGAGGTAATCGCGCACCGGCGTATCTTCGGCCGGCCCACCCGCCGACCAGATGTCCCGCGCACCGGCGATGGCGCGCTGCCGCTCCGCCTCCGCCCGGGCTGCATTGCGCGCCCGGTTCTGCTCCGCGCGCGCGATCCGCTCCCGCCGTTCCGCGTCCGACAGCCCTTCCCGCTCCCCGCACAGCCAGGTCAGCGCCGCGGGAAAATCCAGCCCCAGGACAAACATGGCCAGATCGATATTCCCCCCGGTGCCGCCGCAATGGCGGCAGTTGAACACCCGCTTTCCCGTGTTGATGGAAAACCGATCCCGGCCACCGCATTGCGGACAGGGTCCGGTCAGCTCCCGGGCCCCGGCACGCTTGAGCCCCTGTATCGCAAGGCGGTCGGCGATCTCGGCGATATCCATCGCCAGCGCCTCTGCCGGGCGCGGATCATCGGCAAAGCGGGTCATGACACTCAGGCGGCGATGCCGCGCGCCTCTTTCACCCGGTGGCGCAACACCTTCATCAGGTCCGCCTGCCCGTCGATCGTCATATTGCCGCGGGCATCGCGGATGCAGGCGGTCAGATCCCGGAACCGCGCCAGCAGCAGCGGCGCATCGAGATCGAGGTCCAGCGCCAAAGCCGCGGTCTTGGTGCCGCGGGCAAAGCCCTCGACGATCTCCAGATCGATCTCCGCGTCAAAGCCCTTGCGGCCGGAAAGGCGCCCAAGCGCGTCCAGAATACCGCGCTGCGCAATCGTCAGCGGATGTTCCGTCGGGGGCGGCGCAGGAGCCGGGGCCGGAGGCGCAGTGATCGCCCTCTCCGTCGAAGGCTTTTCCGGTGCCGTTGCCACTACCTTTGCCAGTCCCGCCGCCCGCTTTGCCCGCTCGCCCCGCTGATGTTCCACCGCTTTCTGCAGCCGATCCTCAAGGCGGGAGCGCAGCCGGAAATCGCAGGCACTCGCCGTGCGGCCGATGAGCGCCGCGGCTTTCTCCAGCGCCGTCTTGCGCGTGTCCCCTGCCGCAAGACGATCCGCCACCAGCTCGACGAGAAATGCCTCATCCTGCTCGGTCCACGGTTCCGGCTGGCTGACACTGGATACAGCGGCGCGGGGTCGCGGAGGTTCCCCGACCGGATCGGCGGCGGTGGCCGCCTCCCCGGTCGGGGCTTCGGCGCGAGGGATCGCCTCGGGGTTCTCACCCGTTTCCGGCGTTGACGCTGCCGGTTCAGCGGGGGGACTCTCCGCAAGACAATGGCGCTGCAGGTCCCCCGACCCGCCCACCATCCCGTGTGCCGCAAATGACCGCGGCTCATCCTCGACCTCGACAAGAATCGGCCCCCCCATGCCGTCGCGCTCCCCGGCGGCGGGCATGACCCATGCCGTCGTCAAGGTCGCGCGCTCTCCGGGCTGCAGGCTGATCCGAACCTCACCGCCATCCGGCGTGGGCAGATCGGCCAGCACATCCGCCGCCTTTTCGACTACGGCAATGGACTTCCTGAAGGTTTTCAACTCGTCGATGCTCATGTCGTCCAGATTCATGTTCTGCCCTCGGGTTGCGCCGGCACTGGCACCCGTGGCGCCCACCAGCAGGGTTCAGTCAGATCGACCCCGAACGGGGCCCATGTCATGTCGCGGCGCCAGACGAGGCCCTCTGTCTCCAGCAGGTCCAGATCGGCACGCAGCAGCACACCGTCCCGCCCCAGCTCTGCCGCCAGTTCAGCCATCGTCCGCACCCCACCCACCGCGCGTAGATGGTCGAGCAGCTGGGCGCGCAGCACGGCCAGATGGCCGATCCGCTCCGCAGCGCGACCCACGGGGGTGAAGGCGCCGGTCACCGCTTGCCACAAAGGGCGTGAACTAGATCATCGGAAGCGGCACCCGCGTCCGGCTCCGACACGGAGACCATTCGCGCGCCGATCAGTGGCATCAGATCAGGCGCCGCGCGATTCCCCTCGCACCGGTCGCAATGGCATTCGTCATCCGCCGGCAGGCGGTCAGGCTGCTTGTTCATTTCTCGCTCCCTGACGAAGATGAAGAATTCTTCACGTTTTTTTTGATCCGCACGGCCACCGCGCGCGCGAGGCGCACGACGGTGAAGCCGGGAAGAATGATCACGCATTGCAGGATCCACATCAGCCCTCGATCCTCCGGGCGATGCGCTCGACGATTTCGAGATAGGCCGAGACGCGTTTGAAGGCCCACGCCGGCATGTCGTGTCGGCACTGGAGCCAGTTGATGACGGTCCGGTCCGTGACCTCGCCGCCGAGGAAATCCGCCGCCTTCCGCGCGACTTCGGCCTGGGAGGGCGACCGGAACACGCGGCGAATGAGGTTCGCATTCTCCTGCCGATCCTCATCGCGACCGACAGGCTTCTGTTCTGTCTGTTCTGAAGGACTTTTCACTCGAAACGCTCCATGATCGTCGCGTGTTGTGGGACCATGTAGCGAGTGAGGGGCGGCGGATGATTGGGATGTCATTCCGCCGCCTCGGTTTTTCCGGCAGCTGGGTTGGCCTGCATATACCTGCGCAACCTATCGGCGCTTTCCCGCAGCTTCTCCGAACGCCGCTTGAGCCGATCATAAAGGCGGGCGTCACCGAGCGCGTTTTGACATACCGTCGTCGGTTTCAAGCCCGCGGCGGCGCAGTAAGCATCAAGTTCAGCTATGATGATGTTCGGATCCATGATGCCGGTAGAATTTGGCATTTGCCAACATCTGTCAATGGGCAAATGCCAAATTGCTTTTGGCAATCGCCAAAGACTAGCTTGCTTCCATGGAATTGAGCCCTTTTGCCTCCAGAGTTCAGATGTTGCTTGCTGAGCGCGAGATGAATCTGTCCGAACTCGCGCGCGAGTTAGACGTGCCTTATCATCGCCTACAGCCATGGTTCAGGCGCCCTAAAGCGTTGCCAAAGGGGCCTGACCTCTACGCCATCGCGCAGTTCTTCAACGTGGATGAGGGATACCTACTGCACGGCGGGGACCGCCGCCCGTTCAATCGATTGGCGAGCCTTCAAGCCCGTGCAAAACTTCTCGATGAAGCAGGCCAGCGAGACCTAGCGAACTTCCTTGATTATCTTTTGGCGAGACAGGAAGGCTCAGATAAAGATCCAAGCAAGTGATGATGGCATCAAATTGCCCACTTGGCAGGAGCTCTGCCGCCGTACATAGCAATGCCTCATATTCTACGGTCACTCATTAACCCCTTATAATAATACCTATCTCATACACTGCAGCCATCTCGCATCGCTTTGTAGTGGGATCAGTGCCTGAGGACAGAAGAGGACCATCGTTACGATTCGGTTAAGGAATCCGGCATGAGCAACGACCCGATCACCAACCTGACCGAGCCCCTGAACGCGCTGGCGAAGGAAGAAGGCAGTTTCGAACCGGGCCGCGGCTATTCACCCGAAGACTGGGAAGCCGTGGACAGCCCGGAGGCCACGGATGAACAGTTGGGCTGCGCCAAGCCCTTCGCTGAGGCCTTCCCCCAGCTGGCCGAGAACTTCAAGCGCGGGCGTAATCATAGCGAGAAACCCTGACCCACTGCCATGAAAGCGCCGGGGACTCGACAGAACCCCCGGCGCCCATCACCATCGCGGTCACCACAACACTGACGATGGAGATTCGAATGACAGACAAAAAGACAAACGGCGGTGGGAGCAGGGTAGACTTTAACAAGGGAGCTTCCCCTAAGCCGTTGGGCCAGCCCTCCACAATACAGAACGGCGCATCACCGTCGAAGCTCGCATCACCCTCACAGCCACCAAAAAAGAAGTAACGAAGCTATTTCAACCGGATGTTCACGCGTACAACCTCGCTTGCGGGGATGTAGGTCATGCGGGTTCCCCACTCGGCATGGTGAACGTCCTCCCTCTGCTCTTCGCTTCCATCAGGAAGCTCCTCTTCTTCCACCGCCATAATGACTGACCCGTCACCGCCGAGGTATAGCCCCTCCCAAGGAGCATGCGAATAACTCTGTCGGTTGTTGAGATAGAGGGTTCGGCCGTCTCTGGTGTGGACTGAAATTTGTCCGACTTTTCTTTTCGTCTGGACGAGAGCGGCCCATGATCGGTGTACCCCGTCTTCCCGATGAACACCAAGCTTGCCAATCGCCCAAATGCAGAAGTCCCTCAACCAGGCGCGCCAAAAAAGCGCAACACAGAGCGTCGCCCCTATTGCACATGCGGCTCTCGACCAGTCCGACCAATCCTCAGGCTGTTGGAACACCAGAGTGGCCAGCACCGAGAAGGCCAGCGTGCCAAGAAATACATCTACCGCACTGTGGTCTTGCCGAAGGCCAGCATAAGCTACACCATACGCAAGGAATCCAGCGCCGACAGCTACTCGCGTCGCAAGCGACAATTCATAAAACGCGTCAAAATATAGCGCGACAATCTGGAAGAGACGCGCGCGTCAATCTGGATGAGATTCTACGT
>NZ_DAMDHB010000057.1:0-14576 GCF_032102465.1 Haematobacter sp. | reverse complement strand
AAGATGGCCGTGTGAATTCTACGGATGCACCCCGCTAAAAATGGGGGGATTACCCCAGGGTTGCTCCTGAAGCCGGGGCGAATGCCATGTGCATTCTGGAAATAGTCAACCGCTAACGGCGGTAAAGTCCTGGAAGAATGCATGACGACCAAAGATCTAGCATTGTTCCAGACGATTGCGGGGAATCGGGTGAAAGAGATAGCAAAAACGCCAAAAAGTGCAGGGTTATGCCGCATTGACGAGGAGCCGGCGACTGGTGCCGCGTGTCCGACTTGAACGGACGACCTACCGCTTACAAGGCGGTTGCTCTACCAACTGAGCTAACGCGGCGTACCGTCTCCGGTTTAAGCGCTTCCTCGTAGCACTCCGCTTCCTCAGGTTCAATCCGTTCTTGTCCAGAGTGTGACTCTCTCTTTGCAGATTGTACGCAGTTGATTTGGACAGTTTGACTAGGGATAATGAAGTGAGGCCGTAGAGTTTTCCGGCGAGATTGAAGAAGGGTTTCCCTCTTAAGGGGGAGGAAGGGCCGCCGTGCCCGCGCTGCTGATCCGGTTTTGATCACCGGTGGCGATGACTTCGAGTGTGGCCTTGAGGTAGGCTGGGTGCGACGCCGTTGGTGTCTGCGGTCTTGATAAGGGATTTTAGCCCCAGACCTGCCCGCCTTCATAATGCCGGCGAATAGGGTGGCTCTCTTGTTCACAGTGATTATCTGATCGGTTTTCGACGCTGCTGGAGTGGAACTCGATCCGCCTATCTCGCAGGAAGACCTGCAAGCCGTGCCGGCGCCTCTGGATGCGTGCGTGTTTGTCTCCCAAGCGCGACCCGGGGAGAACGCAAAGACTGTTCCTGCCGCCGCTTCGGAAGGGCTGCAACGACTGGCACGGCGCATCTCCCCCTAACATTGAAACGACCCGCGGACGAAGCGCGTCTTTTCAGCGCTTTGGACGCCAGCGCAATGAGCCCACGGGCTGCCGCTGCAAACTAGCATGGACGATACCGCTCGGCATCCAGCGATCATTCTAGACGCGGTTTGCAGCGCATATCAGTGCGCGACAACGGCTTGATCCAAGCCCATTGCGCATCGGTAAGCCAAGAGAAATCCGCCAGTTCGGCCTCTGGTCGAGGCAGTGAACCTCCGCTCAGTGGCCAGCGGAATCCTGCTATCTGATCATGATTCCGGCGAATGCCGTGCCATTACTCGTCTCGACCCTCAAGGCGGAAACGAGAAAACCTAATTAAATCAGTTATCTCAGGCTGGCTCCAACGGCGCGCGGAGTGCGAAACGCAGGGCGTTTTCCACGATCAATGCCCGGCGGCGGTCGAGCTGCGCCGGATCCGCCATGTCTATGCCGAGCGAAATCGCCACGGTCGACTGGTTGGAGATCGAGTAGAAGCTGAGCGAGATGATGACCAGATACAGATCGACCAGATCACAATCCTGGCGAAAAACGCCGCTTTGCTTGCCGCGCGTTAGAACATCATCCAGATAGCCGAGGCTTCGCTGCGTCCGCTCGCTGATCGCCGGGGAATCGCGCAGGGTTCTGGCTTGATTGAGGTTTTCAGCCATGACCAGCCGGACGAAATCGGGGTTCTGGTAGTGGTTGTCGAAGGCCCGCGCGGCATAGGCTTTCAGGGCCTCCACCGGCTCCAGCAGGTCGAGCCTGTCGAGGCTCCGCGCCTGACTCGCCTGTGAGTAGGCGTCCTCCAGAACAGCGCGGTAGAGGCCGTCCTTGCTGCCGAAATAATAGTAGATCATGCGCTTGCTGGTCTGCGTGTTGCGCGCGATCTCGTTGACGCTGGTGCCATCGAATCCATTCGACATGAAGGCCAGCTTTGCATTGGCAAGAATGTCTGCGCGGGTAGCCTCCGCCAGGGTAGCCGCATCCATTCCGTCTTCGAAACGACGCCGTCCTCGGCCGGAGTGAGCGGCATTTTCCGTTTTTTTACATTCTGTTGGCGTCTCTGTCATGGAGATCACTGTGGCATGCCGATCCCCGCTTGACAATGGTCGCGCCGGATTTATTGTTCTAGTCGGTTCAAAAAACCAACGGGGGGATTGCTGTCATGACCATTCACGCCATCCAGGCGGAGTTCTGCCGTGTTTAGGCTCGTCCTGAACCGGATTGCCGTTTCGGCACCGCTGATCCTGATCGTCACGCTGCTCACTTTCGTTCTGAACAGCTTTGCGCCTGGAGACCTTGCCGCGACGATTCTGCAGGGTGAAACCTCCATCGCCCGCTATGACGAATTGCGCGCCGAACTCGGCCTCGACAAACCGGTGCTGGAACAATACGGGCACTGGCTGATCAACGCCGTGCAGGGCGATCTGGGCAAATCGCATTTCACCGGCGAAAGCGTGGTGCAGATGCTCAATGACCGCTTCTTCGTGTCGCTGTCGATCATTCTCGGCTCGCTGCTGGTCTGTGTCGCGATCGGGGTGTCTCTCGGCCTGATTTCCGCGCTGCGCGGAGGCTTCATCGGGAGGGCGGTCGATGTCATCTCGATCGTGGCGCTGATCTTCCCAAGCTTCTGGGTGGCTCTGGTGCTGATCTCCGTGTTCGCAGTCTGGCTGCAATGGTTCCCCGCCGTCGGTTATACGCCGTTCTCCCAGAACCCCTGGGCCTGGTTCGTGGGCCTCGTACTGCCGGTGATTTCGGTTGCCCTGCATTCGATCACCACCATCGCCAAACAGACCCGCGATTCGATGGGCGAGGTGATGCGTCGCGACTTCATCCGCGCCCTGCGCGCCAGCGGCCTGCCGGAGCGGCGGATCATCTTCCGCCATGCGCTGCGCAATGCCTCGCTGCCGGTGGTGACGGTGATCGGGCTGGTCACGGTCAGCGCGATCAGCGGGACGGTCTTCGTCGAGCATGTCTTCGTCCTGCCGGGCATGGGCAGCCTTGCCGTGGAGGCGGCGCTGAACAGCGATGTCGCGCTGCTGCAGGGGGCGACGCTCTATTTCACTTTGCTGACCATCACCGTCAATCTGCTGGTCGACCTCAGCTATGGCTGGCTCAACCCGAAGGTGCGCTTGCAATGACGTCTGTCGCTTCCGTTTTCGAGCCCGAGGTGCGGCACCGGCGCCAGCCGGTCATTCTTTCGGTACTGCTCCGGCCGCTTGGGTTCATGGCCATCGGCTGGCTGGTCCTGATCGTGCTGGCATCGATCTTTGCAGATCAGCTCAGCGCCTATGACCCGGTGCGCCAGAACCTGCTGGCCATCAAGCAACTGCCCAGCATGCAGCATCCGCTGGGCACCGACGCCTTCGGGCGCGACATCCTCAGCCGGCTTCTGCACGGCGGCGCGGCCACTCTGACAGGCGTTGTTCAGGCGCTTGCCGTGGCGGGCGTTCTCGGCGTGGGGATGGGCGTTCTGGCGGGGTATTTCGGCCGCAAGACCGACCGGGTGATCGGCATGATCCTTGAGATCATCATGACGCTGCCGAACATCATCATCCTGCTGGTCATCATCACCATCTTTAACCGCAACATGACGGTGGCGATGGCGACGGTGGGGGTGATCGGGTCCGCCAATATCGCGCGGGTGGTCCGGGCGGCGGTGTTGTCGATCCGGGGCGAGCTTTATATCGAGGCGGCGCGCATCACCGGGCTGGGCGACGGGCAGATCATCCTGCGCCATGTCCTGCCGCGGATCATCGGGCCGATCATCGTGCAGCTGTCGATCTTTGCCGCGCTGGCGGTGCTGATCCAGACCGGTATCAGCTTTCTGGGCCTCGGCGCCCCGCCACCGCAGCCGAGCTGGGGCGGCATGATCTATGAGGCCTCGCTGGCGATAAACGATTTCCAGTGGCTGCTGGTGCCGTCGGGCGCTGCGGTGGCGCTGACGATCCTCGCCTTCGGCCTTCTGGGCGATACGCTCCGCGACGTACTGGCCGACCGCTGGTCTGCGCCGGTGGCGAAGGGGCGGGCGATGGGTGCGACGGTGGCCCCCGGCCGGGACAGCGAACCCTTTGACCGCAACGCGGTGCTCTCGCTGCGCGGGCTGACCATCGTCACCCGCAAGAACGGGGTGGAAACCGCGCTGGTTGACGATCTCGGCTATGACATTAAGCCGGGGCAGACGCTGGGGCTGGTGGGCGAGTCCGGGTCCGGCAAGACGCTGGGCAGCCTTGCGCTGATCGGGCTGCTGCCAGCGGGAACGCGGGTGGTCTCCGGGCGGATGCTGTTCGACGGGCGCGAATATGATCTGCGTGATACGGCCTCGCTCACCCCGCTTCGCGGGCGGCAGATCGGTATGATCTTTCAGGAACCGATGGCGGCGCTGGACCCGTGCTTCACCATCGGCAGCCAATTGGCGGAGGTCGCGCGGATGCATGGCGCCGGTTCCGGGGCCGAGGCGCGCCGTCGGGCGCTGGAGGCGCTGGAACAGGTGCAGATCCCGGATGCGGAGGCGGTGATGCGCAAATATCCGCATCAGGTGTCCGGCGGCATGGCGCAGCGCGTGGGCATCGCCCGCACCCTGCTGCCGCAGCCAAAGATCCTGTTGGCGGATGAGCCGACCACCGCGCTCGACGTCACGGTGCAGGCGGAGATCCTCGACCTGATCCGCCACGCCACGGAACAGCGCGGGATGGCCACGCTGCTGGTGACGCATGACTGGGGCGTGGTGGCCGACATCTGCGACCGCGCGCTGGTGATGTTCCGCGGCCGGAAGCTGGAGGATGCCGATATCGAGGACCTCTTTGCCCGGCCGTCGCACCGCTACACCCGCGCGCTGCTGGCCGCCAATCCGCACGGCACGGCGGTGGGCAGCCGCCTGCCGACCATCCGCGACACGTTCAACGCCATGGAAGGAGCCGCGCCGTGACCGACGCCCCGCTTCTGTCGTTGCGCGACATCAGTGTGAACTTCGGCGGCTTTCAGGCGCTGAATTCCGTCAGCTTCGATCTGGCGGAGGGGGAGACGCTGGGCCTTGTCGGTGAATCCGGCTCCGGCGAATCCACCATCGGCAATGTCATCCTCGGCCGCGTCACAGCGGCCAGCGGAACCGTCACCTATGCCGGAGAGGACATCACCTACCTGCCGCGCAGCCGCCGGCGGGCGCTCGGCCGCGAGATCCAGGTAATCTTTCAGGACCCCTACAGCTCCCTCAACCCGGTGCGCACCATCGGCCAGACGCTGGCGGAGCCGCTGATGGCGGCGGGCGAACGGAATTCGGCGGAGATCTCCCGCCGGATCCGCGCCATCCTCGATATCGTCGGCATGCCTGCCGATACGGTGGAACGGTTTCCGTCCGAATTCTCCGGCGGCCAGCGCCAGCGCATCGCGGTGGCCCGCGCCGTGATCGCGCGGCCCAAGCTGGTGGTCTGCGATGAACCCGTCTCCGCGCTCGACCTCTCCGTGCAGGCGCAGGTGCTTAACCTGCTGAACGACCTGCAAAAGGAGATGAAGCTCACGCTGCTGTTCATCTCGCACGACCTGACCGTGGTGCGCCATGTGTCGCGCCGCGCGATGGTCATCTTCCGCGGCGAGATCGTGGAGGAGGGCGATGCCGGGCGGATCCTGGAGAACCCGCAGCACCCCTATACCCGCACGCTTCTGGCCGCCGCCCCGGTGCCGGATCCCGTGGCGCAGCGCCAGCGCCGTCAGGCTTGGCGGGAAATGCGCCGGATCAGCGCTGCGGTCTGACGCCAGAAAAATTCCAGGGAGGACGCTCTGATGACGAATGCCAAACCCCGCCTGCTAAGCAGGCTTCTTGCGGCAGGCGGGCTCGCCGCCGCGCTGGCCGCTGCCCCGGCGGTAGCGCAGGAGAATGTGCTGACTGTCGGCAACCCCTTTGCCCCGCTCAGCCTTGACCCCGCTCTTTCTGGCAATGGCCGGGCCGGGACCTGGCTGTTCCCAACCTATGAACCGCTGGTGCGCACGCTCGCCGACGGGTCGCTGGAACCCGCGCTGGCCACCAGCTGGGAGATGTCGGACGATCTCAAGGTGTTGACGGTGACCCTGCGCGAAGGGGTCACCTTTTCAAACGGCGAGGCGGTCGATGCCGCCGCCGTCAAGAAATCCATCGACTACTTCATCGGCCGCAGCGGCCCCTTCGCCGCGAACCTCGCCAAGTTGACCGGGGTGGAGGTGGTGTCGGACCATGTGCTGACCATGATCTTCTCTGAACCGACCCCGGTTGCGATGAAGCTGTTCGACCACAATTGGAACGCGGGCTGGATCATCTGCCCCGCCGGTGTGGACAATCCCGAAACCCTGCTGACGAAAAGCTGCGGCGCCGGGCCCTATGTGCTGGACGCCGACGCTTCCGTTTCAGGCAAGAGCTACACCTATCTGCCCAATCCGTCTTACTATGACCAGGAGGCGCGGCACTGGGACAGGATCAAGGTCTCGGTCTTCCTCGACCAGAATTCGGGTGTCCAGGCGCTGCGGGCCAATCAGTTGAACGTGCTGATCTCCGACCCGATGACCGCGCATATGAACCGCAGCATCCTCGGCGACAGGATCAGGCTGATCCATTCACCGGTGCAATGGGCCGGTCTGGTGCTGATGGACCGCGCGGGCGACATCAACCCCGCCCTGGGCGATGTCCGCGTGCGCCGCGCGCTCAACATGGGCATCGACCGCAACCTGGTCGCGCAGGCCATGTTCGGTGATCTGGCCTATGGTACGGCACAGCTGCAGGTGAAGGGTTTCGACGGCTATCAGGAGGGCAATGAGGCCGTGTATCCCTTCGATGTGGATGCCGCCAAGGCGCTGCTGGCGGAGGCGGGCTTTGCAGACGGCCTGACGGTGAAGGCGGGGTACGTCAGCAACACGCTGAACAATGCGCTGTTTCAGGCCTATGCCGACCAGCTCAGCCAGATCGGCGTGACGCTGGAGCCGGAGATCTATCAGGGCATCGGCGCCTCGCTTCAGGCCCGCAAGGAGCGCAAGATCGAGACGTTGCTGTTCAACACCAACTCCGGGGTGCCGAACCTTGCCATGGTGCAGACGCTGAGCCCGAACGGCTCGCTCAACCCCTATGCCTCCAGCGACCCGGAGCTCAGCGCGCTGATCGCCGCGGCCTCCCGTCTCACGGGGGAGGAGGCCCGGCAGGCGTGGGACGCGGTCTATGCCAAGGTTGTCGAACTGGCCTGGTTCCTGCCGGTCATCGGTGTCGATGCAGCCTATCTCGCCACGAGCAATGTCGAAGTGCCGGAGATCGGGCAGAGCATCGTGATCGACATCACGAAGATCCGTCCACGCAGCTGACCGGCCCCCACATCAAAGGAACATGTCCATGCTGGACCCGATCATTGCGGATATGGATCGCCGCCGCGTCGCCGAAGGCTATCCGGAGCCGTTCTCGGCCGCGACCGGCGGAGAGGCGCGCGCGCACGGCTGGGCGATCCGGAATGCGTTCTACCCCAGCCCGGACATTCCCGTGGCCGGGTCCGAGCCGCGCTTGGTTCCCGGGCCCGGCGGCGCCATTCCGGTGCGCGTCATCCGCCCGCTGGAGCCGTCGGGCGCCACCGTGCTTTATCTGCATGGCGGCGGCTGGATCATCGGCGATCTGGAGAGCCATCATGCGCATGCCTGCCGGCTGGCCGATGTCTCCGGCGCGGTGGTGGTGAACGTCGATTATCGTCTGGCGCCGGAACATCCGTTTCCGGCGGCGCCGCTCGACGCGATCGCGGCGCTGGAATGGGTGGCCGCGCATATCGGCGAGCTGGGCGGCGATCCCGCCCGCCTTGCCGTCGCCGGGGACAGCGCGGGGGGCAATCTGGCGGCGGTGGCCGCGCTTCACGCCCGCGACGCGGGGCTACCGCTCAGGGCCCAGTTGCTGTGCTATCCGCTGACCGATTTCCGCCGGCGCACGGGCAAGCCGACGCCGGTGGAGCCCAAATATCTCGGCCCGGATTACGTGAAGACCGCCGCAGACTGGCGCGCCTCGCCCATCACTGCGGATTTGCGGGGCGTCGCGCCGGTGATCCTCGGGACGGGACGGCATGACTATCTGCATGCGGACAATCTGGCCTTCGCCGCCGCGCTCTGCACGGCGGGCGTGCCGCTGGACCTGCGCATTTACGACAGCCTCAACCACGGCTTCGCCAGCTTCACCGGTGTGGTTCCGGCCGCGTTGAATGCCACTGTCGAGCTTTATGAGCGGCTGTCCCTGCAGATGCGCTGATCCGGTTCGCTCCATCGTCTCGATCACACAGGGGCGAAGGCGCGCAATTCTACAATTCACGCTACTGGCAGCCTGTCCCGTGTAAGGCCCGTCGAGCCCACCCGCAAGGTTACGATTGCCGGGGAACGGGTTCTCCCCGTCCATCGCGTGGTTAGCAAGCGGATCGTGTTGGTGGGACTTCGCCGATCTATAGACGAGGGTCCGACGCAGGATATCGGATCCGTCGGGGAATCTGCTCGGCGGTTTCTGGTTCTGTCCATCAAATGACCACCGGGGTCGTGCGGCAGATGATACGCAATATCCCGTCGGCTGCTGGCTATTTCCAACGCGCCACTGCCTTCGCCGTGAGCTTTTGGCATATCGCTCGTCAATCCTGACAAGGGGGGCCATCCATCCTCGTCGGCATCCCTGCGCGCATATCCATTCCGGTCTCGATGCCATTTGGGAAGGATGGCTATGCGGGAGACGGCCTCACCCGCAGGCGAGGACGGAGTGCCGGGTGATGAGTACATGTCGGGTGCAGAATTATCCCGGCCCGTGGTAATCATCAAACCCGGCTCGCCTTGCTTTCGGCGGTTTTCAGAGGTCTGGCGGCGCGCTGATGAACGGCTGGGGCTGGGGGACGACTTGTCTGTTGCTGCAATTGTGGTCGTCCCGCCTTTTGCCGATCACGGGCTATCGCCGAACAGCGGTCACGGGAACAGGCCGCGGGTCTCCTTGGCGCGGCGCACCGTCTCCACCCCGATCGCGAGCGCGGCGTTGCGATGCGAGAGGCCGCGCGCTTTCGCCATGTCCAGCACCTGGCCGAGGGAGCGATCCAGTGCTTCGTAGAGCTTGCGCATCACCTCGTCCTCCGTCCAGAAATAGCGTTGCAGATCCTGCACCCATTCGAAGTAGCTGACGATCACCCCGCCGGAGTTGCACAGGATGTCGGGGATGACGAAGATATCCCCCCGGTCGTCGATGATCTCATCCGCGCCGGGGGTGGTCGGACCGTTCGCGCCTTCGGCGAGAATGCGGCATTTCAGGTCCGCCGCATTGCCGGCGGTGATCGCCCGTTCCAGCGCCGCGGGGATCAGCACATCGCAGGGCTGGGTCAGCAGCTCTTCCGGGTCGAAGGCCAGCTCGGTCGAAAAGCCCGCCAGCGAGCCATGCGCCTGGGCATGGGCCGACATCGCCTGAACGTCGAGGCCGCGGGGATCATAATAGGCCCCCGTGTGGTCGGAAGCGCCGACGATCTTCACGCCATGCTCCGCCAGCGACAGCGCCGAGATCGCCCCGACATTGCCGAAGCCCTGGACGATGGCAGTGGCGCCTTGCGGCACCATTCCGATCAGATCCATCGCGCGCAGCGTGCAGTGGGCGACGCCACGGCCCGTCGCCTCGCGCCGGCCCAGCGTGCCGCCGCACCAGACCGGCTTGCCGGTAACGATTTCATTGACGGTGTGGCCCGCGTACATGGAATAGGTGTCCATGAACCATGCCATGACCTGTTCGTTGGTGCCCATGTCAGGGGCCATCACATCGGTATGCGGGCTGACGAAGGGGATCAGCTCCTGCATGTAGCGGCGCGACAGTGCCTCCAGTTCGTGGGGGGACAGCGCACGCGGATCGACGGTGATGCCGCCCTTGGCCCCGCCATAGGGCAGCCCGGCCAGCGCGCATTTCCAGCTCATCCAGACCGCCAGCGCAGCCACCTCGCCCACATCGACCGAAGGGGCAAAGCGGGTGCCGCCCTTTGTCGGGCCCAGCGTCAGGTGGTGCTGCACGCGGTAGCCCTGGAACACGGCGGTCGATCCGTCGTCGCGGTGGATCGGGCAGGAAACCGCGACCAGACGCTTGGGCATCAGCAACCGCTCGCGCTGATCTTGCGGGATGTCGAGGTGGTCGGCGATGCGCTGGAACTGCGTCTTCGCCATGTCGAACACGGGCCCGGAATACATGGGGCATCCTTTCTAGGGGTGCAGGGGATCGGGCCGCGCGACGGGATCGCGCGGCAACCGCAGGATGTGTCGGTCCGTTCAGTGTCGCAGGTCGGACAGGAACTTCTGCGCGCGGGGGTGCTGGGGGTTGGTGAAGAAGGTCTCGGGAGAGGCGTCCTCCAGCAGCACGCCCTTGTCGAGAAACCAGACGCGGTCGGCGACCTCGCGCGCGAAGCCCATCTCATGGGTGACGCACATCATCGTCATGCCGGTATGGGCGAGGCCCTTCATCACCTGCAACACCTCCCCCACCATCTCGGGGTCGAGCGCCGATGTGGGTTCATCGAAGAGGATGACCGGCGGGTCCATGGCCAGCGACCGCGCGATGGCCACCCGCTGGGCCTGCCCGCCCGAAAGCTGCCCGGGAAAAGCCCCCGCCTTGTCCGCCAGCCCGACACGTTCCAGAAGCGCGTGGGCCTTTTCCTCTGCCGCCGCGCGGCTCAGGCCGCGGAGCTTGCGGGGGGCGAGGGTGATGTTGTCCAGCACCGACATATGCGGGAAGAGGTTGAACTGCTGGAAGACGAAGCCGATGTCGCGCCGCATCCGGTTCAGGTCGGCGCCCTTTGCCTGCGTATCCTGCCCGTTCACGGTGATCCTCCCGCCCTGGATCGGCTCCAGCCGGTTGATGGTGCGGATCAGCGTCGTCTTGCCGGAGCCGGAGGGGCCGCAGAGCACGACGACCTCGCCCTTGTTCACCTCTGCGGTTATGTCGGTCAGGCATTGGTGGTGTGGCGTGTACCACTTGTTGACGGCATCGAAGCGGATCATGGTGCAGGCTCCGTGGCGAGGATTGGGGTGACGGCGGGGCGGCCCTGCCGGCGGCGGGCGATGCGGCCCTCCAGCCAGCGGGCGGTCTGGGTCAGGGAGAAGCAGAGCACGAAGTAGGTCAGCGCGAGGATCGAGAACACCTCGACCGGACGGGTCAGAAGCTGGCTGTTCACCTGCGCGGCGGCAAAGGTGAATTCGTTCACCGAAATCACATAGCCCAGCGAGGTTTCCTTGATGAGCGATACGAACTGGCTGATCAGGCTCGGCAGCGAATTGTAGAGTGCCTGCGGCAGAACGACGAAGCCCAGCGTGCGAAAATAGCCAAACCCCAGCGACCGCGCGGCCTCCGTCTGGCCCTTGGGCAGCGACTGAATGCCGGCGCGGATCGCTTCGGCCAGATAGGCGCTCTCATAAAGCACCAGCGCCCCCACCAGCGTCCAGAAGCCGCTGATCGGCCAGCCGATCAGATGCGGCAGCGCGAAATAGCTCCAGAAGATGACCATCAGGAACGGCATGCCCCGCACCGTATGCACGATGGCCGCGGCGGGAAGGCTGATCCAGCGGAACGGGCTGATCCGGGCCACGGCCAGCGCCATGGCGCAGGGAAAGGCCAGTGCCAGACCCGTCAGCGCCAGGAGCAGCGTGGCCGCCAGACCGCCCAGCGGGCCGTTGGGATACTGCCCCACGAGAAAGAGCAGCCAGTAGTCGTGGATGATGTCGATCATGGCTGCCCCCTATCGCGCGGCGCTGGCGTTGCGGCGTTCGTAAAGCCCGCCAACCGCCATGATGAGGAACGAAAAGAACAGGTAGATGGCCGTCACCACGAAGAAGATCTCGAAGGTGCGGAACGTGTCGGCCTCGATCTGCCGTGACTGGTAGGTCAGTTCATGCACGCCGATGGCCATGGCGATCGAGGTGTTCTTGAACAGCAGCAGCGAATAGTTGACCAGCGGCGGTATGGAAAGCCGCAGCGCCTGTGGCACGATCACGTAGCGCATGGTCTGGAGATAGCCGAAGCCGAAGGTACGCCCCGCCTCATACTGGGTGCGCGGCACGGCGCGCAGGCCCGACCGCAGCGCCTCCGACATATAGGCGGAAAAGCAGAAGCCGATGGCAAGCAGCGCGAGGATGAATTCGCTGTTACGCTCGTAAAGCCATTCGCGGGCAGCCTCCGGCAGCAGTTCGGGCACGGCGAAATACCAAAACAGCACCTGCACCAGCAGGGGGATGTTCTGGTGAACCTCCACCCAGGCGGAAACGAACCAGACCGCGGGCGGAAATTCGGTGGCGCGCAGCACGGCTAGAACCACCGCCAGCCCGAAGGCGAGGCACCAGGCCCCCAGCGTCAGTTGCAACGTCACCCACAATCCGTCCGCAAGCCAGCGCAGGTATTCGCCGGTCAGGACGGCAGAGAAATCGAGCGATCCGCCCATGGTCTTCCCCTTCCGTTCGGGCCGCCCGGCATCACGCCAGGCGGCGGGTTGCCAGGATCAGAGCGCGGGTTTCAGCACCGGGTCGGAGACAGGCTCGTTCATGCGGAAGGCGCGGGTGAGTTTGAACTGGGTTTCGGGGCCGAACCATTTGTCGAAGATCTTCTGCGCCTCGCCCGTCTCTTCCAGCCGGGTCAGCGTGGCATTGACGGCCTCCTTGAAGGCGGGCTCGTTCCTGCGCAGGCCGAGCCCCCAGTATTCCTTGGCCATCGCACCGGGCAGGAAGGCGAAACCGCCGCCTGCGGTATTGACGAACTTCACCGAGGCGACCTCGGAGAGCGCCAGCGCCTTCACCTTGGACTGTTGCAGCGCCAGGAAGGCGGCGGGCGGATCCTGGAAGGTCAGGATGGTGGCCTGCGGCACGATCTCCCGCAGGAAGCGTTCGGAGCTGGAGCCTTTCGGCGCGCTGACCTTCTTGCCGGAGAGGTCCTCCATCGCCTTGATGTCGGAGCCTTCCTTGACCAGCAGCCGTTGCAGGCTGACGAAGGAGGCGTTGGAATAGTCGATCTGCTGCGCGCGTTCGGCTGTATAGCCCAGTGCGGCGGCGACCAGATCCACCCGGCCCTCGGTCAGCTCGGGGATCCGCGCCTCGACCGCGATGAGCTTCAGCTCCAGCTTGACGCCCAGATCGTCGGCCACGGCTCGGCACAGATCGACCTCATAGCCGATGATCTCCCGTGTCGCGGGATCGGGAAAGCTGAAGGGTTCGTAGTTGCCCATGGTGCCGCAGATCAGCCCACCCTTCGCCTTGATGTCGGAAAGCTGGTCGGCCAGCGCCGGAGCGGCAGCAAGCGACAGGCCCGCCAGAATGGCGAGGGATTTCAGAATGGTCATCTTGGTCTCCTGTTGGTTTTTGTGCGCTCAGGCGGGTTTGCCATAGGCGCCGATGTAGCGGTCTTCGGCGATCTGCCGCTTGATCTCGGCTTCCGGGGCCTCCTTCGTGCGGACGGGATAAAGAAGCGCCGGCCCGTCGGCCCGCGCAGAGGCGCTCATATCGTCCGCCGCCGTGATATCGCTGCGGTTTACGACAGGGCTGCGGATAGAAGCCGGCACCTCGATGGCTGCGGGATCATTCTCGCAGGACGCGCGATGGATGACGGCATGTGCGGATATCGGCAACTCGCGCCGACCGATTGCGCCATTGTCGTTGATTGCAGGGTCGATGACGAAATCCGCCGCATGGTGAATTCTGGCGGCGCTGGATATCCTGACGCCTCCGGGCAGGCGTGTAGTGGCGACGACGCGGAAGCTTTCAAGCAGGTCCGCTTGCAGCACGGCGGCAGAGGTCGTGGTCATGGTGCGGTCCTGCGATGTGTCGAATTAAGATAAGGTAATGGAGGAAGGCACATAAAAAACAGCGATATTATTTTATGAAATCCAATCTCTTTTTTAGATGATTTTGGACGCAAGGGGACCTCGCGTCGTTGCAGATCGGCGTGCCATGTCGTTGAGAGACGCCGAGAGCGTATCGGGACGGAGCTACGCCGCCAGCAATGGTTGAAGGTTGGACCGAGCGTACCGGAAATTTCCTCCGACAATCGGAAGGGCTGGTCCGGTTCGGCAGAAGACAGCCAAGCCGGCCTTGTCGATGTCCCCGCGAGGGTGCTCAAACGGTCGACCCACCACGGCCAATGGGGTAACGAACCTTTTGTTCTTCTATTCCTCGAACAGTCGATATCGGAAATAACGTCCCGATCGCCATACATTATCCCGAAGGCGCCACCGGCCCGTCATCGTGAGATGGCCGGAAAAATCCAGCTTCCGGTGGTCCAAGGTCGGGGAGCATCCCGGGCATCTCGATATCGGGTCGGGGCGTCGTACGGGAACTGGCAGTGCTGATCGAGCGTCGAGGAAAGCAGGTAATGATTATCTCGGATAGGGGCACGGAACTGACCTCGGATGTTATTCTGCCGTGGTTCTCGGAGGAAAAGATCGAATGGCATTACATCGCGCCGGGCAAGCCGAGCGAGACTGTGCGGAAACCCTCAACGGACGCATGCGCGTTGAGCTGCTCAACGAGACCACGTTCCGAACCTTGGCTCATGCCCGGGTCGTGATCGCCGCGTGGACCGCCGAATAGACACTGAACGCCCGCATTCTGCCGTGACCTACCAGACCCCGGCCGATCCCGCGCGGACCCGGACAGGTCACGTCCGTCAAGGTGGTGTAATTTCCCGGATGGCCTGAGGTCATGATCAGG
>NZ_DAMDHB010000056.1:0-14833 GCF_032102465.1 Haematobacter sp. | reverse complement strand
AATGGTGGCCGGCTTCAAATCGGAATGCCTGGCCGGATAACCTCGGAATCTGCAGCCATAGGCTTCCAGAGATTGTTCTCCTTGCTTCGGCACGGTCCGTCCGCGGTAGGAAACAGATAGCTTGGAGACACTGAGATAGGCGCGAGCATGGTCCCGAGATTACAGCTCCTGAACCTCTACTGCACGAAGGGCCGCATTCGTTGCTTCTCTGGACGACTGAAGCGTCTTGAAGAGTGCGATCAGGCCCAGGGCAGTGGCGATGAGAGAGCCAAGGGAAATTGCAGCGGATAGACGTGCAATCGAAACTGCTTCACGGTTCCAGATGTCCTCGGGGCTGATGCGCGGAGAGGTCGTCTCTGCTTCCTTCGAAATGGTCTGCAATTCACCATAGAGGGACTGTGCAGCGAGATGCTGTGCGAGAATCCATACCACCGGAGTGAGAGCAAGGAACAATGCAACATAGGCCATGGGTCCTTGCCAGAGTGAGCGGGGGATATTTCCAAGCTTGCTCCACTTGGAGCGATAGCCGGGTCTTTGTGTCTCCATGACCGATAAGACTCTCTACCTTGACCGAATCTCAGACATGTTGTTGCTTTGTTCTCATTATGATGTGGTAAATTCAAAGGGTTAAGTGGTGAGACAGGTTACTGATTGGAATGAGATTTTGACGCAGCTGCGAGAGATTGTTGCTCAGCCCGCTGGTGAGCGTCGTGCATACCTCTTGCGGCAGCTAGCAGCATCTCCCGCTCTGCGGGTTCTAGTTGATCAAGCAGAAACAGAACCTCGGATACGACGGGATCGTGCTGCTCAGACATAAACGTCTCCACTGTCTCTCCGAGAGCGCGGCATATCTTGATCGCCGTATCGATCCTCGGATTCCGATGAAACTTGATCATCTGCCGGATTGTGCTGTTGTCCAATCCGGCAGCTTTCGCGAGCCCTGCCTCGCTAAGAGACGGGTCTGCTGCGATGCGGTCTGAAAGGATGTCTACGAAGTCGCGCATAGGAAAAATATCCTATCCCCAAGAAGTTGGGGCAATCGGATTAAAAACCGTTGACGATATAGGTTTTTAAACCTAGTCTCCGCCTCATGGAACACCTCATGAGCGAAATCAGGTTGTACGCTGCGGCGCGGGGCATCCTCCCTTCCACCGTGCTGCAGAATGCAGCCAATCTCGGCGGTACCACTTGGTCGAAGTGGGAGGCGGGAACCGCGTCCTGCACGATGAAGGTCGCGGAGAAAGTTCGCGCCTACATGGCGGCCAATCCTCCCGAAGAAAAAACCGAGGCGGCGGAATGACTTTGCCCTCATCCGCCGCCCCTCACTCAACATTGGAGACAGATCGTGACCGGAGACGAAATCCTTATGCTGATCAATCTGATCGCGCTGCTCATTCAGGTGGCGGCGGTGATCTACCAGATACGTACGCTCTGGCTCTTGCTGAGGTGACGGCGGTCGAGCCAGCGGTAGCGGATAGTCAGCCGGCGTGGCAGCCGGCCCTTGGCGAGGATTTCGAAGCGTGTCTTGCGCGCGGGGGGCACATGCAGGTCGAGGCCAGAGATGCGTCGACGCGCTGTGACGCCCGCGTCGGTCTTCGGAAGATGCTTTGTAGTTCTGCTCCGCATCTCTCCGGTGATGTACTCTTGGTAGTGGGTCTCGGTCTCCTCCATAAGCCGCTGGCTCATTTCCACCCGTCCCGGCTGGAACCATGGGATGGAGATGCTCTCGATGGTGAGCGTGGCCGGGCCACTGCTCGTCGCGTCGATGCGAATCTTGTGCCAGCCGGGCCAAGGGTCGTCGGAGAAAGTTCTCACTTCGAACACAGGCGTGGGGCGCATGAGGGCCCTGCGGGCGGCTTGGGCCGAAACGGCGGCGGCACCCGCGCTGATCCCCATGAACAGGATGTTTGCGCCGGTGATCCATGCATTCCCGTTTTGTGTGAGGACATCCCAAGTGTGCTGTAGTGCAAGCCAAGTCATGCAGAAGTCGCCTCGTGCCGGTGATACCGCGGCGATCTTGTGCTGCGCGGTGCAGCCAGTCGAGCCGAAAGGTTCTGTCTTCACTCTTAGAAACGAGGCGGCGGAATGACATTGCCCTCATCCGCCGCCCCTCACTCTCTACGTGGTCACCCTGAACGGGACCAGCATGGAGCGTATTGCGTGGAAAAGTCTTGCCGAAAATCGACGGGCGTGGCGACGGTCGCGGCTCAGGATGAAGAGGCGGAGTTGCAGAGGTTCGCGCGCCTTCTTCGCAAGGCATTTCCGGGGGCTGCCTCGGACCACGAACTGTCCGAAACCGCCGCCGCCGTGCTGTCCACGCGTCGCCGCAATGTCCACCCGAAGACCGTCCGCAACTGGCTGAACGGGGATAACACGCCGCATTTCCGCCATGTCATGCGGGTGCTCGCCATCGCTGGCGCGGAAGGGGTCTTCGGCCTGCTCGACCCGGAGGATCGCGCATGAACACGTTATTCTGGATCCTGCACCGCCTCTACCGCGTCCGCCAGCATCGCGCGGAGCGTAAGGCGCTGCGGTTCAAAAAAAAGGCGGAAAAGTTTTTCCACTTCGTCAAGCCCAAGGCTGTGGAAAATGCAGAGGAGCAGGTCGAATGACGGATCGTGTGCCAGCGGATGACGAGTGCCACCGCGCACTGTGCGAGCGTGAGAGCGCGGGGTCGGCCGATCTGGCCTTCCTCCTGACCGGCGGAATAGCCACTCCGGTCGTGATGGTGGGAAAAATCCTTCCGTTTGCGCCGGTATTCCGGCCTGTCAGGGCTTCCGGCGCCCGATGACCCACACCTTCACCTCGATCGGCAAGGCGGCGGCGCGGGTTGGCCATCGCGCCACGCTCCGCGCCCAGCTGCTGGAGCATCTGCGGTCGGTGGGTGGGGTGCGCACGCTCTCTGAACTGGCGGAGGAACTGGGGCGGGATTGCACGCTGCTCCGCGCCGATCTGGATTTTCTCGAAGCGGCGTCGCTGGTCTGGCGGCGCGACATGACGTGGGCCCCGTTCGGGGTCGAGCTGACGGAACCCTGCTGGTGGGCACCGCGCGTGCCGATGCCGGCGCAACCCGAGGGCAGATCATGAATCTGGACGATATGAGTGCGGATGACCTGAAGGAACTGAACAAGTCGTTGTCCCTGATCGGGCGGGCGGCGGAAACGCTGGCGGCACTGCCTGCCTCGGTCGAGGGCGGTGTGCGGATCAGCCTGCAGCCCGGTGGGGTGGCGGTGCTGGCAACGGCATGGATGATGCCGGAGTGCCGGGAGGGCGGGTGCACCTGCGCCGGGGATGTGGGTGAGCTGGTGGTCGACGATCTGGTGGTGCGCGGCTTGGAGGATCTGCAGCGTCCTATTCTCGCGGATGGTCCCCCCGCCGCACCGGCAGCGTCACCGCCGGAAACGGGTGAAAGCCCCGAGGCGATCCCACGCGCCGAAGCTCCGGTCGGGGAGGTGGCTCCGGCTGCCGCTCCGGCCGGGGAACCCTCCTGTGCATCCAATCAGCTGGCGCAGGTCTGGACCGAAGACGACGAAGCGTTGCTCATCGATCTGGTGGCGGAGCGTCTGGCCGCTGGGGATACCCGAAAGGCCGCACTGGAAGTGGGCGCGGCGGCGATCGGGCGGACGCCGTCCGCCAGCGATTTGCGTCTGCGGTCGAAGCTGGAAGAGCGGCTGCAGGCGGCCATTGAAAATCATCGTGCTGAGCGCGCGAGACGAAACGCGGCGCTGGAGCGCATGGCCGTGGCTGCGGCAGAGAAGCCCGCGCCGGTTGCATCTGCGCCGCCCGCAACCCCCGCGCCGAAACCGGAAGCGCCCGCGCCATCTGAGGAGGAGTTGACCATCGCGCAGCGCGGCATCCTGCTGTCCCTGCGCAAGCTGGGCGGTCGCAAGGGGTTTGACCCGGAAACCGATCTGGAGATCGTCGAAGGCTTTGCGCGGGGCACGAAAGCCGCCGTGCTGGCGCTCGACCTCGATCTCGATTCCGCGCTGATGGTGTCGCGATTCAAAGACCTGACCTCCGTGATCCGTGATGATCGGGGTCTCCTGACGATCAACGGGCAGGCGGACCTCATGCAGGTGCTGCGCCACATGGTCAGGGAGGCGCGCGGCGTCGCCGCGTGACCCGGTATGGTCAGCGTTTCCGACGATCCGCGCCGCGCCGAGGCGTTGGCGATGGACATCGCCGAGATTGCCGACCGGCTTGCCATTCAGGGGCTCAAACGCGCCGGTGCGCGTGAACTGACCGGCTCCTGTCCGCAATGCGGCGGGCGGGACCGGTTTTCGATCAACACCGCCAAGCGGGTGTTCAACTGCCGCCACTGCGGCGGCACGGGCGGCAATATCGATCTGGCGATGTTTGTCCTCAGCCTCGATTTTCCAGCTGCCCTGACGTGGCTGTGCGGGGAGCGGGACGGGATATCGGAGGCGGAGCGCCGGGAGCGCATCGCCCGGGCGGAGGCCAACCGGGCGCGCAATGAGCGGCGGGCAGAGGCGGAGCGGCAGCGCGCCATTGCCGGTGCGCGTGATATCTGGTCGGCCGGGGTGCCGGCTGAGGATACGCCGGTGCGGGATTATCTCGCCCTGCGGGGTGTGCCGCGTGAGCGGTTTCCGCGCCTGCCGGCGTCGCTGAGGTATCACCCCGATCTGGCCTATACGATCCAGATCGGCGGCACATGGGTAGAGGTCCATCGCGGACCCGCCATGCTCGCTGCGATCCAAGCGCCGAATGGGCGGTTTCAGGGGGTGCATCGCACCTGGCTGGACCTGTCCCGCCCGAAGGGCAAGCCGGTGATCCTGCATCCCGAGACCGGCGAGCCGGTCAAGGTCAAGAAATCCCTCGGCTCGGTGAAGGGCGGGGCGATCCGCCTGACGCTCCCGGCCCGGGTGATGGTGATGGGCGAGGGGATTGAGACGACGGCCTCGGCCCTCGTTGCGGATGTGCCGCCGGGCGCCGGGTATTGGGCGGGAGTGTCGCTCGGCAATATGGCGGGCAGCCGGAAGCTGGGGGAGGGGATGCGGTACGCCGGTATCCCGGACCTGACGGACCGCGCCGCCTTCGTGCCGCCGCCCGGAACGGAGCGGCTGATTTTCATACAGGACGGGGATTCGGAGCCGCGGCTGACGCGGGCGCAGCTGCTGTCAGGCCTGCGCCGCGCGATGGTCCTCCGCCCCGGTCTGCAAGGGCAGATCGTCCATGCCGGGACAGGCGTGGACCTCAACGATGTACTGATGGGGCAGGAAGATGACCTCTGAACTTTATCCCGCCAGCGCTTTGCGGATGGCCTCGTTCACGAACGCGCTCTTGTTGCCAAGTTCGGCAAGCCGGGCGGCTACGTCCGCGTCAATCATCAGGTTCATGCGCACCTTTCTTTCTTCGGCCGGCATGGGCGGTCGGCCCCGCCGGGCGGTGGAGAAGAACGCATCGCCCAGTTCGCGGACTTCGCCATCCTTGCCGATCATCGGATCATTCCTGCTCATATCGCTTCCTTTCCCTTGTATTGGCCTTGCGCAGGCTGATCACCCGCAGGGCATCGCCGCGGATACACCACGCCACCACGCAAAGCCGGTTCCGGATCGGGACGAGGCTGACGAACCGGCGTTCGGCATAGTCCTCGCGCAGGTCCTCGGCGGTCAGGGCGCTGTCCCAGTCAGCCTCGGCCACACTGGCGAAGTCCAGCCCGCGCTCCCGCAGGGTCCAGTCTCGCTTCGCATCGTCCCAATCGAGTTTCATAGGTTTTATATACACACCAAAAATGCCCCGCGCAATATGGATGTGTATGGAAAAGAAAACCGATTGAGGTCAGAAAAATGACCGATCGTGTCGAAAGCGTCCGCTCCATCATGTCCAATCCTGAGGACGTGGATCTGCCTGAGGGCATGGATGTGGCGCCGGAAGACGGCGGCAATAGCCCGTCGCCCGAAGACCCCGCACCCCGTGATGAGGGTGAGCCGGATGAGCCTCCGGCAGCCCGCTGCGTTGACCTGCCGCTCAATGACCACGGCAATGGTCAACGGCTGATCGCGCATTTTGGCTCCAATCTGGCCAATGTCAAACGGGTCGGCTGGTTCGTGTGGGATGACACCCGGTATGTCGCCGATCCCGATGACGTTGCCGTGCGTCGTCTCGCACACCGGATGACGGAGCTGATCGAGGCCGAAGTCGAATACATGGTGCTGCCGGATGCCGAGGCGGATATCCTCGCGGAAGCTGAGCAGATGGCGGTGATTCTGGATGAGATCGGGGTGATCCCGGCCAAGGACAGGACGCCCGACCAGCTGGATCAGATGATCGCCGCGAACCGGGTGATTGCGGCTGGCAAGGAGATCAAGGACCGGCGCGACAAGTCGATCGGTCGTAGGCTCACCCATGCCAAGAACGCCGGAAACAGCAATACGATCAATAACATGATTACCGAGGCAGGCGCGATCATCGCGCGTCCGCTGGAAGACCTCGATGCCGATCCGCTGGTGATCAACACGCTGGGCGGTGTTCTGCGGTTCCGGACGGAGCCCAACACCGAGGATGATGGCGGCATGTATGCGCCGCCGCCCAAAGTCATCGTCGAGCGGCTCGATCACAGCCGCGATCAGCTGCTGACCAAGATCATGCCGGTTGGCCTCGATCCCGCTGCCAAATGCCCGACCTTCGTGGCCTTTCTCAACCGGATCCAGCCCTCGCGCGAGATGCAGGGGTTTATCCAGCGCTGGTTCGGATATTCGATGACCGGCCTCACGCTGGAGCAGGTCTTTGCGTTCTTCTACGGCGCAGGTGCCAACGGTAAATCCGTGCTCGTCGATCTGATGGCCCGGATCATGGGCGACTATGCTGCCTCGGCCAAGATCGAGTCAATCACCGGCCGCAGTCGTCGCGGCGGCGGCGATGCCACCCCGGACCTCGTGCCGCTGATCGGTGCGCGATTTGTCCGGACCTCCGAACCCGATCAGGGACAGCAGCTGCAGGAAGGCCTGATCAAGGAGCTCACCGGCGGCGAGCCCATCATGGTGCGGTCGCTCAACGAGAACTTCATCACCGTCTATCCGTTCTTCAAGCTCACGATCTCCGGCAACCACCGTCCGGAGATCAGGGGCGGTGATGACGGCATCTGGCGCCGGGTGATGCTCGTCCCCTTCGAGGTGCAGATACCACCCGATGAGCGTGATCCAGACCTGGGCGACAAGCTCTATGCAGAGCGGGACGGTATCATGAACTGGCTCGTGCAGGGGCTGCGGGATTACCTATCACATGGGCTGCAGATACCCGACCAGGTGCTGAGCGCCACGGCGGAGTACCGGGAGGACAGCGATCCGCTGGCGACCTTCCTGACGCAGGTCTGTGGCGTCTCCGGCAAGCCCGAGCACTCCATGCGCGCCAAGATGCTGCAGGAGGCGTTCGCCTACTGGCTCGATGAGGGAGGGCGCGGCGTGTGGAAGCCCCGCACCATCTTCAATGGGCTGAGCGCCAAGCAAGGCAAATGGCGCAGTCCCGCAACCGGTCAGACCTTCACCCGGCGCAAGACGTCGGATGCCTATTACGACGGGATCGCCCTTCTGGAGCCCTTCAAGAGCCGCTTCGAGGAGTATCAGACAGTTCTAGCCCGCGCCGAGTTCCGCAGGTCCGGGGACTTGATATGACGCCCCGCACCCCGCTTTCGCTCGAAATCAGGGACGTCAGGGACGTCCGGGGCACAGCGGAGGGGCGACGTCCCTTGAGCCGGGGTCCGGGGGAAAGCCTGCGAAATCAGCGGGATGAAGCTGGGTCAGGGACGACAGGGACGTCAGGGACGACGATGCGCGCACGCGCGTGTGGTGATGGAGACTACGAAGGGTGCGGGGGATCGCTGTTCATGCGTAGCGTGGAAACGTCGTCCCTGACGTCCCTGTCGTCCCTGATTATCAGCAGGTCATTGATTTCACGTGTTTATCTTCCCTCTCATCCCACATCCTGTCGTCCCTGAAAAATCATCTGTCGTCCCTGACGTCCCTAAGAAGAACAAACGAAAACAAGATGCTGATAAAGCGGCAAACGGAGGCACAAGATATGGATTTCAGCGCAAAAGGTCTGAGTGTCGGGGATGTCGTGGCGGCTGGTGGGGGGCTTGCCCCCGTCTTCGTGGCGGGTCCGGCGCGGTGGTATGCGCTGCGGGTGTCGCCCCAGCGGGAGGATCAGGCGGAGGCGTGGCTGCGGAGACGGGGGGTCTATGCCTTCCACCCGGTGCTGATGCGTCGGGTCCATCGCATGGGCAAGGCGCGGGACTATGCGCGCCGCTATCTGCCGGGCTATGTGTTCGCGCGATTCCCGGGTCAGGCCGTGCCGCACCGGCTGGTCGGTCGCTGTGGGATCACCGGCGCCATCTGCTGCGCCGATGGGTCATGGGGCATTCTGGAGCCATCCGACCTGCGCGCCCTCCATGCGATGCGCAAGGTCGATGCTGACAGCGATGAGGAGCGCCGTGCGCTCCGTGCTGCACAGAAGCGGGCTCGCTCGATCCGGGTGGGTGAGCAGGCGATGTTTCGGAGTGGTCCGTTTGCCGGGACGCAGTGCGAGGTGGTTGAGCTTAGGGCTGATGATGGAGCGAAGGTTATCGTGACGATCTTCGGCCGGAAAACGTCCGCAGACGTATCTGTCGCCGATCTCGTCAACATTAAACGGTCCTGTTGACAGTCTCGATAGGCTGTGAGTATGTTTCTGTTATAGACTTATGTTGGCAAGCCCGCCCCCAAAGGGGGCCTTGCGCCCCAACTGGTGGTCGGTGACGCGGGGTTTCTAAACTCGTGACACGGGGTTATAATGTCCTCACTATCGATGGAAGCTAAGGAATGGTTGCGGGTCAATGACCCGGCGCGCCGGTTCAGAGCTAAGAAATACAAGGCGATGGTTGCTCACAAGCGTGGAAAGATCGCGCTGGGGCCAGCAGCCTCTTCAGTAGCTATCGACAGAAAGGCGAGAGATGAAGAACCGGTCCAGTCAGGTCGCTTTCATGCTGCACCGCCGTCCGCTTTGGCATTCCTGAAACAGAACGTAGGGTTTCAGGGTGAAGACTGTCTGTTCATGCCGTTTGCGAATGGAGTTTCGCCGCGTAAAGTGAAATTCCGTGGAAAGCCTACGCCATGCTCGCGGGTAATGTGCACTCTTGCTCATGGTGAACCTTCCATAGAACGGCCGCTATCTCGGCATTTGTGTGGAAATGGGCATCTGTCGTGTGTCAATCCTGCGCATCTTGCATGGGGCAGCGATTTCGACAACGCCTGTGACGCTCAAGTCCATCGGTGCATGGCGTTGTCATCAGCTGCAGAAAAGGCTGAGGCCGCAAAGCTCGCTGAGGCCTTAAGAGAGAAGTGCCGGAAGTAAACTCTCTGACAGCCTGTAATGTGCCCTGAGGGATGTCCTTGGGGCCTTTTGCTTTTCTGGAGTATCGTATGGGCTACTCGCCTAACATAATGGTCGCTCCATGCCCGGGCTGTGGCGCAAGGCCGAAGGTGCATACCCGCATCATCAGGTTCGCCGCGCAGCTGAGATGTAAGTGCGGCATCGCCGGGCAGTGGGTGCAATTGAGAGATGTAACGGACAACCCGTGGAATGCTGCGTCTAGAGGCTGGGATGTGATCGCAGGACGGATCATGCCGCGCTTTCGGACCCCTCGGAAAGACTGAAAGCAGCGGGGACATCATGATCGAACTGACGCTCGACGACGGCGGCTTTCAGAAGGCGCTTCGTCAGTTGGCAACCAAAGATGTCGCTATCGCGGCGACATGGGCCATCAACGATACCGCGGCGGATGTGCTGGGCAAGGTGCAGGCCAACGTACGCGAGCGCTTCGACCGTCCGACCCGCTTTACTCAGAACGCATTCGCAGTGGTGAAGAAAGCCCGGCCCAATGAGCTTGAGGCGGTGGTGGGTGAGCGTCCCTCTGTGTCGCAGCGCCATTACCTCAAGGTGCAGGAGCGGGGCGGTCAACGCGGAATGACCGGGACGGAGAAGCTTATTTCCCTCGCGACGCCGACGCACATGGATATCCGGGGGGTGCTGCCTGCTGACGAGGCCAAGCTCGATGCCTTCGGCAACTGGTCGAGCGGGGAGCGCAACCGGGCGCTGTCAGCGATCCGTGCTCAGCGGGACGTGACAGCAAACACCACCATCGCATCGAAGAAGCGTCACAAGACACGGGCGACCTACTTCATTCCGCGCACCGGCCTCACGCCGGGCATCTATCGGAAGGACAGCACGGGCGCGATCGGGATCGTCGCGGTGTTCACTTCGAAGGTGCCGACGTATCGCCGCCGCCTCGGGTTCATGGACGGGGCGGAGGAGGCGTATCGGACGCGTCTGCCCCTGCACCTGCGCCGGACCCTCGCCCGGATGGTCGAAAAGAGGGGTCTGGGTCCTTCCGGGCTGGATTCTGCACGCGGGTAATTCGCACCCCGGTTCGTGCGCGTTTTTTTAGTTTTCCGCACCTTAACAAGAGGTTGTTGTTGTGGTTCCCGAGGTAAGTCAACCTGAAACTCCGGAGCTGATGCCGGTCGAGGTCGACGATGCGATGCGGGACCTGTTGTCCCGGTTTCCTTTGCCGCATGGCGTCGAGGATGCCGATTGCAGTCAGGAGGAAATCGCCCAGGCGTTCAACATGTCGGTAAACACGGTCGCGACATGGATAAAACAAGGCGGGATGCCGGTGGTGCAGCACGGCGGCAACGGTCGCCGTTACATCATCCGGCTGTCCCACTGCTGGGCGTGGCGCAAGGCGATGGAAGCGCAGGAGGATACCAGAGACCGGCATAACAAGGCGCAGATCACGGCGCTTCAAGCATCTTTCCTTGGCCTCGAAGTTACCGATCCACGCGCGGAGATGACGCCACAGCAACGCCGCGAAGCAGCTATGGCTGATATCGCGTGGTCAAAGGCCGCGCACATGCGCCGCCAGCTGGTCCCGCTTGGGGATGTGGTCAATCTGCTCGAAAGCCTGTTTCAGATCGTGCGCGATGGCGTCGAGGCGATGCCGGATCGCCTCGAACGGGAGCTGAGCCTGAAACCGGATCAGGTGTCGGCAGTGGTTCGCGTCGGAGACGACGTGTTGCGCGCCATGACCGAGGCCGTGGAAGAGGCGGAACTCAAGGAACGGGATGTGCCGGATGTCGACGTTCAGGAACGATGGCTGATCTGAGCGGCGCGCCGGTCTCGGCTCCGCGTGGGGTTGAGCCGCTTCCTGCGTATACCGATCCGCGGTCGGCGCTGAAGATCGCACTGCCATCGCTGCGACCAGCCGCGCGCATCAGCGTCACCGAATCGGCAGAACGCTACATGCGGGTGAACGTCTCTGGTCAGTGGCAGCCCTTCCGCGCGGATGTCGCGCCCTACATGGTCGAACCGACCGATATGTCGGCGTCGCGCCGGTTCAGGGGTCTCGTCTTTGCCGGGCCTTCGCAGTCGGGAAAAACGCTGATGTTGCAGACGGTCGCAGCCCATGCCGTCATGTCGGACCCGGGCCGGGTGGCAATCTTTCAGATGACGCGGGATGCTGCCGCGCTCATGGAGCGGGAAAAGATTGCGCCGGTGATTTACAACAGCCCGGCGCTGCGCGGCCGGCTGGCCAAGGGACGGGGATCGGACACGATCTTCCAGAAGCTTTTTGTCGGCGGCACCCATCTGACCCTCGATTGGCCGACGCCGGAGAAACTCGCCTCGACCACGGTCCGCACGCTGCTCGCGACGGATTTCGACCGTCCGGCTTGGGGAAATGGTACAATCGGAGACGGTGATCCCTACACGCAAATGCGGGCCCGTACCCGGACCTATCTTTCGCGCGGAATGGTTGTCATTGAGAGCAGCCCGGGCGCGCCGATCGAGGATGAAAGCTGGCGACCCCAATCGCCGCATGACTGCCCGCCCGTCAGGTATGGGGTACTGTCGCTATATCCAGGCGGGACCCGTGGACGGTGGTACGTACCATGTCCAGATTGCGGGGCGATGTTCGAAATGACGTTCGCACGTCTGGTTTACCCCGATTCCGCGGACCCAGTAGAGGCCGGGGAGGCGGCCCGGATGCGATGCCCGCATTGCCACGAGACGTTCGGGCATGACCTGAAGCGCGAACTGAATGGCGCGGGGTGCTGGTATCACGAGAGCACTCCGGACGAAGGTGGCCGGATAGACCTCGTCCGTGTCGATGACGGTAATCTTCGCCGCACCGATCTGCTCAGCTACTGGCTCGACGGGGCGAGTGCGGCGTTTGCCAGCTGGGCGGAGCTGGTCACCGCCTACCGGCAGGCAGAGGATCATTTCGACGCAACCGGCGACGAAGAAAAGCTCCGCGCCACGGTAAGCACGGGGCAGGCGCAGCCCTATCGCCCCCGCACTGCGAGCTCCGAGATGGAGATCACGCTGCAGGGACTGAAGGACAAGGCGCAGGGGATCGACACGCCGAAAGGTGTGGCACCATCATGGGCGAAGTACCTGACCATCTCGGTTGACGTTCAGGGCGGCCGCTTTCCGGTGGGAGTGACGGCGTGGGGGGAAGGCGGGCGACATCAGCCGATCGACCGCTTCGACCTGATCCAGCCCCCTGCTGGTGCGCCCGGATCGTCCGGTCGGGCCTTGCGGCCCTTCGAGATCGCGGAAGACTGGATCGTTCTGGAGGCGCTGTCGACACAGGTCTGGCCGGTCGATGGCGCGGACTGGGGTCTGCGGGCCGTCGCCATCGCTGTCGACATGCATGGTGGCGGTGCGACCACGGACCATGCTTATCGCTTCTACAGGGCGCGTCGGAAGGCGGGGGAGGGAAAGCGCTGGTTCCTGACGCGGGGAAACGGTGGTCTCCACCACACGGACCGGGTCTGGCTGCGGGCGCCAGAACGCGCGAGCGGCAAGCGGCGGGTGGCGAGCGACATCAAGATTCTCAATATGGCTACCGACAAGCTGAAGGATGCGGTGGCTGCATCGTTGCGCCTGACAGATGACGGCCAGAACCTCTGCGTCGTACCCGGCTGGATGGAAGTATCGGAACTGACGGAATTCACGGCGGAACGCCGCGGCACGTCGGGCTGGGAGAAACGGCCCGGGATGGTACGGAACGAGAGCCTCGACCACCTCGTGCAGGCGCGTGCTCTTCATATCCACCTCGGTGCCGAAAAGATCGACTGGTCCGCGCCGGCGAAACCATGGGCGATCCTGTCGGAGGAGAATGAGTTCGTTGTGCGAGTCGGAACGAAAACAGACCCGGTGCCCGAGACGGCAGATCAAGCATCTGTCCAGCCCTCTGGCCGCGTTGCGGCGCGCGGAGGGTGGATCAAGCGAAGGGAGAAGTGGCTATGAGTTACACCGTCGACCAGTACCACGCCTTGTGCAGCGCCATAGCGAAGGGCGTGACCTCGCTCGAGCAGAACGGTGAGAAGGTGACGTACCGGAGCCTGGCGGAGATGCGCCAGATCAAGCGCGAGATGGAACAGGGCCTCGGGCTCGTCCCATCTCCGCGCACCCATTACCCGGCGTTCCGCAAGGGGTGACATCATGAACATGGTCGAACGGGCCATCCTGGCGGTTGCGCCGGGATGGGCTGCACAGCGCGCGCGTTCGCGGGCCGTTACCGCGCATTTCGACGGGGCAACCGTCGGCCGGCGCTCCTCCACCCTGCGTCCCAGCGGGACCGACGCCGACGGCGCTGCCCGGAATCGCCAGCGGATGTCCTTCTTCGCCCGCGACATGGTCCGGAACACGCCTTTCGCCACCCGGGCACAGGCGGTCATTACCGGCAATACTGTGGGCGACGGCATCATCCCGAAAGTGTCGGTCAGTTATCCCAAGCTGCGGAAGACGGCGCTGAAACTGGTCAGTGCGCGGGGGCTGAAGCGGATCGAAGAGCATTTCGACACGACGCGCGTCGATCGGGCAGGGCTGCTCAACCTCTACGGCCTCCAGCGGCTGGCGATGAACACGGTGATCGACGCCGGGGAGTGCCTGATCCGTATCCATAACGACGCACTCGTCCCGGGTGCGCTGCCGCTGCAGCTCGAAGTTCTGGAACCGGATTATCTCGATCAGTCGAAGGTGGGCTGGGGGTCCGGTGGCGGGGATATCCGCAACGGCATCGAATACGACGCGGCTGGTCGGCGTGTTGCCTACTGGCTCTTTCCGGCACACCCCGGCTCGGACTGGCCCGCCAATCGGGGCGCCACCGTGTCCCAGCGCATACCGGCGGAGGAGATACTGCATCTCTTCCGTGTGGACCGCCCGGGACAGCAACGGGGCGTGACCTGGTTCGCGCCGGTCATGATGCGCCTGCAGGACCTCGCGGATCATGAGGACGCGCAGTTGATGCGCCAGAAGATCGCGGCCTGCTTCGCGGCTTTCCGCGTCTTGGGCGAGGGGGATCGCAACGAGGTTCCGACCGACATCATGCCTGGCATGATCTATGATCTGGGCGACGGAGAGGACGTGAAGTTCGCCGTTCCGCCGGGCGTGGAAGGATATGACGAGTTCACCCGTTCGGTGCTGCGGTCGGTCGCAGCCGGCATGGGGATCACCTACGAGGCGCTGACCGGTGATCTCGCGCAGGTCAACTTCTCGTCGGCCCGCATGGGCCGGCTGGAGATGGATGCCAATGTCAGTGCCTGGCAATGGCTGATGCTGATGCCGCAGATGATGCAGCCTCTCTCAAGGGTTTTCGTCGATGCGTGGCAGGCGGTGGATGCGGAAGAATTCGCTGCCGCAGGTCTGCCGGATGACATCTGGCAGCATATCGGGCTGAGCTGGGTGCCGCCGCGCAAGATCATCGTCGATCCGGCCCGAGAGTTCGCGGCGCTGCGCGAGGCGGTTCGATCCGGCTTCGCATCCCGTCAGCAGG
>NZ_DAMDHB010000055.1:0-15479 GCF_032102465.1 Haematobacter sp. | reverse complement strand
CCACGTGACGCCGATGCCCTGCGGCGCCAACCCCTTCACGGCCGGCGATCCCGGCCCACGGGTGGCAAGCCCTGCGGCAAAGCCCTCGCCAAGCCCCCCGGCGACGGCACGCGGGGGCCTGTGGAGGCGGTCCTTCCCGCGCCGGGGCGGGATGGCACCGGGGCGGCAGGGCGTATCTGCCCGGCGGGACGGGTGCCATGCGGAACGGTGAGGTTTCCTTCTGGTTCGCGGATGCGGGGGGCGTACCCGCCCCACGACCGGCGCTTGATGGCGACCGGCAGGTGGATGTCTGCATCATCGGCGCGGGGTTCACCGGTCTCTGGACGGCCTACTACCTGAAGGCGGCGGAGCCGGGGCTTTCCATCGCGGTGGTGGAGAAGGAGTTCGCGGGCTTCGGTGCCTCGGGCCGGAACGGCGGCTGGTGCTCCGGCGAGTTCGGCTGGTCGCGCGAGCGCTACCGCGACCGGCCCGGGGTGATCGCGATGGAGGCCCAGCTCCGCGCGACGGTGGAGGAGGTGATCCGCCTCGCGGAGGCGGAGGGGATTGCCGCGGACATCCGCCGGACCGATCTGCTGACCTTCGCCTGCAACCCCGCGCAGCTTTCCCGCCTAGACGCCTCGCTCGCGGAGGCGCGGGCGTGGCAGGTGCCGACGGAGCGCTTCTCCCGCATCGGGGCGGAGGCCGCGCGGTCCCGCATCCGGGTCGCCGGAGCGGAGGGGGCGCTGGTGACCCATGGGGTCGCGCGCGTGCAGCCCGCGAAGCTCGTGCGCGGCCTTGCGGCGGCGGTGGAGCGGAGGGGCGTCGCCATCCATGAACAGACCGCCGTGACAGCCATCGCGCCGGGGATTGTCACCACGGATCGCGGGCGGATCACGGCGGGCCGGATCGTCATCGCGACGGAGGGCTTCACCCCCCGCCTGCCGGGGCGGCGGCGCGATCTCCTGCCGCTCAACAGCGCGCTGGTGGTGACGGAACCGCTTCCCGATGCCCTGTGGGAGGAGATCGGCTGGCGCGAGCACGAACTCCTTGCCGACAATGCCCACGCCTATTGCTATGCGCAGCGGACGGCGGGGAACCGGATCGCCATGGGCGGGCGGGGCGTGCCCTACCGCTTCGGCTCGGCGCTGGACCATCGCGGTGAGACGCAGGCCGCGACCATAGCCGATCTGCGCCGCATCCTGCACAACATGCTCCCACAGACAAAGGGTCTGCGGCTCGACCATGCGTGGTGTGGTGTGCTGGGCGTGCCGCGCGACTGGTGCGCGGCCGTCTCCTTCGACGCACAGAGCGGCATGGGGCGGGCGGGCGGTTATGTGGGCCTTGGCGTTTCCACGACCAATCTCGCGGGGCGGACGCTGGCGGACCTGCTGCTCGACAGGCGCACGGAACGGACGGGGCTGCCCTGGGTTGACCACGACACGCGCCGGTGGGAGCCGGAGCCGCTCCGCTGGCTGGGGGTCATGGGCATGTATGGGCTCTATCGGCAGGCCGACCGGCAGGAGGCACGGGCAGGGGTCACGCGGACCTCCCGCCTCGCCACGCTGGCGGATCGGCTTACGGGACACTGACGGGAGACACTGGCGGGGGATACTGGCGGGACCACTGACAAGGGGGACGCGGGATGACGATGGAAAGCCTGATCGCCGACTACGGCCTGCCAGCGCTCTTTGCCGGTGCGGCGCTGGAGGGCGAGACGGTGACGATGATCGGCGGTGCGGCGGTGCATCGGGGGCTGCTGGACTTCTGGCCAGCCGTGGCCGCGGCGGCGCTTGGATCCTTTGTGGGCGATCAGGCGTGGTTTCTGGCGGGGCGCTACCTGCGGGACAACGCCCATGTGCGGAAACTCACCGGCAGCGCCGGGTTTCAGCATGCGCGCGCGATCTTCGACCGCCACCCCGCCGCTTTCGTCTTCGGCTTCCGCTTCATCTACGGCATGCGCACGATCAGCCCGATCGCCATCGGCGCAACCGATTATCCCGCCTCGCATTTCGTGGTGCTGAATGCGCTGGCCGCGGTTGTCTGGGGTTGGCTTTTCGTGACGCTGGGCTACTGGTTCGGCACGGGGATAGAGGCGGCGTTCGGCCGGCTGCATGTGGTGAAGCATCTGGTGCTGGTGCTGGTGCTGGCGGGGGGCGCGGCCTTTCTCTACCACCGTTTCATCAGGCGGAAGGTGCGCTCCCGGTCGTCCTGACGGGAACTGCCGGGGCATCAGGGGCGGAGGGGTTGTGGGGCGGAGCGGCCTCCGAGATCATGACGGTCTGCGACAGGGCGAGGTCGTCCTCGACCCGCATGTCGGCCTCCTTGCGCCAGCCGCCGTGGAGGTAGAGCGCCGTCGCCATCAGCATGGTGGAGACCATCGCCGCCGGGAAGCTCAGCCACAGCGCATCGGGGCCCAGCCAGCCTCGCAGGCCAAGCGCCACGCCGATCCGCACCGGGTACATCGACACGAACAGAATGATGAGCGGCCAGACAACCTGCCCGTTCGCGCGGACCGTGCCGAACAGCACCATGGAAACGCCGAAGGCGATGAACCCCCAGGTCGCGAGCGCGCCGATATGCTGGCCGATCGGGATGGCCGGGCTGTCCGGCCCGAGGAACAGGCCAAGCGCCCTGTCATCCACCAGCGCCAGCACCGCGACCAGCCCGCCCGTGAGCACGATGTTGAACCACACCCCCGCCCGCGTCACGCGGGAGACACGGTCCCACCGGCCGGCGCCGATATTCTGCGCGGCCATGGCGCTCACCGCCGCGCCAAGCGCCATGGCCGGCATCTGCACATAGGTCCAGAGCTGCTGGGTCGCGCCGAAGGCGGCCGTCGTATCCACGCCCAGACGGTTGACCAGCGTCATCATGGTCAGCATGGAACTGGAGACGACGATCATCTGGATGCCGATGGGCAACCCTTTGCGAAGCATGATCTTCAGCACGGAGGGCGCGGGCCGGAGGTAGCTCAGCTCCGCGCCGCGGAGCCGGAGCGGCAGGTCGCGCGCATAGATATAGACCAGCATGGACAGCAGGCTGATGTAGTTTGCCAGCGCCGTTGCCATGGCCGAGCCGCCGATCCCCATGGCAGGCGCCGGGCCGAGGCCAAGGATGAAAACCGGGTTCAGCACCACGTCCAGCACCACCGACAGCGCCATGAAGACCAGCGGAGTGATCGCGTCGCCGCTGCCGCGGAGCGCCATCATCAGCATGGTCTGCATCAGGATCGCCGGCATCGCGAAAAACGTGACGCGCAGGTAATCGCGGGCGAGCGGCGTGATCTGTTCCTGCGTGCCGAGCACTTCCAGCAGCCGCGGCGCCAAGAACCAGCCGGCTATCGAAACCAGCACCGCCAGCGGCACGAATGTGCCGAGCGCCGTGCCGACCACGCGCCGCGCGCCGTCAAGGTCGCCCCGGCCAAAGGACTGCCCCACAAGGATCGTCGCCGCCATGCCGAAGCCGAACACAAAGGCGGTCAGCATGAACATGATAAGGTTGCCATTCGTGGTCGCGGCCAGCGCGTCCTCTCCCAGCAGCCGCCCGACCCACACCGCATCGATGGAGCCATTCGCCGACTGCAGGACCGAGGAGCCGAGCGTGGGCAGCGCAAAGAGCAGGAGCGTTGTGCCGATGGGGCCTGTCACCAGCGGGCTGGCCGCTCCCTTTTCGTCCCGTCGCGCCATACCGCTCTCCCCCTGACGAGACGGATATAGCATGGAAAAGAGCCGGGGCGCGGAGGGATTGGCGGCCACCAGCGCTGCGGCACCCGCGGGGGAGGGGGTCTTGCATCATCACCTCCTTTTCCAGCGCGTCCCTCGGGGTGACGGAAAGCGAGGGTCATGCCGGTTCGCCAGCCCGTCCAGCATCTGCGTGCGGGCGGAGTGTGTGTGCCAGAGACATGCGCCGGAGCTGTTCTCCTCGGCAACCACGCCCTCATCTGAGCGCGTTGATGGTCTGAAATCCACCTCGATTTCAGACCATATCACTGCGGTAAAGATGGAGTCTGGAAACCGCCTTGGGTAACGGCATGCCGAGCGGTTCGTCCGTCGAAAGGACGCCCGGCTTGACGCCCAGAACCCTTGCGATGGCAACACGCCGGGCCATTCCGCCCGACGGCCGAGCAGGCACGTTCCGTGGTTGGACAATCCGGCCCTGCCGATCGCCGGTACGATGAAGCTCCAACACACCTTCAGACTGAGGAATGACAGGATGCACGGCGCGCTCTGCGTCCACAGGCCTATGCTGGAGACGGAAGCCGCCGCCCGGGAGCAGGGGGCATTGAGCGCTTGCGGGAGACCAAGGGGCTGCTGAAAAGCATTGCATGACTACCCCGGGGCGGAAATCTTTCCCACACCGTTGAGATGCGCCCCGGAAACCGCAAGTTCTGGCGCGTGACCGGACAGATTTTCCGGTTTTCGACGCAAGCCGGGGTAGCTGCCCGGCTTTTTCAGCAGCCTGCCAGGGAGCCACCAGCGCGGATCGTTCGGCCCGCAGGGTTGCAAGGAGATCATGGCCGCAGACCCCCACAGAACGGGTCGTGGCCGGGTGCTCTCACCTCCGACCGCGACCCGGGAGGTATGTTGCCCGCCGAACGGAACCGGGCGCCGATGCCTGCCGCACAGGACGGCAGGCCGATCCCGAGCAGCGGTCAGGCGGGTATCAGCTTGCACCCGCCTTCGGCCATCGGGCGGAAGGCCTCCTCCGCCGGGATCGTGGCTTTCAGCGTGAACACATCGCCCGGGGAGGTCACGGCAGCGGGCGACTTCACCTCGAAGAGATAGGCCGGGTGGATCTTGCGGCCATCCGCGCGGATCACGCCTTGTCCGAAGGCATCGTCATCCGTCGGCATGGCTTTCATTGCGTCTATCGTGGCGCGGCCGGACGCCTTGGCGGCCTCGACCCCGATCTCCTTCACCGCCTTCAGATAGTGCATGACGCCCGCGTAATCGCCCGCCTGGCTCATGTTGGGGAAGGTTCCCTCCGGCAGTTTGCCTTTGACGCGCGTGGTGAAAGCGCGGGTCCGGTCGTTCAGATCCCAGTAGAAGGTTTCCGTGAGCGACAGCCCTTGCCCGACATCCAGCCCCATCCCCAGAACATCGGTGATGAAGCCCACCAGCGCGGCCATCCTCACCCCGGACTGCGGGATGCCGAATTCCTGTGCCTGTTTCAGGCAGTTGATGAGATCCGCGCCGGAGCAGGCCAGCCCGATCGTATTCGCGCCGGAGCTTTGCGCCTGCAGCAGGAAGGAGGAGAAGTCGCTCGTCGAGCCGTAGGGGAAGCGGACGCCACCCACCACTTCGCCGCCCGCCGCCTCTACGAAACGGGTCGCATCCGCCTCCGCCGCATGGCCGAAGGCATAGTCGGCGGTGATGAAGAACCACTTCGTCCCGCCCGTGTTGACCGTCGATGTGGCGGTGGAATGCGCCAGCGCCCAGCTGTCCCAGCTCCAGTGCACGAGCTGTGCGGAGCAGCTCTTGCCCGTCAGGTCCGACGACCCGGCGGTGGTGATGATGGCGGCCTTGTCCTTCTCCTCGAGCTGAGGGATCGCGCCGAGCGCCACGGCCGAGTTGCCGACGTTCGTTATCACGTCAACCCCACCCCGGTCGAACCATTCCCGGATGATGGAAAGGCCGATGTCGGGCTTGTTCTGGTGATCGGCCACCAACACTTCGACCGGGATGGAGGGGTTGGCGGCGGTGAATTCCTCAACCGCCTGCCGAGCGCAGGCGACGGTCGTCGGACCGGACACGTCCTGATAGACACCCGACATGTCCGTGATGACGCCGATGCGGATCGGCGCGCCCTGCGCCCGGGCGCGGCGGACGGGCAGAAGCCCCGCCGCCAGCGCCGCAGCTCCGGTGCCCAGCAGGGTGCGTCTGGTAATGGTCATTTCTCTGTCCTCCCCGTTGTCAGGCCGCGTCGACCCCCGGGACCGGAGGGCGATCGCCCGATGCCTCCGCACGATGGCGGAAGGTGAAATGATGTTGCGGGCCGGGCTCAGAAATGCAGCCCATACCCTGTCTCCCCGCTGCAGAGTGACCCGGCGGACAGCCGCGGAAAATGGACGATGGGAGGAAAAGGTTGGAGAATACCTGCGCCTCGGAGGCTGCCGGAAAGACACTCCCGGATCGGCCCGGGGCGGAGGTCTTCACCACATTGTCGAGGAGCGCGCGCGGAAACAGCAGGTCGGGCCGTGACCGGACCGGTTTTCCGGATTTGAACGCAAGTCCGGGCAGGCGCCCGGCTTTTTCAGCAGCTTGCTAGGTCATCCGCTCCGCCTGCGCCAGCCGGAACGCGCCGGGAGACAGGCCCACGCGCTGCGAGAAGAAGCGGTTGAAATAGGCCGGATCGTCGAAGCCGATCATGTGACCGACCTGCGCGACGGTGCTTTCCGTATAGACCAGATAGCGTTTCGCCTCGATGATCAGCCGTTCGTAGAGCAGGGCGGAGGCCGTCCGCCCGCTTCGCGCCCGGCAGGCTGCATTCAGGCGCGCGGGCGTCACCGCCAGCGCCTCGGCATAGAAGATCAGCGAACGCTCCGAGCGGAAATGCATCTCCAGAAGCGCGCGGTAACGGGCCAGAAGGTCATGGCCCGGCGCCCCGGCCCATGCGGCATCATGGGCCACGGAAAGTCTGAGCACCATGACCAGCGCGCGGGCGAACAGCGCCTGTATCGCCGCATGGCGGCCGGGGGCCGACCAGATGTATTCCCGGTGCATCCAGCGGAAGGTATCCTTGCAGGCTGCCAGATCGACGCCGGTCCCCTCCACCGGATAGACGGCGGCACGCAGAGCGGCATCGAACAGCCGCCTGTCGGACACCGCGCTGGCCTGCACGAAGGAATGGGCGGCGGTGATGACATGCCCGTCCGTGCCTTCCTCGAACCTGATCTCATGCACGACGCCGGGCGGCAGGACAATGACGGCAGGCGGCACGAGATCGAGGCTTCTCTCCTCCACACGGATCATCCCGCCACCCGCCGTCAGCAGAAGGATCTGGAAGTGATCGGGATGGGCATGTGGTCGAATAGTCCAATCATGCGGCCCGGAGCGGTCGCGGATGGGCTCGATATGCAGAAAATCCTTTTCGACATCCGCGCCCTGATCTCCGTAAAGATAATAGCGCGGTATGACCGTCGTTGCCCTGTCAGGCATGATGCTCCCCCCGAAACACCGTTTCCCCCGTTGCGAATTGTGCAAGATTGAGAGCCGTTCGTCCATTTGGTCGCGCGGCATCCCCGCATATTCTTCCCCCCGATCCGGGGGAGGATGCGATGACAGACGGCAAACAGCAGCGTGGTGGGCAACGGCGATCGCCGGAGGCGGGGCGATGAGTTGGCTGGGGTTGCAGGACCGTGTCGTCGTCGTCACCGGGGCGACAGGCGGGATCGGGCGGGCGATGGTTTCCGCCTTTGCCGGGCAGGGGGCGCGGGTCGTGCTGCTGGACATTGACCGCGCTGCGGCCGAGAGCGCGGTGGCGGAGCTTGGCGGTGTGCTCGCCCTGGCCTGTGACATGGGCGACCCGGAGGCCGTTGCCGGTGCCGCGCGGCAGGTCGAGCGGGAACTCGGCGGGGCGGATGTGCTGGTCAACAACGCGGCCATCCTGCGCCCCGGCGCGCTGGAGCATTTGCCCGTCGCGGACTGGGAAGCGATGCTGCGCATCAACCTCACGGGCTATCTGCTGGCCGCACAGGAGTTCGGTCGCGCAATGCTCCAACGCGGGGAAGGCGCGCTGGTCCACGTTGCCTCCATCGCCGGGACGCAGCCGCAGCCGCAGTCCGGAGCCTATTCGCCCTCCAAGGCAGCCACGCTCATGCTCTCCCGCCAGCTTGCACAGGAATGGGGGCCGCGGGGCGTGCGCTCCAACACCGTGAGTCCGGGGCTGGTGATGACGCCCATGTCCGCCGCGTTCTATGCCGATGCCGGGGTGAAATCCCGGCGGGAGGAGATGGTGCCGCTCCGCCGGATCGCGGGACCGGAAGACATGGCGGATGTGGCCCTGTTCCTTGCCTCCCGCCGCGCCTCCTATGTCAGCGGACAGGACATCGTGGTGGACGGCGGTCTGTCGCAGAGCCTGATGGGACTGGTGCCGAGGCCCGGCTATGCGTGAGGGGCAGGCAGTCGCAAAGCGGCGCGCCGTCGTGACAGGCGGGGCAGACGGCATCGGCTTTGCCATCGCGCGGGCACTGGCGGAGGCGGGCCACTACATCGTCATCGCCGACCTGAACGGCGATGCAGCGGTTGCCCGCGCCGCGGAACTCGGGCCGGACCATCGTGGCGTTGCCTGCGACGTGACGGCCGAGGATCAGGTCATGGCCCTTGCGGAGAGCATCGGACCGGTGGATGTGCTCGTCAACAATGCGGGCATTGCCGACAGCCATCTGCCCACGCTGGAGCAGACGGCCGCCGCCTTCCGCCGTTCGGTCGATGTGAACCTGACAGGCGCCTTCCTGATGACACGGGAAATCGGGCGGGGCATGCTGGCGCGCGGCACGGGCGCGATCGTCAACCTCTCCTCCATCGCGGGGATCACGGGATTGCCCAAGCGCAATGCCTATGGCGCGGCCAAGGCGGGGATCGTGGCGATGACGCGCAGCATCGCCTGTGAATGGGCAGGGCGAGGGGTGCGGATCAATGCCGTCGCACCCGCGTTCGTGGAGACGGCGCTGGTCCGCAAACTCGCGGCAGACGGACGTATCGACATGGAGGCGATCCGGCGCAGAACCCCGCTCGGGCGGCTCATCCTGCCGGAGGAGGTGGCGGCCGCGGTGGTCTTCCTGACCTCGCCCGCCGCCTCTGCCATCACGGGAACCGTCCTGCCGGTGGACGGCGGCTGGACGGCTTATGGCGACTTTCGCGACGCCTCCGACTGAAACGCCGCCAGAGCCGTGAAGCCGGTGTTTTCGCGGTGAGCCGGTTCGGGGCGGGACACGGGAGAGCCGAAATCCGTTCAGCACTCCCGGATCGGTCATCAGAGCGTAGCCCCGCCTTGGCCATCTGGATCAAAGTGTTTGCCGGTTGACCGCGGGGTCGGGGTCGGGGTCGAACCGCCACTGCGCCGTCTCTTTGGAAGTCGAAACATCTGACGCCAGCCTGCCGCCAAAATTCCGACCCCCGCATCCACCTGCATCGACATCGGCAACGGCAACGGCATCCGCTGAAGTTCGTGCTCGCTCATCATCACCTCACACGGGAATTCCCTTGGCTCAACGCCCCCAGCGAGTGCCATTTCCGGTTTGCTTGGGGATGACATTATCGCGTCCCAGCGACACCGCATCATGCACAATAGTTGGTATTATGTAATACATTTCGCGCCGCCGGATCAGGAAAGCGGGTTAGCTCCCGGCGGCAATGGACTTCATCCGCAGCCGCACCACCTTAGCGCCGGGACATGGATAAGGCATATGATCGACTGGCGGTTGTTTTTCGCGCGCCTGGCGCGGCGTATTTGGTTTCGGGCGGCGGCGTTCAGCATTCTGGCGGTCATGCTGGCGATAGCGGCGAAATACCTCGGGCCGTTTCTGCCCGATGAGCTGAATGCCGATCTCGGACAGGATTCAGTGGGCAATATCCTGCAGATCCTCGCGTCCTCCATGCTGGCGGTGACGACATTTTCGCTGACCGCCGTCGTTTCGGCCTATTCTTCCGCGACCAACCTTGCCACGCCACGCTCCACCCAGCTGTTGATAGAGGATCAGACCGCGCAGAATGCGCTGTCCACATTTCTCGGCAGCTTTCTCTTCTCCCTCGTCGGGATCATCGCTCTTTCGACGGGGTTTTACGATGAGAAGGGCCGGATCATCCTGTTCATCGGCACGATCGGCGTCGTCATCCTGATCGCGGTGACGCTGCTGGGCTGGATCGCCCATATCACCAGCTTCGGTCGGATGTCCGACGTGATCGACCGGGTGGAGACGGCGGCCACGCGCGTCGCGCGCAAGCATGCGTACAATCCCTGTCTCGGCGGCGTTCCGGCAGTTCCGGTGCCGGAGGCGGCAAAGCCGATCTTCGTCGATCAGACAGGCTCCATCGTCCGCGTCAACACGGCGCGCTTGATCGAGGTGGCGGAGGAGCATGATCTGACGCTGCACCTGCCGGTCATCGCGGGCACCTACATCCATCCCCGCCGTCCCGTGCTGTTCGCAGAGGGCAAGCTGGATGACGCCGCGGTCAAGAGCCTGCGACGGTCGTTCACGGTGGAGCGTCACCGGAGTTTCGGCGATGACCCGCGGCTCGGCTTCATCGCGCTGTCGGAAATCGCGAGCCGGGCGCTCTCCTCCGCCGTCAACGATCCGGGCACGGTGATCGAGACCATCAACGCCATCCAGCGGGTATTCGTCGTCCTGCTCCAGACCGAAAGGACGGACGAGAAAGGATCGGAGCGGCTGCATGTCGCCTGCCCCTGGGTCAAGGATTTCGTGGAAGACGCCTTCCGGCCCATCCTGCGCGATGCAGCGGAGCTGGAAGTATCCGTCCGGCTGCAGAAGGCGCTGGCCGCTCTGGCCGCGCTCAGCGATATGGAGGAGGCCGCCGTCTTTCGCCGCGCAGCAGACGAGGCCGCGATCCGGGCGCGGGACGGGCTGCATTATCCCGCCGATCTGACGGCATTCGAGGCCGGGCGCCGGGAAGCCTGGGAACTCCCCGTGCAATATGGCGGTGTCTCCGCGCTATGAGGAATGCCGGCGTCATATAAGGCGCGCGCCGTCGTTCCTTGTCAGACTGCCGCCCTGCCCGGTGAGCAGCGCCGTTTCTCCCGTCCATGGATGCGAGGGGGGCAGGCGATCCGCCTTGACGTGCGGCTGAAGCTCTGAAGTCACATGTCTCTGCTCTGGAAATCGCGAAACGTGTGGATTTCTGCCCGGAGTCCGTCTGGTTGCGAATGATTTCCGCTCCAGCGGACAGCTGAAAACCTTCCTCATCAGCCTGCAGGCGGAACCGCGATCACTCCCCTTGGGTGAGCTTCTGCATATCCGCGAACAGCGCCGTCCACTCCTGCGCGCTGAACCTGACGAGACCGAGGGTCTTGAGCAGGAAAGCCCCCTCACCCGCAAGGAAGGCGACTGCGGTGCGGCGGTCCTCCGGCCGGGACAGGTCCAGCCCCGCCAGGCGGCCTGCATACCAGTCGCGGCTTGACGCCACCTGATCGGGCCGTTCGAGCAGCGCCGTCATCATCGCGGCGGAGCGGGAATGATCGGCGATTTCATCGACTTCCGTCACGCGGAGATGGGCGCGGATCAGTGCCTCCGGCGCGGGGTCCGGCCCGGCAAGGGCCGTCACCTCCCCCTCGAACGCTTCCGACCAGCGGGAGATCATCGCGCGGATCAGGTTTTCCTTGGTGCCGAAACAATATTGCAACCCGCCCTTGGTGATGCCCGCGGCCTTTGCCAGCGCATCGAAGGTCAGGCCGGAGGCGCCTTGCGCCATCACGATCTCCTCTGCCGCGTCCAGTACCTTGTCGCGGTCTATCGTTCGTGGTCGTCCGGCCATTTCACCTCTTCCATTTAAATACATACGTATTTATTTAAATGGCGCGCGGTCGGCAAGGGCTGCGACTCGCTGACCTGCCGACTTCAGGCCGACTTCAAAAGGATCTTTCTCATGTTGCCCCGCAACCGCTGGCTGGTGCTCGCTCTGCTGTCCAGCGCGCTTTTCCTCATCTCGGTGGACATGACGGTGCTGCACACGGCCCTGCCCCGCCTTACCCATGATCTGGGCGCCACGGCGACAGAGAAGCTCTGGATCGTCAACGCCTATCCGCTGGTCGTCGCGGGGCTGCTGCCCGGGCTGGGCACGCTGGGGGACCGGGTGACCCACCGGCGGATGTTCCTGTCGGGGCTGGCGGTCTTCGGGCTGGCCTCCCTCTGGGCCGCGTTCTCGCCCACGCCGGGGCTGTTGATCGGGGCGAGGGTCGGGCTGGCGGTGGGCGCGGCGCTGATGATGCCTGCCACGCTGTCACTGATCCGGCTCACCTTCACCGACGAGAAGGAGCGCGCCTTCGCCATCGGCATCTGGGCCGCTGTCGCCTCCGGCGGTGCGGCGCTCGGGCCGGTCGTGGGCGGGCTGTTGCTGGAGCACTTCTGGTGGGGGTCGGTGTTCCTGTTGAACGTTCCGGTGGTGGCGGTCGCGCTGCTGGCGGGCCCGCTGCTGCTGCCCCGGCGGCCCGGAAACCGCACGCGGCCCTGGGATCTGGCCGGGTCGGTGCAGATCATGCTGGGCATCGTCGCGGTCGTTTACGGTATCAAGGAGATCGCGCGGGCCGACGCCTCCCTGCTGACCGCGGGCGTGACGCTGGCGTTCGGAGCGCTGGTTCTCACCCATTTCGTCCGCCAGCAACTCGCCCGGCCGCAGCCGCTCATCGACTTTCGCCTGATGACCAGCCGCCGGTTCTCCGCCGGGGTGATCGCCGCGCTGGTCGCCTCTGCCGTGCTGGTCGGCGCGGAGCTGGTCTATAGCCAGCATCTGCAGCTTGTGCGGGGTTTCTCTCCGTTGCAGGCGGGGCTGATGATCCTGCCGATCCCGCTCGCCTCCTTTGCCGCGGGGCCGCTGACCGGACTTGCCCTGCCGCGCATTGGCGCGGAGCGGGTGCTCTGGCTCTCCCTGCTTCTTTCGGCGCTCGGGCTGGGGCTGTTTGCGATGAGCTACGGGTCCGGCTGGCTGTGGATGGGCGCGCTGGCGGTGCTGGGCTTCGGGCTCGGGGCGGCGATGACAGGGGCCTCCAGCGTCATAATGCTCTCCGCCCCGGAGGATCGCGCGGGCATGGCCGCCTCCATCGAGGAGGTGTCGTTCGAGCTGGGCAGCGCGCTTGGCGTGGCGATGCTGGGTGGGCTGATGTCGGCGATCTATACCCGGATGATGACGGTCCCGGCGGGAGTGCCCGAGATGGCGCGCGACGGCATCGACGAGGCGCTGATCCTCGCCGAAAAACTGGAGCCAGACATGGCGGCGCAGGTCATATCGCTGGCACATGCGGCCTTCGACATGGCGTTTGACGGTGTGGTGCTGACGGCGGCTGTGCTGATGGGCGTCGTGGCGCTGCTGCTCCGCTGGCGGATCCGACACGTCTGACGGGGTGGCGCCCGACACGGAATGCCGCCTCTCGCACGCCGTGTCCCGCAAAGGCGGCCCGGATCGGGGAAGCCCCGTTCAGCGGGCTTCCTGCTCCTTCGCCTCCCGCTCCTCCTGATCGGGGTTTCCTGCGGTGGTGGTCGTTGCGGTGCCCTGGGTGATGAGCCGTGATCCCCGCTGATTGCGCAGATAGATCCACAGCCAGCTCAACGCGACGCTCAGCCGGTTCCTGACCCCGATCAGGAAATAGATATGCGCAAGGCCCCAGATCCACCACGCCAGCGCGCCCTTCAGCTTCCACTTGCCGAAATCGATCACCGCCTGCCGCTTGCCGATCGTGGCGAGGCTGCCGGCGTGACGGTAGGAGAACGGCTTCGGCGCCGGTTGCCCCCGAAGGCGGGCGGCGATCACATCGGCCACGTAGCCGCCCTGCTGCTTGGCGGCGGGGGCGATGCCCGGCACGGGCTTGCCGTCCGATGTGACCGCGGCGGTGTCGCCGATCACGAAGATCTCGGGATGTCCCGCCACCGTCAGGTCGGGGCCGACCCTGGCGCGACCGGCGCGGTCCGTCTCCGCCCCGACCCACTGTCCTGCCAGAGAGGCGCGCACGCCCGCCGCCCAGATGATCGTGTCGGCGGGCAGGCGGGTGTCGCCGAATGTCACGCCCTCCGCGTCGCAGGCGGTCACCGGCTGGCCCAGCACCACCTCCACCCCCAGTTTCTCCAGCGCGCGCATGGTATAGTCCGACAGATCCTCCGGGAAGGAGGGGAGCACCCGCGGCCCCCCTTCGATCAGCACGATACGGGCGGAGGCGGGATCGAAGCTGCGGAATTCCCCCTCCAGCGTCTTGCGAGCAACCTCTGCCATGGTGCCGGCCAGTTCCACGCCCGTCGGCCCCGCGCCCACCACCACAAAGGTCAGGAGCGCGCGCCTGCGAGCCGGGTCTTCCTCCCGCTCCGCCCGCTCGAAGGCCAGCAGAAAGCGTCGCCGGATGGTGGTCGCATCCTCCAGCGTCTTGAGGCCGGGCGCGTCCTCTTCCCATTCGTCATGGCCGAAATAGGCGTGCCGTGCCCCGGTGGCGAGGATCAGGGTATCGTAGCCCACCCGGCTGCCGTCATCGAGCATGACCTCCCGCAACCGGGTATCCACGCCCTGCACATCGGCGAGCAGGGTCGTCACCTCGTTCCGCTCGCGGAGCAGGTGGCGGATGGGCCAGGCGATCTCCGAGGTGGTGAGCGCCGCCGTCGCGACCTGATAGAGCAGCGGCTGAAACAGGTGATGATTGCGCCGGTCGATCAGCGTGATGCGGACCGGAGAGCCCTTGAGGCGGACCACCGCCTGAAGGCCCCCGAAACCGCCGCCGACCACGACCACGTGATGCTTCGCTGTGCTGCCCGTCGTCATGCCATCTCCTTGCTGGTCGAGGGCTTCAGATAGAACCGTTCAGGAGAAAAGCTGTCGACAGCGACGAAAGTAGTGGGCCACGCCCCCGGTCCTCAGTGTCGCAGGGGGCGGGAGGCAAAGCCGCTCCCCGGCGATCCGGTCCAGCAGGGGCGCGTCATGGCTGATGGCGAGGATGCCGATCCCGCGTGCGGCGGCGATGGAGAGGAGCGCCCGCCAGATGAGCGCCTGCGCCACCGGGTCGAGCGGCGCGGTGATCTCATCGGCCACCAGATAGGCAGGCTCTGCCGTCAGCGCGCGGAGCAGGGAGACGCGCTGCAACTCCCCTCCCGACAACTCGTGCGGGAAGCGGTCCGCCCAGTCGGACCGGATGCCGAGCGCCGCGGCCACGGCGGGGTCCGGCCTGCCCGCCTCCGCCACGATCCGGGCGATCCGCCAGCGGGGGTTCATCGCCTGTCCCGGCTCCGGGTGGAGATACTGGACCGCACCCCGCGGCGGCGCGCGGCCGTTCAGCAGCACCTCCCCCCCGGCCGGGGGGTGCAACCCGGCCAGGGCGCGGCCCAGCGTCGTCTTGCCCGCGCCCGAGGCGCCTTCGACGCCCAGCACACCCCCCGGCGGCAGGCGGAGCGACAGGCCACGGACCACCAGCGCCCGGCCATGGAACAGCGTGAGGGCGCGGGCTTCAAGCATCGGTCAGAAACCCGTTTTCCGGCAGCGCGCACCAGAGCCGACGGGCGGCGGGCGAGAGCCCCTCCCCCGCGCCCGCAAAGGCACGCGCCGGTTCCACCCCGACCAGCGCCCCCCCTTCCAGCACCGCGACACTGTCCGCCCGGGCAAGGGCCGCGGAGAGATCATGCGTGATGAGCAGCACGCCCGCGCCCCGGTCCGCCTCTGCGCGGAGCCGGTCGAGAATGACATCGCGGTGGTGCGGATCGAGCCCCGCCGTCGGCTCGTCCGCCACGATCAGCCCGGCCTCCTGCGCCAGGGCCGCGGCCAGAATCACGCGGCGGGCCATGCCGGTGGAAAGCGCGT
>NZ_DAMDHB010000054.1:0-16002 GCF_032102465.1 Haematobacter sp. | reverse complement strand
GACACGCATTGAGGAAAGACTTGACGAAGGGGGTGTCCACATATGCTTCGCGATGTAAAGGCGGGGCTTGCCCCGCCGACGGAAATCAGTCGGGCGCTGCCATTGCCGGGCCGGAGCGTTTGTGGGCCGCTCGCCCTCTGAGAAGGCCTCGGCGCGGTCCTCCTGCCGAAGGGGGTTGCTCCCTCTGTCTGCCCGGGCAGGAGCGCACCCGCCCGATCACCCTCCCCATTCCGGCGGATCAGCGAAGGGTCATGAAGCGGCTGACATCCTCTGGGGCGAGTTGCCCCCGGACCTGCGCCCGAAGTGCCTCCAGACCCGGCCCCATGAGATCGTCGTTGAAATCCCCCAACATGGGCGAGAGCGTGATGGGTTCGATACCGGCCTCGTGCGCCCGGGCGATCAGACTGTCCCGCGCCCCGTCGCCGGCCGGATCATTGTCGCGGATGATATAGAGCCTGCGCAGAGTTGCCGGGAAGAGGATGGCTGCGAGATGTCCCGCCGAGAGAGCCGCGACCATCGGCATCTTGGGCAAGATCTGACGCAGCGAGAGCACAGTCTCGATGCCCTCCCCTGCCGCCATCACATCTTGCGCCTGACCAAACCGGACTGCGTTGCCGAGCAGGTCCCCCATCGCCTTGCGCGGCGGGTCGAGAGGCGCTTTCCCGCTGCCATCGCGGGTGAGCCAGGTGCGGTGGACGCCGGTGAGCTTGCCTTCGAGGTCGGTGATCCTGGCGATCAGCGCGGGCCAGGTCTCGGTTGGACCCTCGCCCCCCGGACGGTAATAGCAGTCAGGGTGGAAGCGGAGGCTGTCCGTGTCGCGCAGATCCGTCAGGCCGCGCTTGCGTAAATAGGTGCCTGCCAGCGTGCTTCGGATAGACCGGGATATGCGCCAGAGCCGGTCTGCAGCGTCAGATGATCCAGAGGGCGCCGGTGCCGATCTGTGCGTCTTCGCCTCTGGTACTGGGTCCATCTGCGGCAGGCAGAGGAACCGCCGGGCTTCCTCGGCAACATCGGCGAAGTCGCTGAGGCCAAGGCTTTCGCGGATCACATCTAGCAGGTCGCCATGCTCGCCGCTCTGGCCGTCGGTCCACTTACCTGCTGCCCCCTTGCCCGAGGCTGGCCCGGTGAGGCGGACGAACATCGACCGCCCCGGTTCATTGCGCACATCGCCGACCTGCCAATAGTTGCCCTGTTTGCGGCCATTCGACAGATAGTGCCGGCACACCGCCTCGGCCTGTTGGCCGAGACGCTGCGACAGATCGGCGGCATCGATGCGGGCCATTACGCCGCCTCGCGCTCGGTGATACGGCTGATCGGATAGACCGCCAGCAGCTTGCCGAGGATCTCGGTGCCATTCGCGCCGACCGGCACGAAAAAGCGCAGCTTCCAGGAGATGATCTCGCTGAAGAGACCCCAGGCCCGTAGCCGCTCGCGCATCGCCTCCGAGAAGCCGGTCAGTTCGATCCGGTTGGCGCCCATCACCCGCGAGCGGCGCAGTTGCAGGCCTTCGGCAAGATCGAGGACGGTCCGCCCGTCGAGCAATGCGGCGTAGGCCTGATCCGGGGTCAGGCTGGGGGCCCCGCTTGCGGTGGCGTTCGCGGCCCAGGCGGGCGAGACCCGGCGGCCGATGATCCGCTCGCCGTCATCGGTCTGCAGGCGATAGACGCGGGTTTCATCCTGCGGCAGGCGCTTCCAGACCGGAAGAAGTAGCCCCGAGACCACATGCAGCGTGGCATCCGAGAACTCCGGCACATCGGCTACCTCCGCGCGCCAGGCGGCCGCGAAGCTCTTTCTGTCAGTCTCAACCCAAAGCGTGTCACTCATCATCCTGATCGACATGCTGAAGGCTTCCATCGGCCGGATCAAGCGCACACGGCGTTCGATCTCGCCATCGTCTAGCATGATCGAGGTGGTCGGTACCTGCACGGCTGCCCTGCCAGAGCGGCTGTTGACCAGAAGCACGGCGCGCGGATCGTCCAACTCGTCGAGCGCGGCATCGAGCAGCAGGGGCATGTTGCGCCGCCGCTCGGTGATGGTCAGAAGCCGGGTCTCGGCCCCGGTGCCGGGGTGGGTGTAGATCACCTGCCGATCAGTGACGGTGAAGCTTTCGGCCTTCAGCGTCTCGAGACCCAGATCATAGATCCCGGCCGCCATTGCACCCTCGACCTTCGCCTCAAGCAGCTGCTCGAAGGCGGTGAAGAGGATGCCCTGCAGGTCGATGGTCAGAGCCAGCAGGCGGTTGAGGAAAGTGGTGATCGGCGGCAATTCGTCCTTGATGCCGTTCGAATCCATCAGCTTCAGGCCGGTGGCGGATTCAAAGCGCTCCAGCGAGCAGCCCTCGACCTTGCCGCGCACCAGCAGGAGGTAAAGCTGGCGCAACGCGGCCCGGGCATAGGGGCTTTCCAGATTATCCTCGGGCCGGAACAGCCCCTGCCCGCCGGTCTGGCGCTGCCCACGGGTGATTGCCCCGAGCGTATCGAGGCGGCGCGCGATGGTGCTGAGGAAGCGCTTCTCGGCTTTCACGTCGGTGGCAATCGGCCGAAACAGGGGCGGCTGCGCCTGATTGGTGCGGTTGGTGCGCCCAAGTCCTTGAATGGCCGTGTCAGCCTTCCAGCCCGGCTCCAGCAGGTAATGCACGCGCAGCCGCTGATTTTTGGCCGAGAGCTCGGCGTGATAGCTGCGGCCCGTGCCACCCGCATCCGAGAAGACCAGGATGCGCTTGCCGTCATCCATGAAGGCCTGGGTCTCGGCGAGATTAGCCGAGGGTGCGCGGTTCTCGACCGCCAGCCGCGCTGCCGGGCCTTCGCCCTTGCGAATGATCCGCCGCGAGCGGCCCGTCACCTCCGCCACCATCTCGGTGCCAAAATGCTGAACGATCTGGTCGAGCGCCCCCGGCACCGGCGGCAGGCCCGCCAGATGCTCTATCATGGCATCGCGTCGGGATACCGCCTCGCGGCTTTCGACGGGCTGGCCATCGCGGAACACCGGCCGCGAGCTGACATTGCCTTCGCCATCACTGAACGGCTCGTAGAGCTGAACCGGGAAGGAATGCTGCAGGTAGCTCATGACGTACTCGCGAGGCGACAGGTCCGTGTTCAGGTCATTCCATTCCTCGGTCGGGATCTCGGCCAGCCGCCGTTCCATCAGCGCCTCGCCGGTCGAGACGATCTGGATGACGGCGGCATGGCCCGCTTCCAGATCTTCCGTGATCGAGCGAAGCAGGGTCGGCGTCTTCATCGAAGTCAGCAGATGGCCGAAGAAGCGCTGTTTGGTGCTCTCGAAGGCCGAACGCGCTGCGGATTTGGCCTGACGGTTCAGCGTGCCATCCGAGCCGGTGATGTTCGCCGCCTCCATTGCCGCGTCGAGATTGTTATGAATGACTGCGAAGGCCCCGGCATAAGAATCATAGACCCGACGCTGCTCCGCGGTCAGCTGGTGCTCGATCAGCTCGTATTCGACCCCGTCATAGGAGAGCGACCGCGCAGTGTAGAGGCCGAGCGAGCGCAGATCGCGCGCCAGCACCTCCATGGCCGCGACACCGCCGGCCTCGATCGCCTCGACGAACTCGGCCCGGGTCGCAAACGGGAAGTCTGCACCGCCCCAGAGGCCAAGGCGCTGCGCATAAGCGAGATTGTGCATCGTCGTCGCCCCGGTTGCGGAGACATAGACCACGCGCGCATCGGGCAGCGCGTGCTGTAGCCGCAGACCCGCCCTGCCCTGCTGCGAGGCAGCCACGTCGCCGCGCTCGCCCTTGCCACCGGCGGCGTTCTGCATCGCGTGGCTTTCATCGAAGATGACCACCCCGTTGAAATCCGACCCCAGCCAATCTACGATCTGGCGGACACGCGAGACTTTCTCACCCCGATCATCCGAGCGCAGCGTGGCATAGGTGGTGAAGAGGATGCCTTCCGACAGGGTGATCGCCTTACCCTGCGCGAAGCGGGAAAGCGGCGTGATCAGCAGCTTCTCTTGCCCGAGGGCCGACCAATCGCGCTGTGCATCTTCGATCAGCTTGTCGGATTTGGAGATCCAGAGCGCTTTGCGCCGCCCCCGCAGCCAATTGTTGAGGATAATCCCGGCCGATTGCCGGCCTTTGCCCGCGCCCGTGCCATCGCCCAGCATGAAGCCGCGCCGGAAGCGGACAGCGCCAGCCGCATCTGGTGCGGCGGCGCTGACCTTGTCCAGGGTCTCGTCCAGCGTCCAGGAGCCCGCGAGATGGTCGCTGTGCGCCTCGCCAGCATAGATCACCGTCTCGAGCTGCGCGTCCGATAGACGCGTGCAGATGTCGGCGGGAAGCAGGGGCCGGTAGGAAGGACGGGGTGGCGCGACCGAGGCCATGGCGGCGGATTGCACGAGTTTGGTCGGATGCGGGGCCGCGCCGGGAATGCGGATCACCTGCAGCGCGTATTCTTCATAGATCGCGTCCGAGAGCCGTGCCGCTTCGGGCGGCGTCCAGTCCAGCGTGTCATAGGCGAGTTCGACGGCATCGGAACTGGTCGATGTAACCCGAGGAGACTTCGTCGCACCGGCCCGAGCAAGGTAGGAGCGCACCGTGCGGGCGGCGGCCGGTGCTGTCGGTGCCGGTGGCCGGGGCAGATCGACCAGGCAGCGCTGCGGCACCTGGGCAGTGATCCAACCGAGCAGGGTCGCGACATCAGGGGCGATGCCGGAAGAGGCCGGGAGGGAGGAAGGATCCTCTGCCGGGATCTTGTCGATCACCGTCAGTCGGGTGTCGAACGTGGTGCCGTGCTTCGCGTAGACCGCGCCATCAATTGCGGCGGTGAAGACCACGCGGCCCTGCTCTTGCAGCCGGATGAAAGCATCGCGCCAGGCCGGAGCCTCGGGGCCGAAGCCCGCACCGGTGATGGTCACCAACCGCCCGCCGGGGGCCAGCCGCGCCAGAGCGGAAGCGATATGGCGGAAGGCGGCATCGGCCACGCGGGTTGTCACATTGGCCAGCACCGAGAAGGGCGGGTTCATCAGCACCACTGATGGCACCACTCCGGCATCAAGGTGGTCGTGGATCTGCGCGGCATCGAACCGGGTGACAGGCTGGGCCGGAAAGAGGGCGGAAAGGAGATCCGCGCGGGTCTCGGCCAGTTCGTTGAGCGCGAGGCTGCCGCCGGCGATGTCGGCAAGGATTGCCATCAGGCCGGTGCCGGCCGAGGGCTCCAGCACGACATCCGCAGGCGTGATCGCCGCAGCGGTGACAGCCGCGAGGCCCAGCGGAAGAGGCGTGCTGAACTGCTGAAGCGCCTGGCTTTCCTCGGAACGCCTTGTATGGGTCGGCAGCAGACCCGCGATTTTCGTCAGCGCCGCGAGACGCGCCTCGGGCGCTGCTGCTTTGCGGAACAGTGCGCGGCCGAATTTGCGCAGCAAGAGGACTGTGGCGACTTCACATGCGTCATAGGCGTCTTTCCAGTCCCAGAGGCCGGAAGCGTCTGAGGCACCGAAAGCGGTTTCCATGACGCCACGCAGAATCGTGCTGTCGATACGCTGGCCGCGTTCGAGATGCGGAAGAAGCGCCTCGGCCGCAGCGAGAATGCAGGGGGCGGATAGAACAGGAGAGGGCGCGACCAGCGCTTGCGCCGTGGTCGCGGGGGACAGATCGTTCATCAGGGAGACCCTCGGGAGAGCAGAGTGCGGGACGGTCCTGGACAGCGCTCTCTCTCAACCGCCCGGAACCTGCCCGTTCCGGCCCCCTCTCGACCTCTCACGTTGAACCGGACAGACTCGTAGCCTCGGCGCGGTCGCCGCGGCACATCACTCGGAGGACCCCGCCTCTGGCGGGTCCTGCGTCAGGGATCTTTGCCCGAAAGGGGGAAGACGGCGCCGCTGGCTTCCGTCCGCCAGGACCTGAGCCCGGTCCCGGCAATGCCGGGAGGCGCCGAAATCAAGACCCCGATCAAGAGGAGGAACTCACTGCCCTCTCGTCGTAAAGAGCCCATCGCCGACACTCAGGCAGACCGCAGCACAGAGGCCGCTCGTTTGTGCAGCGTTAGGCGCGGCCCTTACCAGCCAGTCGAGCCGCACTGTTGCTGCGCGGCAGCATTCTCCGAAGCGGCCACTGGGCACGAGGCGCAGCATTTCGAGTTGCGGAGCATCTGCGGTACGGGCAGCGCAGCATGGCGGTCACGAAGTCACCACCGAAACGGTCGCCCTCGGTGCATTCTGGCGAAACATATGTCGTTTCTATCGTGATTGGAAAAGACGGCACAGCGCAGGCCCAACCGATGTTAACGTTCCTTTGATCAGTTAACGCGAATTCGCAGCTCAAGCCGCAGCGACATTAGTGCTACCAGGCCAGTGATTGCGACCAACAACGCGAACCCGATCGCAAGCTGGATGGAGAGTGCTGTCGCGATCCAGGAGAAGAGGAAGGGTGCCGCCGCTCCGAGCATGCTGCGTATGGCGGCTAGGCGCCCCAGCCGCTGCCCCATGCCGGCCGTCCCGAACAACGCCACCGGCACTGCGCCGCGCACGATGCTCGACAGGCCCTGACCCGCGCCAAAACTGATCGCAAAGCAAACTGCCAGGATCATTGCCGGCCCCGGCAGGAGCAGGAGGGCGAGCGCCGCGGGGATGGCCGCACTGGACACGATGGCGACAAGGAGAGGATGCTGGTTGCGCCACAGGGTGGCGTCCACCACCCGAATGGCGACCTGTGCCGGCCCCATCAGCATGGCAATCAGGTAGGCCGAGCTGCCGAGACCGAGCGACTGAAGTGCGAGGACGAGGTGGACACCCAGGGCCGAGATCGCCATGCCGGTGAGGCCGAAGGCGATCCCAAGAAGGATGAAGGCGCGCCGTGCGGTTCGACCCTCGAGGGGGACGTATCTCTCGTCTGGTTTCGGCCTCTGCTCTTCAAGTGACGTCTTTTCGTTCACATGTGGCGTCGCGAAAATCCAGCCGTGCAGGGGAGCGGCTAGGAGCAGGTGAAGGGCCGCAAAGACTAGGTAGGCCCCCTGCCATCCGACCTCTCCGACAAGCCAACCGGAAAGGGGCCAAAAGAGCGTCGAGGCGAAGCCTGCGATCAGGGTCAGATTGGTGATCGCGCGCCGCGTGTCATTGGGCCTCTTCTGGGCCAGCACCGAAAACGCGGCATCATAGAGGACCGCAAAGCTAAGGAGCTCGATCAGAAGTGTCAGGCCCCCGAATACATAGATGTTCGGGGATCCGGCGATGAGCAGGCTCAGAAGCGCCATCGCCAGGCTGCCCGCGCACATGACCTGCGCCCCGCCGAACCGGTCAATTTGACGACCGAGCACCGGAGAGGCCAGCCCGCCAAGGAGAAGGCCCGCAGACAGGATGCCGAAAAGGACCGGCTCCTGAGCGCCGAACTCGGCCGCTATCGCGGGCGCAAGGATCGGATAGGCGTAATAGATCGACCCGTATCCGATGATCTGCGTGACGCCCAGGGCGGCCACGACCGGGGCTTGCCTCACGTTGCGGCCCCGAGATTCAGGCGGTCATGCAATTTGGCCGCCGCCTCTTTGCGTTCGCTGTAGCGGTCGGTGAGGTGCCCGGAGATGTCCCGGGTCAGAAGGGTGAACTTTACCAGCTCTTCCATCACATCGACCACCCGGTCGTAATAGGGCGATTGCCGCATCCTTCCTGCCGCGTCGAACTCTTCATAGGCCTTGGCGACCGAGGACTGGTTCGGGATGGTCAGCATCCGCATCCAGCGCCGGAGGATGCGCATCTGATTGACCGCATTGAAACTTTGGCTCCCGCCCGAAACCTGCATGACCGCCAGTGTCCGGCCCTGGGTCGGACGGATCGCGCCCATGGAGAGCGGGATCCAGTCAATCTGGCTTTTCATCACGCCGGTCATCGCGCCGTGGCGTTCCGGGCTGGTCCAGACCTGGCCCTCGGACCAGAGGCACAACTCGCGCAGCTCCTGCACCTTCGGGTGATCGGCATCGGTTTCATCCGGTAAGGGCAGCCCCTTGGGGTCGAACACCCGCGTTTCACAGCCGAAATGTCGCAGCAACCGTTCCGCTTCCTGGGTGAGAAAGCGGCTGTAGGACCGTTCCCTCAGGGAGCCATAGAGCAGGAGAATGCGGGGCGGGTGGCTGGATGCGGGGCCGGTCAGTCCCGCCAGAGACGGCAGCTGAACGGCATCGGTCAGGTTCGGCAGTTCGGTCATGCGCGGACCTCCTCAGCCGGAGGCGCGTCCGGGAACCAGCGCCGACCGAGCCGGAGGGCGACATGGACCAGCAGGATCAGCGCGGGCACCTCGACCAGCGGGCCGATCACGGCCGCAAAGGCCACGGGAGAGGCAAGGCCGAAGGCGGCGATGGCCACGGCGATCGCCAGCTCGAAATTGTTCCCGGCCGCCGTGAAGGCGATGGCGGTGGTGCGCGGGTAATCCGCCTGGATCATCCGGCCCATGGCGAAGCTGACCAGGAACTGGATGATGAAGTAGAGCGCGAGCGGCACGGCGATGCGCAGGGCATCCATCGGCAGCGCGACCACATCGCCGCCCTTCAGACTGAACATCGCCACGATGGTGAAGAGAAGCGCCGCCAGGGTGACCGGGCCGATGCGCGGCAGGAAGACGGTTTCATACCAGGCCTCGCCCATGCGCCCCACAAGGATCCGGCGGGTCAGGAACCCGGCCAGGAACGGGATCCCAAGATAGATCAGCACCGCCTCGGTGATCGTCCAGAAGCTCACGTCGATCACGCTTCCCTCCAGCCCGAACAGCGGCGGCAGGACGGACAGGAAGAACCAGGCGTAGGCCGAGAAGAACAGGATCTGGAATACCGAGTTGAAAGCGACCAGCGCGGCCACATACTGGCTGTCGCCACGGGCAAGCTGGTTCCAGACCAGCACCATGGCGATGCAGCGCGCCAGCCCGATCAGGATCAGCCCGGTCATGTATTCCGGCTGATCATGCAGGAAGATCACCGCGAGCACAAACATCAGGACCGGGCCAATGATCCAGTTCTGGATCAGGGACAGGATCAGCACCCGGCGATCCTGGAACACCCGCGGCAGTTCCTCATACCTGACCTTGGCCAGCGGCGGATACATCATCAGGATCAGGCCGATGGCGATCGGGATATTGGTCGTGCCAATCGAAAGGCCGTTGAGCGCGTCCGGCAGCCCGGGCAATACGGTGCCCAGGGCGATGCCGATCGTCATGGCTACGAAGATCCAGAGCGTCAGCCAGCGGTCCAGAAAGGACAGCCGCCGGGTCGGTTGCGGGGAGGACATGGGTAGACTCCGTTCAGGGCGCTTCCGGCAGGACGCGATTTCCATTCGCATCGACCACCGGCTCGCCGTCTTCTTTCGAGAATGCGCCCAGCTGGGGCGGTAAGAGATCCAGCACCGCCTCGGAGGGGCGGCAGAGGCGCACCCCCTTGGGGCTCACTACGATGGGACGGTTGATCAGGATCGGATGTTCCAGCATCGCGTCGAGGATCTGCGCCTCCGTCAGTGCTGGGTCGCCAAGACCCAAGTCCGCGAAGGGCGTGCCCTTTTCGCGCAGCAGCGCGCGCAGCGGGGTTGCCATCCGCGCCACCAGGCTCTCCAGCATGATCCGCGACGGCGGGGTCTTCAGATATTCGATCACATGCGGCTCGATACCGGCATTGCGGATCAGCCCGAGTGTGTTCCGGGAGGTGCCACATTCCGGATTGTGGTAGATGATGACGTCCATTCCCACATCACCCGCAGCAGCTCTGTTTCGCCACGGGTGCGCAGCAGGCCGAAGCGGCCTTCTGGTCATCAAGCCAGCGGTCGCGTGGTTTGCAGCTTGCCGGGCGCGGTGACAGCGCAACGATCACGCGGTCGTCCGCGAGGCTGGGGTAAGCCGCCCGATGCAGCTGCATCGGCCTTACCGCATTACTGACCTCGAAGGTCAGTTTCGCCTGTGGGTCGAGAGAGACATGATCGATCACCTTGCCGATGATCCGGGTGAAAAGCCCTGCGGGCATATGGGCCCGATCCTCGTTGACGTCCCAAAGCTGCACGAAGATCTCCGTCCAGGCCTCGGGGTTTCCGCCGCAATCCAGAGCGCGGAACTGGCCGACCTTCACCTCGGTGACGTGAAAACCCGTTCGCACCTCCTGGCCGTCATAGGTGAAGACCAGGGGCCGATCCTCGACGTTGCGGAGGGCATCGAGAAGCTCGCCGATGGTGATATCTTTCGGGTCGGCCGCGCCGGTCGGCGCGCCGATGTTGCTTTGGACCGTCATTTGCGATACCTATTGATTCGACACTTCTAGGATCGTCAAATAATGGATGAACGTCAAGCGCTCTTGTCCTTCGGGGCCCTGTCTCAGGAAACCCGCCTGCGCATCCTGCGGATGCTGGTCGTGGCGGGGCCGGAGGGTCTGGCCGCTGGCCTGATCGCCGAACAGGCCGGAGTCACCGCCTCCAACGTCAGTTTTCATGTGAAGGAGCTGGAGCGCGCGGGCCTGGTATCCTCTCGCCGCGAAAGCCGATCGATCCTCTATACCGCCGAGTTCGATGCGCTGAACGGCCTCCTGCGGTTCCTCATGGAGGATTGCTGCGGCGGGCGCCTATGCCTTCCCGGTGCGGTGGCCGATGGTTGCGCCACCTCGCAGAAGACCAGCTGAAGTGATCCTGGCATTCTTCCTGGTCGCGCTGATCTACGCTGCGGTGGGTCAGGCCGGCGCCACCGGCTACATCGCGCTGATGGCCATTCTTGGATTGCCGCCACTGGAGATGAAGATCACTGCGTTGGCGCTGAACTTGGTGGTCGCTGCCATAGGGACTTTCATGTTCCAAAGGGCCGCGCAGCTTTCCTGGCGAAATCTGTATCCTTTCGCATTACTCGGCTTTCCGTTCTCAGTGCTTGGCGGGTCCGTGAATCTGGGTGCCGGGGCATATTATCCGCTCGTAGGCACCATTTTGATGCTGTCAGGCCTGCTGATGGCGCGCAGCGCGCTGACCCGCGGAACAACCACAACCCGGGCGCCCGACCATCCGCCATTCGTGCCTGCGCTGATCACCGGTGCGGTTATTGGCTTCATCTCCGGAACAACCGGCACCGGCGGCGGCGTCTTCCTGGCACCGATTATCCTCGCGATGAACTGGGCGGACGCCCGCCAGACCGCAGCCACGACGGCCATCTATAACCTGGTCAACTCGGCTGCGGCGTTGATCGGGGCCTATGCGTTCTGGCCACAAATATCGGGTTCCGCGCCGATCTGGATGGTGGCGGTTGCCATAGGCGGCCTCGCCGGTGCGATGCTCGGCAGTCGGTTTCTGTCTGATAAATGGCTTCGGGTCATTCTCGCGCTTCTACTGGCCGGGTCCGGGCTCAAGCTGTTTTGGTAACGGTGGTGACTGCGGATAGCAGCCGGATCGGCCAGGAGGCACCTGCACCAAAACGCGCCTTGGTTGACATTGCGTCGGCCTACGCAGTTGCTCGGGTCACGAACGTGATCATCGCATCATTCACATGACACACGACTTTTCATCTATCCTTGCAAAATCTTACCCATCATACGATAAAACACTAAAGGGAGTATTTGAATGAATCAGGGCGAAGCTCTTCGTGGGTTTGCAGCTATTGCCCAGGAAACCCGGCTTAGGATCATTCGGATGCTGGTCACTGCGGGTGCGGATGGGTTGGCGTCGGGATCCATCGCTGAAAACCTGGATGGCTCGCCTCAGCGGACATCATTTCATCTGAGAGAGTTGGAGAACGCGGGCTTGGTCCAGAGCCGGCGCGATGGCAAGTCGATCATCTACAGCGCCCGATTCTCGCAGCTGTCATCTCTTGTGGCTTTCCTTATGCATGATTGCTGCCAAGGCCACTGCAAACACTGTGATGAGGCGATCGCCTTGTTAGCCAAGTGCGAAGGCAAACCAACGCGAACAACTCACTGATATATCTTAATTTATATGACCACTGCCCGCCTCTGGCCACGGCAAGGAAACCCTATGCGCGATATTCTGGAACGCCAACAAGTATGGATTTACTTCGCGGCTGTCGGCCTTGCCGCAATCACCGGTATCACTGTGTCAGGCACAACCGCACTGGAAGGCGCGATCAACCCGGCGCTTGCCTTCATGTTGTTCGTCACGTTTCTGCAGGTTCCCTTGCCGGACATCGGGCGCGGGTTCCGGGAGATGCGTTTTCTGTGCGCCCTTCTCGCCGGTAACTTCATCGCCGTTCCGGTGCTTGTATTCCTGTTGCTGCAACTCGCCATAGACGATGCCCTGCTGCGTCTTGGCATTCTCATGGTGCTGCTGACGCCCTGTATCGACTATGTGATTACTTTCGCCCACCTCGGGCGGGCCGATGCGCGATTGCTGTTGTCGTCGACGCCGCTTCTGCTGGTGGTGCAAATGGCACTGCTGCCGATTTTCCTTGGCCTGTTCCTCGGCAGCGAGGCCGCAGACCTGGTGCATGTCGGCCCGTTTATCCATGCTTTCGTTTGGCTGATCGCGGTGCCGCTGATGTGTGCGGGTGCTGTTCAGCTCTGGGCCGCTCGACACGCGGCGGGGCGGCGTGTGAGTGACGGGCTTGGTGTTCTTCCGGTTCCGGCGACGGCGGTGGTTCTGTTCTTGGTCGTGGCGGCGACGGTTCCGGTTCTGGGAGCGGCCAGCCGCCATGCTCTGTCAGCCCTGCCGATCTTCATCGCCTTTGCCGTTCTGGCCCCCTTCATCGGATGGGGTGCCGCACGCATTTTTGTTCTTCAGCCAGCTGCGGGCCGGGCTGTGTCCTTTTCGATCGCAACCCGAAACTCTTTGGTGGTGCTCCCGTTGGCCCTCGCCGTTCCGGGTGCGATCCCTGTGCTTCCGGCCGTGATCGTGACGCAGACATTGGTCGAGCTGGTTGCCGAACTGATATATATTCGTGTGCTTCCGCGCTTCGGCAGGGCTCTAAATCAGGTTCAGCGTCTGACGGACCCGTCTGCAGCTTTTTCCGGGCTTTGGACCAGTCGCTGACGTGCCGAGCTCTGACAGATGGCGCCAAGTGTCCTCAAGGCCGTCAGAGCGTCAACACGGGCCTCGATGCCGGGCGATGAGTGCGGCATCCGTTGGCCTGCCGCATTGGCCGGGCAACAAAGGTCTGGAGCCAGCACGGCCCGCTCGGTCTTCGAAGGAAAAGGATCAACTGCGATCTCACCGCTCAGAAGCCCCAAGCCAAAGCCAGATTTCTGCAGAACCAAGATCATCAAAAAAGGGGCGTTCCGGCAGCCCTGCCGGATCACAGGTCCAAGAGATCGAACGGCGTCCATCTTGACATCTTGCTGCGTGATAAGGCCATGTTCGCCATATGGGGATCCGCGAGCTCCCCACGAGGCGTCAGCTGAAACTCGCGTTCCAATCCCGTTCCATTGAACCCAAGGAGGGAACGCACATGCCTGCGCCTGATGCGATGACCTGCGAAAAACTGTCTAAACTAATCGGCACGCCAAAGGCGCCTGTCGTGCTGGATGTGCGCCGTGATGCCCTGCGCAACGCGGACCCGCGATTGATCGCCACCGCGCGTGCCGTGCCCGAAACCGGGCTTGTGCGCGAGGCGCTGTCCCACCTCGCGCGGGAACTGAGGGGCGAAGCGCCCGGTCGACCGGTTCTGGTCGTCTGTGCTGAAGGGCACGGTCGCAGCCAGGGTGTCGCGGCCTGGCTACGCCATGAGGGGTTGGCCGCCGAATATCTGGAAGGCGGCCATGCCGCCTGGGTTGCGGGCGGGCTGCCGACCTTTGATCCGGCGAAGCTGCCCCGCCCGGACGGAGCGGGCCGCAGTCTCTGGGTGACCCGTTCCCGCCCCAAGATTGATCGCATCGCCTGCCCCTGGCTGATCCGCCGCTTCATCGACCCCCGCGCGGTGTTTCTCTATGTTACGCCCTCCGAGGTTCAGGCAGTGGCCGAGACCTTCGGGGCCGCCCCTTATGACATCGACGGCGTGTTCTGGAGCCATCGCGGCGAGACCTGCACCTTCGATACACTGATTGCGGAATTTGACCTGTCGATCCCGGCACTGGACCGGCTGGCTACGATCGTGCGGGGGGCCGACACGGCGCGCCCAGATCTGGCACCAGAATGCGCCGGTCTTATTGCCGCCTCGCTTGGCCTTTCGCGGATGCATGTCGCTGATCTGGAGCAGCTGGAGGCGGGGATGGCGCTGTATGACGCCTTCTACCGCTGGTGCCGCGACGCTACCGGGGAAACCCACACCTGGCAAAGCCATGGAAAGTCAGCGAAATGACGCCCACATCCGGTTTTCCGACCATTGGCGAAGCCGCCAGAGTCTGGGCGCGCATCGCGGCCCTCTCGTTCGGCGGCCCTGCGGGCCAGATCGCCGTCATGCACCGTGTTCTGGTCGAGGAGAAGAAATGGCTGGGCGATGGCCGTTTCCTGCACGCGCTGAATTTCTGCATGTTGCTGCCCGGCCCCGAGGCGCAGCAGCTCGCCACCTATATTGGCTGGCTGATTCATGGGGTCCGGGGCGCGCTGATCGCGGGCGGGCTGTTCATCCTGCCCGGGATGCTGGCCATCATGGGGCTGAGCTGGATCTATGCGGTCTGGGGCGAGGTGGGCTTTGTCGCGGCGCTGTTCTTTGGGCTGAAGGCGGCGGTGCTGGCCATCGTCTTGCAGGCCGTGGTGCGGGTGGGGCGTCGAGCGCTGAAGAACAACGCGATGCGGGGGATCGCGGCGGCGTCCTTCATCGCCATCTTCGCCTTTGGCGCGCCCTTCCCGCTGATCGTGGCGGTGGCGGCCATGATCGGCTGGGCGGGTGCAAAAGCGGGACTTGCAGCCTTTGTCGGCGGTGGGGAGCATGGTGCGGCGGGCAAGGCGCATGTCGCCGATGCTGAAACCTTGCTGGGCGAAGAGGTCTTGCTGCCGCCCGCCGCCCGGGCGGGGGCGTTGCGCGCCGGTCTGGCCATGATCGCGCTATGGCTGGTGCCGGTGGGGGTGCTGGTTGTGCTCGCCCCCGGCAGTGTCTTCACCGACATCGCCACCTATTTCTCAAAACTGGCGTTGCTGACCTTTGGCGGGGCCTATGCGGTCTTGGCCTGGGTCGCGCAGGAGGCGGTCGGAACCTATGGCTGGCTCGAACCCGGTGAGATGCTCGACGGGTTGGGTATGGCCGAAACCACGCCCGGCCCGCTGATTATGGTGCTACAATTCGTGGGCTTCATGGGCGCGATGCGCGAGGCGGGCTGGGCGGCCCCGCTGCTAGCGGGCACCGTGGGCGGGCTGGTCGCCACCTGGGTGACGTTTGCGCCTTGCTTTGCCTGGATCTTCCTCGGAGCACCCTTCATGGAGGGGGTGCGGGCGAACCGCGCTTTGTCTGCCGCGCTGTCAGCCGTCACTGCGGCGGTGGTAGGGGTGATCCTGAACCTGGCGCTGTGGTTCGCCATTCACGTCATTTGGCGGCAGGTGGCGGATGTTCAGGCGGGGCCGGTATCGCTTCAGCTGCCGGTTATGGGCTCGATCGACTGGATGGCGGCGGCCCTGTCGGCTCTGGCACTGATCGCGGTGTTCCGGCTAAAGATTGGCATGGTCCAGGTGCTTGCAGGTGCCGCGTTTGCCGGGATGGCGTTGCACCTTGTCGGCCTGATCTGATCAGATGCACCGTGATCCCTGAGAGTAAAACGATACTCATCTTGTCGTGGTGGCGGGGCGATTTCTGCTTTTCGCCATCATCCCTGTCCCAGTGCTCTGACAAATGGCGGGCATTTCATGGGCGAAACCTCGGCCCATGAAGCTACGGTTACGCCAGAGTTGCGCGGGAATCTGAGGGCAAGAGACTGCAGGATGGACCTCATGCATCCCCCGGGTAGGATGTGCCGCAAACCGAAACATGAAATTGCCGGAACAAAATGGGCACCTCGCAGGAAATGGCGTCGGCCCGCATCGACCAGTTGATTGCACTTCATGGCTTGGCTGCCTTTTGGCCTCCTTTGTTGTTTGGGTCGTCGTGGCGATGCCGCAGCGCGCCCGAAGGGGCGGTGTGCGGCGCTTTCTCCTAGGCAGATTTGGCGGAAGAGGTGGTTTCGAGGCCGGGTG
>NZ_DAMDHB010000053.1:0-17539 GCF_032102465.1 Haematobacter sp. | reverse complement strand
GTCTGAACGAGGAGTTCCGCCGCCGCATCAAGACCCAGACCGTGCTGCCCTGCGCTGAAACCGTGCCGATGCTGCTCTGGGCGCTCCTGGCGTCAGGGCAGATCCAGATGCGAAAAGTCGATGGCTGGGAAACCCTTTCTCAGCCTCTCGTGCCGATGTCTCTTGACCTCGCGGCCTGACCGGAGCCAACGTTACATGCTCGGAGCGCGCTGCTCGCCAATTTCCACCACATTCGCGACACGACCGCATCATGGCGATGAAAAATTGATTGTCTGGCATGGGCTTCACGGTCCTGTGCCAATTTTGATCCATATCCGGCCCTGCGGGTCGGGGAAGGCAACACCCGCTGCCCGGCGGGAAGCACCCTGTTGAACAAGGAAGTCAATGCCATGCCGATCAGTCTTGCCGCCGCTGCACAGACCTACCGCGAAGCCGCGCGCGATGCGGTGCGCCGCCATTCGACCTTCCACCTGGTACAGGCGGCGCTGCTGGTCGTCGCGGGGATCGTCGCCATCGTCTTCCCGGCCTTTTCTTCGGCTGCTGCCGTCGTGGTGTTCGGCTGGCTGCTGATCGCCAGCGGCATCATTCAGGCCATCGGCCTGATCAGCGCACGCCATGCGCCGAACTTCTGGCTGCAGATCATCTCGGCCATACTTGGTGTGTTGCTGGGCATTCTGCTCTTGCGCAACATCGCGCAGGGGATGCTGCTGCTGTCGCTTCTGCTGATCATCTTCTTCATGATCGAGGGGATGTCGAAGGTTGTCTTCGCATTGACGATCCGTCCCTTGCCCAACTGGCTTTGGGTTTTTGCCAGCGGGGTGCTCTCGGTCGTGCTGTCGCTTGTGCTTTTTGCCGCGATGCCGGTCACTGCGCTGTGGCTGATCGGGCTGATGCTGGGGCTCGACCTCATCGCCATTGGCGCGGCCCTTGGTGCGATGGCGTGGAGGCTTCGCGGGCAAGCGGTGCCCGCCGCCTGATCCCCTAGGGCGCCCGGCTTCGGGCGCCATTTTCTTGCAATGAATTGACTGAAAGGCGCCGAAATGGCCAGCAACCCGAAATCGCAGACGCGAAAAACCCTTCCCATCGACCTCGCCTTGCAGGGGGGCGGTTCGCATGGGGCGTTTACATGGGGCGTTCTGGACCGCATCCTCGAGGAAGACTGGTTCGAGATCGATGGCATTTCCGGCACCTCGGCCGGCGCCATGAACGCGGCAATCCTGGCGGCCGGCATGGCCACCGGCGGGCGGCAGACCGCGCGTGAGATGCTGACCGCCTTCTGGCGCCGGACGGCCGATGCCGCGCGCTTCAGCCCGTTCAAGCGCGGGCCGCTGGAGGTCCTGACGGGCAAATGGACGCTGGACAACTCGCCCGCCTTCATCGCCATGGATCTGATGGCGCGGCTGATCTCGCCCTATTCGCTGGGTGGGGCGGCAGGGAACCCGCTGCGCGACATCCTGACAGACCTGATCGATTTCGACGCGCTGGCGACCGGGCCGGTCAAGCTGTTCATCACGGCAACCAATGTGCACACCGGGCAAGGCAGGGTGTTCCGCAAGCATGAGGTGACGGCCGATGTGCTGCTCGCCTCGGCCTGCCTGCCATCGATGTTCCAGGCCATCGAGATCGACGGCGTGCCCTATTGGGACGGCGGCTATGCGGGCAACCCGACGATGACGCCGCTCGTGCGTGAATGTGAAAGCCTCGATACCGTTCTGGTGCAGATCAACCCGGTCGAGCGGCGCGAGACGCCGCGCACCGCGCGCGAGATCGCAAGCCGCCTGAACGAGATCTCTTTCAACGCCCAGCTACTGAAAGAGTTGCGGATGATGGCGCTGCTGCGCCGTGTCATCGACCCCGGCAATGGCGAGGCGCGGTACTGGAAAGAGATGCGCCTGCATCGCATCACCTCGGACATCATGGTGGACCTTGGACATTCCTCGAAGCTGAATGCCGAATGGGACTTCCTGAAGATGCTCTTCGACGAAGGGCGCCGCGCCGCCGAGGATTTCGGCCGCACCCATATTCAGGACATCGGGGTGCGTTCGACCTTCGATATCGACGCGCTGGCGGACGAGCTCTGACATGCTGGGTCTGCTGGGTATTCTGTTGGGCCTTGCCCTGATCATGGTGCTTGCGTTCCGCAGTTGGACAATCCTGCTGCTGGCGCCTTTGGCTGCTGCGGTGGCGGCGCTTTTTTCCGGTCAGCCGATGCTGGCGCACTGGACGCAGACCTTCATGCCTGCGGCGGCGGGGTTTGTGGCGCAGTTCTTTCCGCTTTTCCTGCTGGGCGCATTGTTCGGCAAGCTGATGGACGACAGCGGATCGGTTTCAGCGATCGCCGATTACATGACGCGCCGGCTCGGCCCCTCGCGGGCGATCCTTGCCGTGGTGGCTGCGGGCGCGATGGTCACCTATGGCGGTGTCAGCCTGTTTGTGGCGTTCTTCGTTCTGGCGCCAATGGGGCAGGCGCTGTTCAAGGCGGGAAGCGTGCCGCGCAGGCTGCTTCCGGCGGCACTCGCGCTTGGAACCTCGACCTTCACCATGTCGGCCATGCCGGGAACGCCTGCGATCCAGAACGCGATTCCGATGCCGTTCTTTGGTACCACCCCCTTTGCCGCACCTGGGCTTGGCATCATAGCCAGCATCATCATGGCGGCCATCGGCCTGGGCTGGCTTTCCTTCCGCGAACGTCAGGCCAAGGCGCGGGGCGAGGGTTATGGCGCGGCCGAAAAAGGCTCCGCCGTCTCGCGCGAGCTGGCCAGCACCGCACGCGAGTTTGACCCTGCCGAGATCAGCCGCGCCGGATCCTGGGGCGGGCGGCCACCGATCGGCCTGGCCATTCTGCCGCTGGTTCTGGTTGTCGTGGTCAACCTGATCCTGACGCAGTTCGTGCTGCCCAGCATGGATTTCGACTTCCTCTCGCAGCCCGCATGGGGCGAAACCACCCTGTCGGCTGTCGGCGGGGTCTGGTCGGTGGCGCTTGCGCTTCTGGTCGCCTGCATCGTGCTGGTTGCCATGAACCGGCGCCGCTTTCGCAATCTGCGCGAAAGCATCGACTCGGGCGCGACGGCCGCAGTACTTCCGATCATGAGCGTGGCAAGCCTTGTGGGGTTCGGCGCGGTCGTGGCGGCCCTGCCTGCGTTCGAGATGGTGCGGGACTGGGTTCTGGGCATCGGAGGCGGGCCGCTCGTGTCACTGGCGGTAGCGACGAACATCCTTGCCGCGTTGACCGGATCGGCTTCGGGCGGGATGACCATTGCGCTGCAGGCCCTTGGCCCCACCTTCATGCAGATCGCGTCAGACACAGGGCTGGACCCTGCGCTGATGCACCGGGTGGCCGTGATCGCCTCGGGTACGCTGGACAGCTTGCCGCATAATGGCGCGGTGGTCACGATGCTTGCGGTCTGTGGCTGCACGCATCGCGAAAGCTATCTGGACATCGTCATGGCCGCCATTGTCAGCGCGCTTGTTGCCCTTGTGGCCGTGATCGTGCTTGGCACAGCCTTCGGTTCCTTCTAACCCGATAGGGACAGAGCTTCGGGATCGTCATGACACAGCCCACGCCGACCGCCGCACCACCGGCCCTTTTGAACATCACGCTGGGCGTCATGCTGGCGCTGATGCTGGGGTGGTTCTTCCACATCGCCTCGGGCGTTCTGGTGCCAATGGTGCTGGGGTTGATGATCTCTTATGTGGTCATGCTCATCCGCAGAAGACTGATCGCCAAGATCCCCAGCCTTGACTTTCGTCGCAGGTTTCACATGTAGTAACGTAACCACAATCGGAGGCCGCGATGACGATTCATACGATCAGCAGCCGTGAACTGAACCAGGATCTGGCCCGCGCAAAACGGGCGGCGCTTGACGGTCCCGTGTTCATCACGGACAGAGGCCGACCGGCCCATGTCCTTATGAGCTTTGCCCAATATCAGCAGATGAGCGGCCAGCGCCGCAACATCCTCGATGCACTTGCGGTGCCGGGGCTGTCGGACATCGACTTTGAGCCGCGCAAGACTGAGATCATGTCCCGACCGGCCGATCTGTCCTGATGTTTCTGCTCGACACCAATGTGATTTCCGAGTTGCGCAAGGCGGGGGATGGCAGGGCCGATGCCAATGTCACCGCCTGGCTGAGCGGTCAGGATGCCGCGGCACTGTTCATTTCTGCAATTACCGTGATGGAACTGGATATCGGCGTGCGCCGCATCGAGCGGCGCGATGCGGCGCAGGGAGCCTTGCTCCGGGCATGGTTCGCAGAACGGGTCCTGCCGGAGTTCCAGGAGCGGGTTTTGCCGGTAGATACAAGCGTGGCGCTGCGCTGCGCCGGCCTTCATGTTCCTGATCCGAGATCAGAACGGGACGCACTGATAGCGGCGACGGGGCTGGTCCATGGCTTCACGGTCGTGACCCGAAACACCGGTGATTTCAAGGACACGGGGGTGATCTTGCTTAACCCTTGGGTCAGAGTGTGACTGACAGCCGAAAGACCCTGTTACACGCCTTTGAGGCAGACGCGGATCACTACTGCACCTGTTCAGGGGACGCCTTCTCTCGCTTCTCGGTCGAAAAGTAACCGGGATAGGGATTGGCAGGTCCGTAGCCTATCCCGTTCTCAACGAAGAAGCCCAATCGCCCGAGCAGCCACGCCCGGTGCCAGCACGAGCCCGCCAGCAGCAGACGCAGCCAGCGTGGCGGTTGGCGGCCCGAATAGCCAGCGAGGTACATCTGGTGCAAAAGGCTGTTGCGATGGCGCGTGGCAGTGCGACCCTTACCCATCCTTCCCGACCGGAACGACCGCAAACCGATCAGCCGTCAGCGAGGTTTCATAGACGATCTGTCCGTCCTTGGCGTAATTGCTCTCGCCAATCCGCCCCCTCACATGGACGAGATCCCCCGGCTTCAGGTTCTCCTTCAGCCAGGCGAAACCCGCCGTGCTGCGCTCAAAAAGGGTGACGGTGTTCCAGTCGGTGCGCTCGCGCAGCTCGCCGCTGTCCTTGTCCTTCCAGCTGTCGGTTGCGGCGATGCTGACCTTTAGGACCTTGCCGCCTCCAAGCTCGGTTCTGCGGCCGACATAGCCCTGAATCTGGAATTCCGCAAAGGTGTACAACATCTTATCTTTCCTCGTTACGATACTGGATTGAAGGCTCGCCCTCGAAAGGGCGCCTACTTCCCGAGCCTCCGTGCCCGCTCTGCGACCCGGACGATTTGCCCGCCGGCGGCAAGAGCGGCAGATTTCACGGCGGGCGCATTCTGGGCGATCTGGCGGCCGACCATTTCGCCGGTGCTGAGATTTCCCATTCGCTCGCGCGCCTGCACGCCGCGGGTGTTCAGCATCCCACGGGTCATGGCTGCAGTTCCGGCAGCAACAGCCGGCCCCGCCACCACCATGAAGTTCCCCGACAGCCCGCGCACGATCAGAGGCGTTGCAGCAACGAAGCCCTTCGCCAGGAAGATCATGACGAAGAAGGGGATAAGCGAGCCGATATTGGTGGCAGATTCCGGGTCTCCGACCTGCGCAAGGAGGGCGTTTGCCATGCCCACCACAGTCGAGAACATCGCGGCGATCACCACCGGGTAGAACGCATAGCTGACGGTTGTGGAAACCCAACGGTGGAAGAAGTCCTTGGTCGCATCGAACAGCGACAGGGCGATCATCACCGGCGCCAGGCCTAGCATCAGCGAGAGCATCATCTTGGCAAAGATCAGCACGATCCCGGTCATGAAGCCGAGGATGCTGAGCAGAATGAGGCCGATGCCGCCCAGGATCGCGCCCGTCATCCAACCCAGATTACTGCCGATCGCATTGAGATAGGCCGAGAACCGTTCGATCAGATTGTCGAACTCACCGGCAAAGTGCGTCGCGCCAGCACCGCCGCCTCCGACCGATGCGACCAGCGCCCCTGCGATATAGTCCAGACCGCCGATCACCGCATTTGCGACCGCGTTGAAGCGGGTCCAGTTGAAGGCGAAGAACCCGATCAGGGTCAGCTTCAGCAAGTACCAAAAGAAGGTCGCGCCATCCATGCTGCGATATTGGAAGGCCATGTTGATACAGAGGCCGATCAGGGAAAGCGTGACCATCAGCAGGGTGATCGTGCCGATATTGCTCGCAACAGCCCCAAACTGCGATTCCGCAGCCGAGGCGAGGAAGCTATCGGCCGAACCGACCATCCAGCTGACAACACCCATTACCAGTTGCCCTGCGCTTCGCAGACAGCTTGAACTGCATGGCGCAAGTCGTTGGCTTGGCGACGCAATACCCGTTGGGTCTGTGTGTGCTCAGCCTGCGGTAGGTCAGCGAAGCGCTCGGTATATTCCGCGTCAGCAGCTGTCCAATCCGGGAAACGTGTTTCGCAGGAACAATCGCCATTTGCCACGATGGTTTCCCACGAGCGCAGTTCATAGAGGGCCATCACAGTCAGCGCCTTGTAGGCTTCGCGGGGAGAGACATTTTCAACCCATGCCGGGCGCTCGGGCCTGTCGTTGCAGATACGGTACCGTTGCGGCTCAAGCGTGGGTGTCAGATCGTTGGTGACGGGAGTTTGCCCGATGGCCGGAAGTGCGGCAGCGAAGATGGCAGCGGTGAGAACGAGGACACGCATGGGGGTTTCCTTTCATCATTCGGAGGCAAGGCGTGAGGGGACCTCATCAAGTCCAATGCCGGGCAAGTAGAATTCGGTGATGCCTCTGGCCCCCTCATGGCGGCCGGCCTGAATGATCACGTCGATCGAGCCTTCGATGTAGGTGATCATGTCGGCATAGGTCATCGGAAGGTCCGTCTTCAGCGCCGCGATGGCAAGGCGCCGGACGGCGAGCTGCGGTGTCTCGGCGTGAAGCGTCGTCAGAGATCCGCCATGGCCGGTATTGATCGCTTCGAGGAAGGTCATGGCCTCCTTCCCGCGCACCTCGCCCAGAACGATCCGATCCGGCCGCATGCGCAGGGTCGAGGTCAGGAGCGCATCGGCGCTGCGGGCGTCGGATTCCCGGTCCGAGATCAGCGTCACGACATTCGGCTGCTCGGGCCTGAGTTCGGCCGCTTCCTCGATGGTCAGGATACGCTCGTCATCCGGGATGAGGGAGATGATCTTGCGGGCGGCGACCGTCTTGCCGGTGGAGGTGCCGCCAGAGACGATCATGTTCAGCTTGTTTTCGACACAAAAGCGTAGAGCCGCATCGATCTCGCCCGAGGCCACCACCTTCCGAAGCGCGAGGTTGCGTTCCTTGCGCAGACCTTCAAGGCTACGTTCGCGGCCGTAGAGGAAGCCAAGCCTGATCTGCTCGAGCGGGAGCGTCGAGAAGAATCGCAGCGAGATGGAAAACCCGCCTTCGACGGCCGGCGGCTGGATGACCTGAGCCCGGATCGGTCGATCCCCCCAGAGGATGCTGACCGAGACGATGGGCTTGCGGTTGCTGAGCGTCGTGTTGGCCGCCGAGGCGATTTGGTTGCCAAGGTCCCTGATCTCGATCTGCGTGAGCGGCTGACCCAGGTCTCGCATGAAGTGATCGCCCTGGAACTCGCCCCAGACCCGGCCATCGGGGTTGATGCATATCTCGATCACATCAGGGCGGCGGATCGGATCCCCCAACCGTGCCAGCGAGGCTTCGAGGTAGCTTGCCGGCATCAGAGGATCTCCAGATCGCGATCGACCATGACGGTGATGCGGGTGCCCTGCGGCACACGGATCACCGGGCGGATCGAGAGATAGTCCTGCATCACACTGCGGCTGGTATCGCGAAGGTCCGTGGCCACATCGCTTGCCGCATCCGAGGTCGTGTCGTCGTCGATGCTCGCTGCGGCTGCGGCGGGGACCGCGCCGATCAGGGAGATCAGCGCGGCCGATCCGAACCGCGTGCCAAAGCGGCTGTCGACATGGCCTGTGACGCCAGAGCGGCCGAGTTCATCCCCGCCAAAGGCGCTGATCTGAACCGTCTGGTTGTCGGGCAGAATGATCCGATCCCAGCCAACCATCACCCGGGATTGCGCGAGCGAGACCTCAGAGCGGTAGCGCCCGATCAACTGGGCACCGCGCGGGATCAGAATGCGGGTGCCATCGAAGGAATGCACATCTTCCGAGACGACCGCCCGGATCACGCCGGGCAGGGTGCTGTCCATGGCGGTTTCCAGCACCGCCTGGATCATCGTGCCCTGCACGACGGTGTGGCCGGGGTTCACGATGATCTCGGCCCGGGTCACGGGCGCCGCCGCCGCGCCGCCCCGCACGAAGGCCTCATCCGCGCTGAGACGTGCCGCCTCGACCTCGGATTCTCCATTCGCTCCCCCACCCACGCCGGACCAGGCCAGCATGGGGGAGGTAATGCGTGCCTCGCGTGCCGCAGCCTCTGCGGCCCGCCTGCGCTCGAGCTCGGCGAGCCGTGCATCTTCCTCGCCGGTGCCGGGCGCTCCAAGCCGAGCGATCTCGAGATCCATGCGAATGCGCTCCAGCTCGCGGTCCCGCTCGACCAGCTGCCGCTCAAGAGCGCTGCGGGCTTCCGCGTTCGAGGCGTCCAGTGCCGCCAGTTGTGCTGTCAGATCCGCGATGGCTGCCTGTGAGGCTGGATCGCCCGTCTCTACGGGACGCGCACGCAATTCGGCCAGTTCCGCTTGCAATCTGCCGAGCGTTTCTCGCAACTCGAGCTCTGCAGCGCTTGGCCCTTCAGGAACCGGCGCGGGCGCCGGAGCGGGTTCTGGGGCCGGGGTCGCGGGGAATTCGCCGAAGCCTGACCCGTTGCTTTGGAACTCCTCAGCCGCCGCCGTGGGCAAGCTGGGCTCGGTCTTTGGCTGTAGGAGCAACCATCCCAAGCCACCAATCATCAGAATAGCGGCGCTGCCGAGCAAGGCCGCAAAGAGAGAGGGGCGGGCGGGCGCTTTACGTTTTCCCGTCGAGGCTTCTATGGCTTTGAGGCGGGTGGCAAGGTCGTCAGGATCACTGCTCATGACGATGCCGCGCCTTCAGCGCCTGACATATCCTGGATGCAGATGACATCTTCGCCGAGGCGCAACACCCACTGGCGGTGAACCCCGGAGACCCGAATCACGCCTTCTTCCTGCGCGACGGAATTCACAGTTCTCTCCCGCCCGCCGGTCCAGCGGAAGATCGCGGGGATCGGCGCATTACGCGGGAAGCGGAAATAGGTGAAGGTGCCATCGTCCCAGACCGCGGTTGGCGTAAACTCGGTCTGGCTGCTCACAGCATAATTGCTGTTCGGTGCGCCGGCGGCGACGGCATTGACGGCAGGCGCGGCGGCATCCGGATAGCGAAACTGCACGACATAATGCGGGGTCTCGCGCGCCTCGACGACATGGAAGTAGTAGGAGCGCCGGTTTGTATAGACGGTGATATTGGTGGCGACATTTGACGCCACGGGCTTGATGGCAAAGGCCCGGCCGCCGGGCACGCCGTCGAACTGGAACCCCGCTGTGTCACCGGCGATGATCGAGCGGATGGTTTCCCCCTCGCCGAACTCGATCGAAGTGACACGGGTCAGATTGGTGACCACACGGTAAACTTGTCCCTCGGTCCAGGTTGCAACCCGGACCCGGCTGTCGTGCGAGCCAGGGCGCGGTGTCGTCTCGGCGAATGCTGGCAGAGCAGCAACGATCAGGAATGCGGAAAGAAGCCGGGAAGGGAAGAGTAGGCGGGGCAGGGCGAGCTTCATTCCGACCGGTCCGATCTGATGGCATATTGGGTGACGGTGAAGCCGAAAGGGTTCTGCCAGACATCGTCGATGCTGCGGGCGTGTTCCGGGCGGAACTCGAACATCAGCGTTGCGGTGAAGAGCCCGACCTGACCGCCCTGCGGGCTTGTCAGGCGCTTGCGCAGGCGAACCTGGGCGCGGTTTTCGCCGATCAGGGTGATGCTTGCGATCTCGACCGCCATCTCGGATGTGGCGCCGTAGCGGGTCGGAGGAAAACTCTCGTGGCCGCTGGTCCACATGGCGCGCATGCTGGCCTCGGCCGCACCGCTGGATTGCGCCAGCACCCGGTTCACGCGCAGATCGTTGTCGAGCTGATTGTAGGTCTCCCGATCCAGGATGTAGCGATAGATCTGGGACTCGATCACCGCAGGGCGCTCAGACAGTCGCACCGCTTGGACAGTCGCGTTCGGCAAGGCGAGCCCGCTCTCCGGGTCATAGGGCACGACCACAGGCAGGGGCGGCTCGACAAGGATCGCGACCGCCGCAGCCGCGAGGCAGCCCAGAACGCCGAAACCAGCCCCGGACAGACCGATCACCCGCCACTGGCGCTCCCGGCGCAGCGCACCGTAAACCAGCTCTTCCTCGACGACTTCGCGCAGGGCCATGTTCGAACCGGCCGTCATTCGAGGCTCGGCATGGTGAAATCCATGTAGCGCCGTTCCTCGGCGATGGTCGCGGCATCGACCACGCCCGCGTTGCCCGCGCCGATGGTCTGGATTGCCTCCAACTCCCACATGCGTGTCATGGCGATCGCGAGCTCCGCCGTGACACGGGTGTTATGGTCCATCGAGGCCTTCAGATCCTCCATATCGGGGATCATTGCGACGAGGCGCTCGACCCGAGCCAAGGACTGCGCAGCCTCCTCATGGCTGTTCTGTGCTGCGGCCGACAGTACCGCGCCCGTGGTCGCCCGTGTCGCGATGCCCTCAGCACCGGGATTGCCGCTGGTGGCGATCTCACGCAGGGTATCTTCATCGAAACCGGCACTCGCCAGAGCCTGTTGCATCTGGGTGCGCATCGGCCCGGCGGTGCCCCCGAGCAGATTGCTCCAGTCGCCTTGCTGGATGCCGCGGATCAGGCCGGGGATGTCTTCGAACTTGGCCTCGAGAAGCTGATCGAGGTCGCCGCCCATGAGCAGGCCGAGGATTTCGCGCGGTCCGGTGAGGGAAGCATACATGCTCTGCAACTGATCGAACTGCTGCTGGAGCATATCCAGCTGTTCCAGCGCGTTCTCGAAAATGTCGCTCTGGATCCCGAAATCCTCCAGCATCTGCTGCAGCTGACGGATTTCCTGGGCGATGTTCTGGGTATCGACCGTGGGCACGCCCTGGGCCGAGGCGCCGCCTGCGAGGCCAAAGCAGAGCGCTGTGCTGATCAGAAACTGTCTCATCGCAAATCCTCCAATCGGAAATCCATGAACCGCCGCTCGGCCGCCTGAGCGGCGGCCAGCGCGATCTGTTCATCACTCAGGGGTTGGGTCTGCGCTGCTTTGAGCCTTGTGCGGATTGCGACAATCCGGGCCAGTTCGGCACGCGCATAGGTGTTCAGGGCAATGGACGCCTGCACGTCTTCAGTCGCTCCGATAATCCTAATTATGTCATATAAGCGCTGTGCCGCAGCCTGAACCGACACCATGGAATAATCGCCATAGACACCGGATCCATGCGCCGAGAGGCTGAAGCTCGCATTGGCCAGCAGCACGGGATCGAGGGTGCCAAGCGCATCGGGGCCGCCCACCATAGCGAGGTACCGATTGTACTGCGCCGGGATGACCACGACATAGTTCTGGGTCTCGGCAAAGGGTGGCACGCCGCTGTATTGCTGCACACGGCCGGGCCCGGCGTTATAGGCGGCGAGCGCATGGATGATGTTGCCGTCAAACATGCCGAGCATCTGCGCCAGATAGCGGGCGCCGCCGGTCACCTGCAGATAGGGATCATCGTAATAGGCCGGGTAGATGCCGAGATCACCGGCAGTGCCGGGCATGATCTGGGTCAGGCCGAAAGCGCCGACGCCAGACTGAGCGCCGATCTGGAAGCGGCTTTCCTGCCAGATCAGAGCCTGAAGGAGGCAGCGCCATTGCACCGGCGTCAGGCCAGCGCGCGACACGCCGGAAAGAGAGTAGGTGTCGCGGGCTCCGCGGATGATCAGCTCTTCGACCGTTTCGCGGGCGTCTCCGAACAGGCGGGTGGCGGCGGGGTTGCCGTCTTCGGTCGCAAAGAGCGCCGATGCAGCCGTCTCTCCCCCGTTCCCGGCCTCCAGCGCGGCCACACTCGCACCAACGGACACACTGGCGCCGACAGTCATGGCGCCAAGGATGTTCTCCAATGAGGCCAATTGCTGGCGCTCAATTTCGGCCAGTTCCTCTTTCCGGCTCAGCCGATGCCGCTGCAACGCGATGTCCAGATCCCGCTGTGCGATCGTCGCCGCCGTTCTGGCAAAGCCCTGAGCGTCAAAGGTCGGTACGCCTTGGGCGCCCAAGGGCTGCGCCAGAGAAATGCCGATCAGAGCCTGGGACAGGAACGGTGCCAGAATCCGGGCCATGCCGTCAGTCCGCCGCGCCAATCAGAGTGAAGGCGCACGGGTCTGCCGCTCGCGACACCTCACCGCCCATGGTCGAGACCGTGACGCCGGAAGGACGTTCGACAAAGCTGAAGCAATTGGCCCGTGGGGCCTGCCCGCCTGCACAAGCGGCAAGGAGCAGGAGACTGCCGAGGACGGGAAGATGAAGAAACCGGGCACCAGTTACACGAGACATCACGACTTCTCCTTCCAGAAATCAGGGCGGTCGCGGTAATCCGCCCCCACGAGTTGCTCGCCCTTCTCCATTCCGCCAAGGACGGTCACGAGAGGGCCGAGGGCTGAGAGATCGGCATCAATGACAACCGAGCCACGGTCGTCGCGCACCAGCGCAAGGCGCGAGGCGGTGCCCACGCCCAGAAGGACATCGAGTTCCTTCTCGCTGAGACCGAGCATCGCGTAATCGGCCGCGCTGGCGCGGATGTTTGGCAGCAGGATCTGCGTTGGCACCGCCTCGACGATGGTCTTGCCGGTACGGGTGCGCTCGAGCTGGCTCGCGTATTGCGTCATCATCACAACGACCGCGTTCTGTTTGCGGGCGGTGACCAGCCAGTTGCTCAGCCGATCCGCGAAGTAGCCATTGTCGAGCGCTTTCCAGGCCTCGTCGATCAGGATCACCGTAGGGCGTCGATCCTCAATCACCCGCTCGACCCGGCGGAAGAGGTAAGAGAGCACGGCCATCCGCTCGCGCTCACTCTCGGAATCGAGAATACCGGTCAGGTCGAAGCCGGAAACCTCGCCGCCGAGCGAAAAGCCGTCTTGCGGGTTGGCCCCGAAGATCCAGCCATAGCGGCCGGTCTCGGTCCATTCCTGCATCCGCTCGAAGAGATCGCCGTCATCATCGGTCGAGACCAGCAGTGAGGCGAAATCTGACCAGTTGCGAAGTCCCGCGTGATCGGCGCCAGCATTCTGGCGCACAACCTCCTGCAGACGGTTGGTCTGCACCGGCGTCAGCGGTCGGTCGCGGCGCTCAAGGAGCGTGGCAAGCCAGTCGGCCAGCCAGGCCTGGCCGCGATTGTCGATCTCGGTCTGAAGCGGGTTCAGTCCGGTGGGCTTTCCTGCACGGACCGTGGCGTAGCTGCCGCCAAGGGCGCGAACAGCCATTTCCATCCCGGCGCGGTAATCGAAGATGAAAAGCCGCGCACCGGCCCGCCGGGCCATGGTCATGAGAAAGGCGGCCAGCACCGACTTCCCGGAACCGGGACGCCCGAGGATCAGGGTGTGGCCGCCGGTCGGTTCCTTCAGCGGCGAGCCCTGTTCATGGAAACTGAAACGGAAGCCGCTGCGCTCTGGTGTCGGAAACAGCGTGATCGGCACGCCCCAGGGCAGTTCCTCACCGGTCTTCCCAAGAGGGGTGCGGTGGAAGGTCGCGAGATCCGCGAAATTGTGGTTGGTGATTGCCGCCTTGCGGCTCCGTGCGCCCGTGTTCCCCGGATGTTGCGCCATGTAATGCGCGCGTGATCCGAAGCCCTCCGAGATCAGGTTGATGCCGGAACTGGCGGAAATATTGCGGATCTCGGCGCAGATATCCTCGAGATGGGCGCGGGTGCGCGCATAGACCGCCACGGTCATATGGTGTTCGCCGAAGATCAGCCGCTTCGATTCCAGATCGTCCTGCGCCAGTTCCAGCTCCTGGGCCAGACTGACCGCGCCATCATTGGCGGCCTGCATCAGCCGAAGCTGGCGTTTGATCCGACCGGCCATGATGTTCGAATTGATCGGCACGAAGGAATGGGTGACCACCATATCGACCGGCAGGTTCAACTCATCGAGCATCAGGCTGTCGGTTTTGGCCGGGTAGTTTTTGACGGCAAAGATCGTGCCGAACTTGTCGCCCACGGCGCCATCAGTCAGATGGATCTCTGCGCTGCGGAAGGTCACGCGCGTGTTGGCCACGTCCTCGGCGAGGATGCCGAGGCGCGAGGCCGGGAAGAGAGGGTGCTCCTCGCCCGTGTTCAGGCTGCCGAGGAAGCCCAGCAACTCGCCGCTCTCGGCCGTCAGCAGGCGCGGCTTCAGATCGGAGAAGCTCGAGAGCATGAAGCCCACCACCTCATCGAGCTTGCGCAGGCGCCGCACAGTGTCAGCGGCCAGCCGGGCGCGGGAGGCCGCCGCAACGAAGGGGATCCGGCTGCCAGGGTCTGGGCGTTTCAGGATCGAAAGCGTGAGGGTCTTGTCGCGCAGCCCACTCTTCGCAAGCTGTGCCTGCCAGCGGGCGTCGACTGCCGCTTCAAACCCATCACCCGGGATCGGTGGCAGCCGCGTGTCCACCGCTTTTGACACCTTGTGCAGATAGAAGGAGAACTCCGTCCCGACCTGCGCCACCACACCCGCAAGCAGTGCCCCGATCCGGTCGAGATGGCTATCCTCAGACGTGGTGCTGTTCACCCCCTCAAGGCGGATGCATTGCATCAACTCGTTGCCCCGGGTACGGATCGTGTTGCCGGCGACTAGGCTGACATAGGGCAGCATGTGTGCGAGCCGCTTTTCCTTCCCGGCCCATTCCGGCAGCGCCGAGATCGGGTCGAGTGCGAGATCGGCGCTATCTATTGCTTTGGTCTCGGCATCACGGGGCATAGCTGTCTCCCCCATGATGCTTGCGATTCCGCGTCGGCGGGGTTTCCTGCAGCGTGATCACCAGCACGTCGAGGAAGTTCGGATCCCAATCCGCAGCCTTCCATAAGAGCGGCCAGGCAATCCCAGCCGCCACGACGATGATCCAGCTCTGGACCCAGAGGAACAGCATCGACGATCCAAAGAGCCAGACCATGGCATACATGATCGGCAGCCCCATCAGCTTGGGGGGCCGCAAGAGGCCGATGAAGACGCGCGACTGTTCCGCCATGACCCTCAGACCTCAGGTGGTCCAGATCGCGGCAACAATGGTCGGCGCGGCGGCGATGCCAGCGATAGCCACCAGCACCCAGAGCGCCTGGCGGAAGTCGAGAATCCCGAAGAGCCAGGACAAGAAGACACCGATCAGCGCCAGCGTGCCGATCACGATGCCCAAGGGACCGGTGATCGCATCAACGATGCCTTGCAGCAGTGTCTGCACCGGCGAGAGGTCGATACTCTGTGCTAGCGCAGGACCTGCGAGCACCACAAAGGCCATCGTCATGACGGCCGTGACGGAAGGGGACTTCATCAACTCGTTCCTTTCAGCCGCGCATAAACGGCCTGCACACGGGCCACATGGCCCTGGGTCTCAACATAGGGGGGGATGCCGCCGTGGCGGCTGACGGCCTCGGGTCCGGCGTTATAGGCGGCTAGCGCCAGCTCCGGCGTGCCGAAGGTCTCGAGCATCAGGAGGAGATAACGGGCCGATCCGTCGAGATTCTGCCGCCAGTCATTCGGATCGACCCCGAGAAAGCTGGCGGTATCGGGCATCAGCTGGCCAAGGCCGATTGCACCGGCATGGCTCAGGGCCGCCGGGTTATAGGCGCTCTCGACCTCGATATTGGCCCGGTAGAAAAGTGCCCAGTCGGTGACAGAAAGGCCCGCCCGCCTCAGCGCGTCATGGCCACCATAGCGCAAGGCGGTGTCTTCGATGCCTTGCAGGATCTCGGGGCTGGCGGAGGCGGGCCGAGGCGCGGCGTCACTGGCACCAGTGTCACCATCATCCCGCGGTGTTGAAAAGAGGAAGAGCCGCTCCGGCTTCTCGGCGCCGAACTGGCGCATGAAGCCAGTATCGGATGACACCGTGGCCAGTTGGCCGTCCAGCGCCACCCGAAAGACAAAGCCCTCTGCGTTCGCGCCGGCCGGAGCGAACGCGGCAAGGACGCAGAGGGCCAGAAGAAGGGATGAAGCCTCAGCCCTGCTGCGCGGGCGGAGGCTCCGGCAGTTGGTGGAGAGAGCGGCCGCCCTCGTCGAGAGGAATATGCGCCGTGCGCATTCCGATATCCGAGAGGAAGCTAACAAGCCCGGCAACGGTCTTAAACTCACGGGCCTTGATGTAATTGCGGCTGGTGACGACAATCTTCTCATCGCCGCCAGCGGGCCCGATCGCCCGCACATACCAAGAGCCGTACCAGGCGTTGAGGCGCTTCTCGGCCGCGGTCCGACAGACCACTTCGGCCAAATAGCCCTGGGCGAGCAGCTGTCGCAATCCGTCTTCTGTAACCACATTCGGGGCGTCTTCTAACATGGTCTCCCCGCGGCTCCTCTCCATAGAATGGGTCAGGCCATGGGGAATCAAATCACCATAGCCGTATCATTACACTATTATTGATGGCAATGATTATTTGATGCCTTGACGGCAGATCATCGCTCCATAAAGGTGGATAGCCCAAGACTGTGGCAAATCAAAGCAATGATGGGGCCTCGTCCGAAACATGGTGAAGCTGCGCCTGATATCCTGCCTTGTCGCCATCATGGTGAGTTGCTCCGCCGCCTTAGCATCATGCGATCCCCCTGAACGGCCATGGTTGCCAAGCGACCCGGCCGATGTACGGGCCTATGCCGATCTGATCCGGGAGGACTTCGAGGGCTACATCACCGCGGTGCAGGAGTATTTCCGCTGCCTCGATGCCGAGCGCGCCCGGGCCTTCTCTGAGGCACAGGAGGTCAGTCAGGATTACGGTCGCTTCCAGAGCGTTGTGGGACACTGAGGCGAAGATCGGATACGCCAGCCACACGACAAGCAATGCAAGAATATTGCATTCAATAATGGTGTATCGTAGCGATAGAGGGTAACTGAGCGAGTCGCCTCCATGTCCCCTGCCCTTCGAACCACCGTTTTGACAGCCTCTCTGGCCCTGACCGCCGCAGTCTCGAGCCCTTCCTCCGTCCAGGCACAGACCTACCAGATCGACTGCGCCATCCTTCTGTGCCTCGCCGGCGGATGGCCAGCCTCTGTCCCCTGCGCGCGGGCCCGCGCCGAGTTCATTCGCCGCATCACGCCCTGGCCGGTCGAGCCACCGCTGCAGATCTGGCGCTGCCCGATGGGCGCATCCCTCGGTGGCGATGCGCCGCTCAGCCCGATGGAGCGGCTCTATGACATTGCGTTCCGCGAGCCGCTTGAAAGTACCCTGCCCATCCCTATCGACGTGCCGGGTCTGACCCTCGCGCAGGCCCTGGAGCAGGCCGATATCGACATCTCCGGCGATGCTTTCGACTTCGTGCGCAGCATCCGGGTTTATCACATCCAGTTCAGCCAGCATCAAAACCGCGATGGCGACTGCATCCGCAGCGATTCCACCCGTCTCGGCTCCTATGGTGCGGATTCCAATGAAGTCGGCCAGGGATTCCGGACTTCTGCCGGCCAGTCAT
>NZ_DAMDHB010000052.1:0-17742 GCF_032102465.1 Haematobacter sp. | reverse complement strand
CCGGGATTACACCGTCGAAGGCGCTGAAATTACACCACGTGCGCGGACGCTAACCGCGCAGCCGAGCCTGCGGATCTCGACGGGGCTTTGGGAAGGCCGGAGGCTCGTGGCCGGTTATTGCCGTTGCGAGGCAGGGCGGGTGGATCGGCCCGGCGCGCTGCTGGCGAACGCCGGACGGTTCCTGAAGCTGCGCCGGTTCAGCAGGGAGAGGTTCGCCTCATCCATGGCGGCATGACGACGGTGATCGGCCCGGGCGCTGTGCACGCTGCAGGGCCATCACCAGCAAAACGCGCGTATGCGCGCAATGGGATGCACCACGCTCGCTGATCAAACAGGCCTGGAAGCAGATGGCACCGCCAAGATCCGCATGCAGGCGGCCGCCTTGGCATCCATTGGACAGGCGCCTGCGCCATTGGAGAAAATCGCGCGCAGTGTGCAATCAGGTGACAGCAGCAATGCCGAGGCGCAGGCGGCGCGGATATACTGGCCCATGATGATTGGCAAGACCTTCCGTCGCAATGCCGACTTGCCCGACATCAACGCCTTGCTGAACTACGGATACACCGTGCTGCGCGCCGCCACATCTCGCGCTGTCACCGCTGGCGAACTGCATCCCACCATTGGCCTGTTCCACTCCAATCGCGCCAATGCCTTCCCGATGACCTGATGGAGCCGTTCCGCCCGTTGGTCGATCTGTCGGCGCGCGCCATAGCCGCCAGGAACGGACCCGAAGTCACGCCTCAAGCTAAGCGCCATATGGCCGATCTGATCGCGCTTGACCTTACGCTGGCCGGCGAGAGTAGCCCGGTCTCAGTCGCCCTCTCGTGCCCCGCAACCTCACTCGCGCAGCGCTTCGAGGCAAGGCGCTTGTCGCTCGCTCTGCCCGAACCCCACGCGGCACTGACGCTCGCAGGCCTGGGCGCGTGAGCGGACCGGCGACTTTTCTCAGCGGATATCGTTTGATGTGGATCCTTGTGATGTTCGACCTGCCGACCGACACCAAATCGCAGCGCAAAGCTGCGTAGAGTTTCGCAATTTCTTACTGGACGAGGGGTTCGAGCGCAGCCAGTTCTCGATCTACGCGCGCTTCATTAACGGAAAGGAGGCCTTCGAAACCCGCATTCGGCGTATCGAGCGTGCCCTGCCCGCCCATGGCGACGTTCAGATTCTATCCATAACCGATCGCCAGTATCGCGACATAGTCCATTTTTCGGACCAAGGCCGACGGTCCGCTCGAGGAAATCCCTCCCAACTGGTGCTGTTTTGACCAGATTCCGTCATTTTCACTACACTAGATCCACCCTTTTTCCTTGTTAGTATAAGGCCTTGCGGCGGTAGCGAGTGTAGCCATTCAGAAATCGCGGTCCAGCAGCAACCTTTACCCTCCTTTTCCTGCTCCCTGCCCTAGTGTCTCGCCCTGGGCCTGACCCTCCGGGCCGGGTGCGAATCCCGCGCGCACCAGGAAGCTCTCCGGATCCTTGGTCTCGATAGCAGCCTCCTGCGCCGGAGACAGGCAGACGATTTGCCTTGAGGAACTTCGCCTGCGTATTCTGGAGGCTATGATGATCGGGCAACTGCCATTGGGACCTGCTCCAAACAAGGCGGTGGCTCCCAAAGCACGCGGTCCGTCCCCCCAACTTCCACGGCTCGCTTTCCTTGCCCGGGAGGCCAGCAAGAAAGACGTTCGGCCCGCCAATGTTGCACGGGATTTAATCCTCACCGAAAAGGCAGTGGTCGGAATCGCCGCGGCCGCCCGGAAGGCGCCGGAACGCAGCCGCCCTCCCGCAACACGCGAAAGCCTGCTGCCGCCGATGATGCCGCGGCACGGAACCGATCGGAGCCAGACACTCGACATTGCGGTGTGGATCCTTCGGCAACCCCATGCCCGCGCCCGGGCCGAGATCGTGCTGCGCCACTCGCGCGCAGATCGGCCGAGACTTCGTTTCGCGCATCCGACATAGGCGGCGCGATGGATGCATCTCCTGCCCGGCATTGCGGACCGATGGATCTGGCAAGCTGATCTGGACCTGCCGGACCGCCGGGACATGCCCTTTGGGGCAATGCCTTCGGTCCGCAATGCACGCTTGCGGTAAGGAGCTTTGCCGCCCACCGGCACCCGATCACGCGGGCCGTGGTTACGCCTACCTTGCCCGGATCGCGCCGGCCTGCCACTCAGGTGCTGCGCCTCTCGGCCTTTCTCGTTCTGCTGCGCCTCGAGCAGAAGGATGGTCCGGGTCGCTCATGACATTTGGATCTTCCAGATCACAAGAACTCGGATTGTATCACGCGGGTATCATCGGGAACGCCACGCCCACGACAAAAGAGAGGCGGTTGAAGATGGAAACACAGCCCTGATCATTCCGTGTTTTTCTGCTTTTCACCGACCACAGGCGCATTATTTTGTATCTTTGCCCATCACCGGACGCTTGTATCCGGCTCTATATTATTCCCGATAAGAGACACTTATCGACAAAGAATAGGCTAACATCTTGTCGAGGTAAAAAGCAGGCGAGGAACTGCACTCGCCTGCTTCCCCACGGGGAAGATCATGACAGTTCGTCGAGCATCCTGGCCACGGCAGCCTGAAGCTTACGCCGATCCAGAGACGAGAAGTCCCGCGGGAGTTTGATCTCGAGCCGCCCGTTCGCCGCCATGCATTTCGCAACACCAAGCCGCGAGGTCAGCTGAAAGGTGGTCTTCGCCCGACCCGCCGGCGCTTGTGCTGAAGTCGCTCGGCTGCTTGCCGGCACCTCGCCACTATCGCCCCCCTCCCCTGCGATGCTGCGCAACACCTCCAGCTCATCGGACACGGAGCGGTTATCCCAGTTCTCCAGGCTGCTCCGAATCTGAGCGGCAAGCTCCGGCCGCTCATCCAGAACGGTGGCGAGCTTCAACCCCAGTGCCCTTGGAATATGGCGTGCGTGGATCAGGTCATCGCCCAGGCGAGACATGAGCCTGATGAACTGCCGTATATAGCTGCGCTTCTGGTAGCCGGCAGAGTGAAACAGCTCCGCAACTGCCTTGTCAGGGTCGGTCTCAGCTGTCCCCGGATCGGCCGCATAGTGGAGAGCCACCATCGCCATTTCAGCGAAGGAAATGTCCTTGCGAACAAGATTTTCGTCGACCATGCGGCGGTACAGGCGCTCCAGTTCCTCTCCCTGGGCGGAGATGCCTGCGGGAATACGCCCCCAGCGTTCGCTGTCGCCCGTCTCTTCCAGAAGGCGTTTGAACGCCGTCCATCTCCGGTGACCCTGTATGAGTTCATAGCGCCCATCCCCCCGCCGCTCCACGCGGATCGGATTGGACAAGCCGATGTCGCGCAGAGAGGCAATCAGCTCCTCCAACTCCGGATCGTCTCCGCGCGCGCGGTCTCGCATCAGCTTCGTGGCATCGATCTCGTCGAGCGGGATGGTGTCGACGATCAACCCCAGCTTCTTCAGCCGGACATGCTCCTCCGCCAGCGCATCGTTTTCAGCCCGGATTTTTTCTTCGATCACCCGTCGCTCGCGAAGGGAGTCGGCATTCTCGGTAATTGCCGCCGCCATGGGGGAGCGGCGCGTCCCTTCGCTCCTGTCAGCCTCCCCTACCCCGGCCTTGTCCTTCCCCGCGGGGAAGCCCGGGCCGTCGTCATCGGGAAGCTCGATATCAAAGATGCGGCGCTTCTTCATTCCGCGTCCTCCAGTTTGTCCCAGGCGTTAAGGAAGCAGTCCTTGAATTCCTCGTAGGCGCGATCAAAGGACGTCCGAGCCCGGCGCCATGTTTCCCGTGTCATCGAACGATAATCTATTTCGTACACCGATGAGAGGAAGCGGCCGGATTGCTCCACCGCGCGCGTCATTTCGATCGGCTCCCGCGCGACGGTGTCTCCGAAAACCTTGCGGAACGCCTGATACATGGCGCGATGCAGCTCGTTGTTCGGCTCGTAACGCGTCATGAGGAAGCGCAGGTCGAGAAAGGCCTTGGGAAGGCCGATCTTCCCCGCAGGGAAGGTGCCGTCGAAGCCGGTCGCCAGATCCGCCAGCGCTTCTGCCAGCTGACCGATGAAAGACGTTGTGGAGTCATATTCCCAGTAGCCCGGCCCGGACGGGATATAGAGCACATCTGCCGCGAACACCGCGTTCATGGACTGATAGCCGATCGCCGGGGGGCAATCGAAGATGATGAGGTCGTAGGCCTCGTTCGGCAGGGCATCGAGATAGCGGGACACGGCGGCGAAGAAGGACCAGTCGGGGTTGAGGTGCCGGTACTGGGCGGAGGCGAACTCAACGAAGGCCGCATTGGCACAGGAGGGGACGATGTCGATGGTGGGCCAGGCCGTCGGCTTGATGAAGTCGCCGATGCGGAGGTCACCCATGCCGAGGTCGCGCACCGAAGGGGGCAACCGGCGCTGGGGCAGGGCGGTCCCGGACTCTGCGGCGCGGGGAGCGGCGTTCATCCGCTCCGTCTCATGGACGAGGTCGCGCGCGATGATACCCCAGACGGTCAGCTCCTCGCTCACGTCGTGCAGGCCCATGGAGTGGGTAAGCGTCGCCTGCGGATCGAAGTCGATGACCAGCACGCGGTAGCCATCGAGAGCGGCGGCATGCGCCATGTGCAGGGCGACGGTCGATTTACCCGCACCGCCCTTGAAGTTGGAGATGGCGACACGGATCGCCCGCTTGCGCACCGGCCGCCGCGGCATCAGCGAGGCGCGGTTCACCTTCATCTTGCGTCGCAGCTCATTGATCTCCGTCAGCGAGAACCAGCGCTGCCGGCCGTCCTCCTCAACTTCCCCGCCGGGAAGGTCGGGATCCTGGGCGAGCCTGCCGCGGAACGTTGACTGGTTGATGCGGAAGATCAGCTCCGACACCTCCCAGCTGGAGAAGCGGCGGAGCGTCTTCTCATGCTCGGGAGAGAAGGTCTGGCGGCGAATGTGCCCCTGCATCTTCAGCGACTGCGCCTGAAGGGCGGCCAGATCCTCATGAGTGAACATAGATGGCATCCATTCTTTGAACGTAAATTATCATCGCGATCAGAATTACGCGGGATTTGCCTGAACCGCAAAATATAAGTTACAATAACCAGAGGAATGGCGGAAAGTCGTTTTCCCCTTGCAACACTGGGCCTTTGCCGCGGGACACCGATTCGGCCCAGGACGGGCGAGGAGGTCTTCGACGGCACCCGGGACCGCGGGGCGAAGCCGATAACTGGGGGACAAAACCGGGGCGCCCGCTAGCAGTTGAGGGGACATAATCCCGCAATGGGGTGACATATAGTGTGTCCCCCAATACCAATGGAACCGATTTTGAATGCACGGCTGGCAGAGGATGGCGCGGCCGGAGCAAGAGCCTGCTTGACAGAATCGGGACATCCAACGCTAATGGCGTCAATCTGGCGAAAAGCGTTGGCAGTCACCGTCCGGAGGAGCAGAAGGACGCCGTTCCCACATCTCCGCCGATCAGCGTTGGCATCCGGCGTGACCACGCTGAAGGCGAAGGCGGGACAACCGTCGAAGGGGCAGAGCGATGTTGATCCGCAAGGCGGTAGGGCGCGGCAGCGCCACCTACAAGTATGACCTGCTCACCGTGCTGGGCACCTACGCCCTGTCGCAGGACAAGACGCTGCAGCGGCAGACGCTCCGCCTCATCTGCCTCATCACCGCCCGCTACAACTGGCAGGGCGATACGCTGTCGGTCGGCCAGGAGGAGATCGCGAGGCTCTGGTCCGTCGATCCCCGGACCGTCAAGCGCGAGATGGCGGCCTTCCGCGCCCGGGGCTGGCTGATCGAACGCCGGGCCGCGGCGCGGGGCCGGGTGGCGGTGCACGGGTTGGGCATCCGCAGGATACTTGAGGATACGCGCATGGTCTGGGAGCGCGTCGGGCCGGACCTCGTGCAGCGGCTGGACGGCGATGCCCAGCCGGGCGGGACGGAGGAGCTCAAGGTCATCCCCTTTCCGCAGCCGGAGGGCCCGGAGGCGGGAAGCGCGGGACCGGTCTGGGGAGCGGTGGCGGAATTGCTTCGGGCCGAGGATGCCGGCCGCTACCGCGCGTGGTTCGCACCGCTCCATGCGGAGTGGCGGGGCCACGAACTGCTGCTGGAGGCGCCGAGCGATTTTCACGCGCGTTATATAGAGACGCATTTCCTCGCCCGGATCGAAGCCGCGCTGATGCGGGTCGCGCCGGGGGGGCGGGCGCTGATCCGTGCCATTCCGCGCTGACCGGGGACAGGCAATCGTCACCCGAGTGACATCTCTCTGACACGAAACGCTCATGCTTTGCCGTCAAGGTCCGCCGCGACAAACTGCGACGGCCCGGAGACAGCATGGCGGCGATCACGACCAACGGACTTTCACGACGCTTCGGGCGCACACAGGCGCTGGACGGCGTCACGCTGGAGATCGGCACGGGTGAGATGGTCGCCCTGATCGGGGCCTCCGGCTCCGGCAAATCCACGCTGATCCGCCATGTCGCGGGGCTGGAACGGGCCGACGTCGGGCGGGTCGAGGTGCTGGGCCGCGCAGGGCAGGAGGGCGGCCGGATGCTGTCGCGCCCGGACGGGTCGGTCGCGGTGCTGTTCCAGCAGTTCAATCTCGTCGGCCGCATGTCGGTGCTGATGAACGTGCTCATGGGCCATCTGGGCAGGGTGCCGCGGCTGCGCGGAACGCTGGGGCTGTTCACGGCGGAGGAGAAGGCGGCGGGGCTGGCCGCGCTGTCGCGCGTCGGCATCGGGCAGGTCGCGGGGCAGCGGGCCTCAACGCTTTCGGGCGGACAGCAGCAGCGGGCGGCCATCGCGCGTTGCCTTGTGCAGAAGGCGCGCATTCTGATCGCGGATGAGCCGATCTCGGCGCTGGACCCGGCCTCTGCCCGGCGGGTGATGGATGTGCTGGCCGATGTGAACGCGCGGGAGCGGATGACGGTGCTCGTCTCGCTCCATCAGGTGGAATATGCGCGGCGCTACTGCCGGCGGACCATCGCGATGCGCGATGGCCGCGTGGTCTATGACGGGCCGACGACCGCGCTCAACAACGACTTCCTGGCGGAGCTTTATGGAGCTGCCTCGGAGGAACTGGTTCTGCCGGAGGCGCCGCCCGTCGCGGCGGCCGCCCCGGTCCTTACTCTTGCATGAAACGGAGACCCCTCATGAAAGCCTTCCTGCAGGCCGCAGCGGCGCTGACGCTGAGCGCCGCCCTGACCGGCCCCGCGCTTGCCGCCGATCCGATCAACTTCGGCATCATTTCCACCGAGAGCCAGCAGAACCTGCGCACGCAGTGGGAGCCCTTCCTTGCCGATATGGAGGCGCAGACCGGCCTGGAGGTGAAACCGTTCTTCGCCTCCGACTATGCCGGGATCATCGAGGGCATGCGCTTCGGCAAGGTCCAGATGGCGTGGTACGGCAACAAGTCGGCCATGGAGGCGGTGGACCGCGCGGATGGCGAGGTGTTCGTCCAGTCCGTCGCCGTGACGGGCGAGCCGGGCTACTGGTCGGTGGTCATCGTTCCCGCCGACAGCAAGATCCAGTCGCTGGACGATCTGCTCACCTGCGACAAGACCATGAATTTCGGACTGGGCGATCCGAACTCCACGTCGGGCTATCTGGTGCCGATGACCTTTGTCTTTGCGCAGCGCGGGATCGACCCCAAGACCTGTTTCCGCAACGTGACCAATGCCAACCACGAAAGCAACGCCATGGCGGTTGCCAACAAGCAGGTGGATGCGGCGGCCAACAACACGGAGAACATGGCGCTCATCAAGCAGAACCAGCCGCGGCTTTCGCGAAGATCCGCGAGATCTGGCGCTCGCCGCTGATCCCTTCCGACCCGATCGTGTGGCGCAAGGACATGGATGCGGCGACCAAGGAGAAGGTGCGGACCTTCTTTCTGACCTACGGCACCGACAGGTCCACAGGCGATGTGGCACGGGAACGCGAAGTTCTTGCCGGGCTGAAATGGGCGCCCTTCCGCCCCTCCTCCGATGCGCAGTTGCTGCCGATCCGCGTCATGGAGCTGCAGAAATCCATCGTGCAGACCGAGGCGGACCAGAGCCTTTCAGCGGCCGACAAGGCGGCGAAGCTGGAGGATCTGCATGCCCGCAAGGCCAGGTATGAGGCCGAACTGGCCACCTCCGGCTGATGCAGGGTGCTGCCCGGGCCGACGGTGTGACATCGTGCGCACCGGCCCGGGCGGATCACGGGAAGCTGCGGGGCGGAACGTCGCTGCGGAGAAACCCTCGCGGCGGGTGCGATGCAGCAGGGTTTCCTCGTTCATCGCGCGCTCCGCATGAATGATGAGATCGAGGTTCGGAAGGTCGGGCCTGCGCGCAGCCGCGTCGGGCACCGGGCAGGCGCAGGTACGGCCATTGCGCATCGCTTGCCCTTCGGCAATCTGCCGGACAGCACCATGAACAGCGCGCCGGACAGCACGACGGCGGCGAAGCCGGGGTTCGGCAACCCTGTGACCAGCCGCGAGACGGCGGCACGGGTGTTGGCGAAAATGAGGGTTTCGGCATGGGGCAGGGGAGGGGACACTCTTCCCGGCTACCGGCTACCGGCTACCGGCTACCGGCTACCGGCTACCGGCTACCGGCTACCGGCAGCGCGGGACGGCTATGCGGGCACTGTGCCGTGCGTGAGGGCGGGGAGGCAACCGCGGGAACGGGTGCCGCCGGCACCGTCGCATTACGGCCGCAAGCCCCTCGGACCGGTCCGGTTCTGCGGGAGCGCTTCGGCACCATCGGCCCGTTCTCCGCGCCGCTCCCTTCGAACGGGGAGCAGCGGCCAGAGAGCAGGTCAGGCAACATGGCCCGACGACGGGCCCTATCTACGGAAGGACGAGATGCAAGACATCGCCACCCCCTCTCTCCCGGCTGAGGCTGCCGAGCCCCGCGCGATGCGCTGGCGCGGCTTTGCCCTTGCAGGAGGGTTCGCGCTTGCGCTCGCGCTGTCATGGCAGGCGGCGGAGATGGACCGCTGGACCTATCTGTTCACCGATGCGGGCAACATGGCGGAATATGCGAGGGGCTTCCTGCACCCGGACTTTTCCGCCTGGCGCTTTTATCTGGAGGAGATGGTCGTCACCATTCAGATCGCGCTCTGGGGGACGTTCCTCGCCGTGATCCTGTCGGTGCCCTTCGGCATTCTCTCGGCCCACAACATGGCGCCGTGGTGGGTGCTGCAGCCGGTCCGCCGGTTGATGGACCTGTTCCGCGCCATCCACGAGATCGTCTTTGCGGTGCTGTTCGTGGTGGCCGTGGGCCTTGGCCCGTTCGCGGGCGTGATGGCGCTGTTCGTCCATACCACGGGCGTGCTGGCCAAGCTGTTTTCCGAGGCGGTGGAGGCGATCGACCCCCGCCCGGTGGAGGCGATCCGCACCACGGGCGCCTCCCGCGTGCAGCAGATCGTGTTCGGGGTGATCCCGCAGGTGCTGCCGCTGTGGATTTCCTTTTCGCTCTACCGGCTGGAATCCAATATCCGCTCCGCCACGGTTCTGGGCATCATCGGGGCAGGGGGGATCGGGCAGGTGCTGTTCGAGGCGGTGCGCGGCTTCTACTATCCGCAGGCCTCGGCCATCCTGCTGATCGTGGTCATCACGGTATCGGTGATGGATCTTGCCTCCCAGAAGCTGCGGCAGATGTTCATCTGACATCGGCGGCGCAGGAAGGACAGCGCCCCGGATCGCTCCGGGGCGCGCGTTCATGTTCAGCGTGCCGCCAGCAGCTCCGGCACGGAGAGCAGGATGAACTCGTTATCCGCAGCGCGCCCGATCTCCCGCCCGCCGGAGAAGGGCAGGTTGTTGTCGTTGGCGACGAGGATATGCGTCTCGTCCACCCGCGCGACGTTCTCTATGGTGAAGAACGGGAAGGTGAACGGACCTTCGGCGGGCTTGTGGGCGGGGAGCGCCTTGCCCTCCGGGTCCGCGATGTCGAGCAGGTTCACATGGGCGACGCGGCGGATATAGCCCTGGTCATCCACGCTGGCGGTATCGACCAGAACGATGTTCTTCACCTTTGCGGGCTGCGGGTAGCAGGCGGACCAGTCGTCGGACCCCGGCGCGCAGGCGCGGGCGGCGTCGCCTTCGCCATTGTCGCGTTCGATGACCAGCGCGCGGGTGGCGTCGATGAAGTTGAAGTCCCCGATCGCGGTCGCACCTTCGGAGAGGCGGAAGCGGTAGCTGTCGCCCGTCCAGTCCCCGGCGGCGGTATCGAAGGTCATGACGCGGAGGAAGTCGCCCTCCGTCTTGCCGCCCTCCGCCAGCAGCGGCTTTTCGAGCATGGCCCAGAGCAGCCCTGTGCCGGGTTGCAGGCCCATCCCTTCATATCCGCCGGAGCGCTGCACCTGGAAGCCCTTGCCGGGTTCGGCGGGCACCGTCACGCCGGGGCTGTCCGGCCCGGAGAGCGTGGCCCCGTCGAGCTTCGTGCGGTGGACGGAGAGGATGCGGCCATCGGGGGCGACACGGAGCAGGGAGGGGCCGAATTCCTCGCCGATCCAGATGGTGCCGTCGTGAAACTGGATGCTCTCCGGGTCGAAATCCGCGCCGGTGAGGTAGCGGCTGTCGGTGCCTTCGTTGGCGATGCGGAAGGGCACCCTACGGTCGGGATCGCGGAGAAACACCGTCTCCAGCCGCGTGACCTTGCCGGTGGCGAAATCGGGCGCGAGGCGGTGGAAGAACAGCATGGCATCGGGGCTGTTGGCCTTGGTGCCGAAGCCGTTGTCGGTGAGCGTGAACCAGCTTCCGTCCGGCGCGCGGTTCATGGCGAGGCCGGACATGCCCTGCACCGGCTGGCCGAGGAAGGGAAGGGAGAGGCCGGTCGGGTGGTTGCCGTAGGCCTTGCCGACATCGCCGGCCACGCTCATCGGTTGATCGTTCCGCGCGGGGCCGGTGAACTTGCCCGAGACCCACAGGTCGCGCGGCGCATCGGCAGGCGGGGCGATCAGCGTGAATGCGGGCAGCAGGGCATGACCCGCGAGCGTGGCGGGAAAGGTCTCTTCGGCGAAAGCAGGCGCCGCGAGGGCGGCGAGCGCGACGGCCATCGCCGTTGCGGGAGAGGGGCGCATTCAGGGAACTCCTTCATGGGGTTGTGCCGGGGCTCCTGCTAGCGGCTCCGCATGTCAGCGGGGCTGCGGAAACGTGGCGGAACGATGACGGTGGAATGCGGCCCGCGGGGAGGCGGCAAGCGCATGATCGGGAGTATGGGAAAGCGCAGGGGCAGATGCGCGGATGCGAGCCTGATCGACGCCAGCCTGATCGACGCGAGCCGGGGGAGGCGGGCGAGCGGGGGAATTCCAGAGGCGCGCCTTGTCCGGTGCCGGTCGGGCCGGGCGCCGACGCGGCCCTGCACGCGGGCTCGTCTGTCGCTTGGAAACCGCGGTTGCTCCGACCCGTCCCTTGGCAGGCTGCTGAAAAAGCCCTGAAGTGTCAGGCCTATGTGCCGGAAACCTGAAAATCGGCCCGGAAACGCCTGGAAGTATATGGATTTTCGGCTGGATTTCGTCAGATGGCGAAGGATTTCCGCTTCACCACAGGCCAAAAAGCCTTTTTCAGCAGCCTGTTAAAGACCTTCTCCGGGCGGGGCGTCGGAGACGATACCGCCCGGAGGGATTGGCGGATCAGTCCGCCAGATCGCCGAGGATGCGCACCGCGCCCTTGTCGGCAGAGGAGGCGAAGGCCGCATAGGCTTTCAGCGCGGTCGTCACGTTGCGCTTGCGCGGTTCGGCGGGTTTCCAGCCGCGCCGGTCCTGTTCTTCCCGGCGGCGGTCGAGTTCGGGCACGTCCACCATGAGGTCGATGGTGCGGTTCGGGATGTCGATGGCAATCGTGTCGCCGTCCCGGACGAGACCGATGGCACCGCCCTGCGCGGCCTCCGGCGAGGCGTGGCCGATGGAGAGGCCCGACGTGCCGCCGGAGAACCGCCCGTCGGTGATGAGCGCGCAGGATTTGCCGAGGCCGCGGGATTTCAGGTAGCTGGTGGGGTAGAGCATCTCCTGCATGCCGGGGCCGCCCTTCGGCCCTTCATAGCGGATGACGACCACGTCGCCTGCCTTCACCGCCCCGCCGAGGATGCCCTTCACCGCTGCGTCCTGACTTTCAAAGACCACTGCGGGGCCGGTGAATTTCAGGATGGATTCGTCCACCCCCGCCGTCTTCACGATGCAGCCGTCGAGCGCGATGTTGCCCTTCAGCACCGCCAGACCGCCGTCCTTGGAGAACGGGTGTTCCGCAGACCGGATGACGCCGTTCTCCCGGTCCAGGTCCAGGTCGTCCCAGCGGGAGGACTGGCTGAACGCCACCTGCGTCGGCACGCCGCCGGGCGCGGCCTTGAAGAAGGTGCGCACGGTTTCCGACTGGGTGCGGGAGATGTCCCAGCGGTCGATCGCCTCGCCCAGCGTGGGGGTGTGGACGGTGGGCGTGTCGCGGTGCAGAAGGCCCGCCGCCTCCAGCTGGCCGAGGATCGCCATGATCCCGCCCGCGCGGTGGACGTCCTCCATGTGCACGTCGTTCTTCGCGGGCGCGACCTTGGACAGGCAGGGGACGCGGCGCGACAGCCGGTCGATATCGGCCATGTCGAAGTCGATCCCTCCCTCATAGGCGGCGGCGAGGATATGGAGCACGGTGTTGGTCGAGCCGCCCATGGCGATGTCGAGCGACATGGCATTCTCGAAGGCGCGCTTGTTGGCCACGTTGCGGGGCAGGATGGAGGCGTCGTCCTGCTCGTAATAGCGCTTGGCCAGATCGACGATCAGGTGGCCCGCTTCCACGAACAGCCGCTTGCGGTCGGCATGGGTGGCGAGCGTGGAGCCGTTGCCAGGCAGCGACAGGCCGAGCGCCTCCGTCAGACAGTTCATCGAATTCGCGGTGAACATGCCCGAGCACGACCCGCAGGTCGGGCAGGCGGAGCGTTCGATGACCTTCACATCCTCGTCCGACACCTTGTCGTCGGCGGCGGCGACCATGGCATCGACAAGGTCGAGCGCCACGGTCTTGCCGTGCAGGACGACCTTGCCCGCTTCCATCGGCCCGCCGGAGACGAAGACCGCCGGGATGTTGAGCCGCATGGCCGCGTTCAGCATGCCGGGGGTGATCTTGTCGCAGTTGGAGATGCAGACCATCGCATCGGCGCAATGGGCGTTGACCATGTATTCCACGCTGTCGGCGATGATCTCCCGCGAGGGCAGCGAGTAGAGCATCCCGTCATGGCCCATGGCGATGCCGTCATCGACGGCGATGGTGTTGAATTCCTTGGCGACGCCGCCCGCGGCCTCAATCTCCCGCGCGACGAGCTGGCCCAGATCCTTGAGATGGACGTGGCCGGGCACGAACTGGGTGAAGGAGTTTACCACGGCGATGATCGGCTTGCCGAAATCGCCGTCCTTCATGCCGGTGGCGCGCCAGAGACCGCGGGCCCCTGCCATGTTGCGGCCGTGCGTGGTGGTGCGGGAACGATAGGCGGGCATGGGATCATCTTCCGTTTGGCTCTCCGGCGCCCGCGGGGGCGGAGCCGGATGAGATGTGTCTGGCTGGCACGGGCGGGCCCGCGCGCTGCTGAAATTGGTTCCTCCGTAGCAGGACGTGCTTACGCTTCCCGGCGCGGGTTTTGTAGCCCAATTTTTCGAGATATTGCGGCGGAGCGCCCGGAGGGCAGGGATGCGGCGCATTCGGCGCGGCGGGAGCGCAGTTTCCTGAGCGCGGAATGCAGGCGCCGGCGGGCCTCGACGACCGGGGATTTCGCGCCGCCGGAGCGGGGGCCAAGCCCCGAAAAAGCCGTCAATGACGCTTTTCATCGCAGGGCGTCCCCTGTAGGAAGGCGCCAAACCGCCAGCCAGGGACACCGCCCGCGCGCCAGCCGAGATCACATCCTGCGGGGGACGACGGCATGGCATCCAATCGGCAAGACGGACATCGCGGCTGGCAGATCGCGGCATTATGCGGCGCGACGGCATTGCTGCCGGCAGCCGCGATGGCACAGGAGGCGGCGGCGGTGGCGGCACAGGGGGCCGTGGGCCTGAGTCCGGTCGTCATCGACAGTCAGGCGGGCGGCGATGCCGTCACCTTCGCCCCGCGACTGCAGGTGAGCGCCAACAAGATGGCGAGCGATGCGCTCGACACCTCCGCCTCCGTCTCGGTCGTGACGCAGAAGGAGATCGAAAGCCGCGGTGCCCAGACGCTGGAGCAGGTCGTCAGCTACACGGCGGGGGTGCTGGTCAACGAATGGGGCAGCGACGACCGATACGACTACATCCGTATCCGGGGGTTCGATCAGAACACGCTCCTGACCTTCCGCGACGGGCTGCCGACGCGCGGCTTCGGCTGGACCTTCGGGCGGCTGGAGCCCTATGGGCTGGAGCGGGTCGAGGTGCTGAAGGGGTCGAACTCCGCGCTGTTCGGGCTGTCCTCTCCCGGTGGGGTCATCAACTCCGTCACCAAGATGCCGCGCCCCTACAGGTTCGGGGAGGTTTATACCACGCTCGGCGACGACCATACGGAGGCGGGGTTCGACTTCGGCGATGCGACTGCGGACAGGACGCTGAGCTACCGGCTGACCGGCAAGGCGCAGGAGGCGGAGGGCTACTACGACCACTCCCCCGATGACCGCCGCTATCTGGGTGCGGCGCTGACATGGGCGCCCACGGAGGCCACCTCGCTCACGCTGCTGGGCGACTACAACCGGCGGGACGGCTGGCCGGGGACGGGCTTTCCGAAGGGAACGGCGAACCGGCTGGGCTACAGGACGTTTCTGGGCGAGCCGGAGTTCAATACGTTCGACACGCGGCAGAAGAGCCTCGGCTATCTGCTGAGCCATGATTTCGGCGGCGGGCTCACCTTCCGGCAGAACGCGCGGTATTCGTGGCTCGATCTGGATTACCGGCAGGTCTATGGCGCCTCCACCGATCCCACGGCGGACCGGACCTCCTTCTTCGTGGGGAGCAAGGCCCGGCAGTTCGCCATCGACAACCAGCTTCAGTTCGACACGAGCTTCGGCAATGTGCGGGGCCGGACGCTGGCGGGGTACGAATACAGCTGGATCAGGGTGGACGAGCTGGCGCAGGTCGGCACCGCCGGGCCGCTCGACATCTTCGACATCGCGCATTGCGGGCGGGGCTGCGTGACGCTCGGCCCCTATATAGACTGGCGGCCGGAGCAGACGACCCACGCGCTCTATCTCCAGCAGGAACTGACCTTCGACGACCGCTGGATCCTGACCCTTGGCGGGCGCTACGACCGGACCGATGTGGATATCGACTATGGCGCCGCGGATTACCGTGGGCCGGGCCGGGCGGATCGCGACTTCAACGCCTTCACCAAGCGCGCGGGCCTGACCTACAGGGCGACGCCGGACCTGTCCTTCTACGCCAACTACTCGGAGAGCTTCGAGCCGGACCCCTGGGCGCCCGCGAGCGATCCGAAGGAGGGCAAGCAGTATGAGGCCGGTGTCAAATACCGCCCGCCCGGCACGGAGGCGCTGCTGACGGCCGCCGTCTTCGACCTGACCCAGACCAATGTCAGCGTGCAGGTGGACCCGGTGAACTACCGCCAGATCGGCAAGATCGGGGTGCGCGGGCTGGAGCTGGAGGCGAAGGGCGAGGTGATGGACAACCTCAACCTCACCTTCGCCTATGCCTATTGGGATGCGGAAATTCGCGAGGACGGCGTGCAGGGCAACCTGGGCAACCGGCCCGCGCGGGTGCCGCGGCATATCGGCGCGATCTGGGCCGACTACACCTTCCCCGGCACGGCGGCGCGCGGCGATCTGCGGATCGGCGGCGGCATGCGCTACATGGACGCCACCTATGGCGACGACGCCAATACGGTGCGAGTCGGCGGCTATGCCGTGTTCGACGCGATGGCGAGCTATCGGCTGACGGAGGATGTGCTGCTTCAGGCCAATGTGTCGAACCTGTTCGACCGGCACTACCTTGTCACCGACTATTACGGCACCGAGTATTTCAGCGACGGGCGGACCGTGACCGCGACGCTGAAATACACCTGGTAACAGAGGAGACCCCCCATGCCGCTTTTCCCGGCCTTGCCCCGTTCCGCTCCCCGCTCCCTGTCACGGCGGAGCGTGCTTCTGGGCGCGGCAGGTGTGCTTGCGGCGCCCCAGGTGCTGCGGGCGGCGGGGGAGGGCGGGCTGCGCTTTCGCCACGCGATGGGGGAGATCGTGCTCCCCGCGCCCGCGCGGCGGGTTGTCTCGCTCGGCGCCAATACGCAGGACCCGCTGCTGGCGCTTGGCGTCGTGCCGGTGGCGATCCGGCGGTGGTATGGCGATTACAACTACGGCGTCTGGCCGTGGGCACAGGACCGGCTGGGCGATGCGTCGCCCGTGGTGATCGGCGGCGAGATTTCCGCGGAGACGGTGGCGAGCCTCCGCCCGGACCTGATCGTCGGGATCGGCTCCGGCATGTCGGGGGAGGAATACGCGCTGCTCTCGCAGATCGCCCCGGTGCTGATGCAGGCGGAGGGAACGACCGCCTATGGCACGTCATGGCAGGTGATGACGGAGGTACTGGGCCGCGCCACGGGCCAAGAGGCGGAGGCCGGGCGGCTGGTGGCGGGGCTGGAGGCGGAGTTCGCCGCGATCCGCGCCCGTCACCCCGACTGGCAGGGCATGACCGCGGTTGCCGCCTGGCAGGACAGCGGCCAGACCGGAGCCTTCACCGCCGATGACACGCGGGCGCGCTTTCTGCGGGAGATCGGCTTCGGCCAGCCCGCGGGACTGCGGGAGCTTTCGGCCATCGACGGATTTTACACGACGATCTCCTCGGAGGATTTCACCCCGATCGACGCCGACCTGCTCGTCTGGATTTCCGATTTCGCCCGCGCGCCGGACATTGCGGCGCTGCCCATGCGCCGGACGATGCGCGCCTTCCGCGAGGGGCGGGAGATACTGGCCGATACCGTGCTGACGGGGGCGTTGTCCTTTGGCACGGTGCTGTCGCTGCCCTATGCGCTGCGCGAGATCGAGCCGGAGATCGTGCTGGCGGTGGATGGCGATCCGGCCACGGTGGTGCCTTCGGCGGCAAGAGCGGGGCTTGCCCCGTGAGGGGGGTCGTCTGGTCGGCGGCGCTTTTGCTGCTGGCGGCGGCGCTGTCGCTGGCGGTTGGCGTGCGGCCCATCGCGCCTTCGGTGTTTCTCGACCTGATCCGCGGCGGCTATGATCCGGCGAATGCCGATCACGTGGCGCTGGCGCTCGTCCGCGGGCCGCGGATCGCGGCGGCGGTGATCGCGGGCGGCGCGCTTGGCGTGGCCGGCACCGTGTTGCAGGCGATGACCCGCAACCCGCTGGCCGATCCGGGCCTTCTTGGCATCAACGCCGGGGCGGCGTTTGCCCTGCTCGGCGGCACGCTGCTGTTCGGCGGGATGGATCAGGCGACGGCGAGCGCGCTGACCTTTCCGGGCGCCGCGCTGGCGGCGGCGGCGGTGTTCCTGCTGGCGGGCGGATTGCATGGCGGCGCGGGGCCGATGCGGATGACGCTGGCGGGGGCTGCGCTGAACGCGCTGCTGCTGTCGCTCGTCACCGGGGTGGTGCTGATCCGGCAGGATGCGCTGGATGTCATGCGGTTCTGGGTGGCCGGTTCGCTGGCGCAGGCCCATGCCCGCCCGCTGGCCGCGATGGCGCTGGCGGGCGCGGGGGGTGCGGTGATCGCGCTGATGATCGCCCCGCGGATCGAGGCGCTGTCGCTCGGCGATGCCATGGCGCGGGGTCTTGGCGCGCATCCGGGCCGGACGCAGGCCGCGGCGCTCGCCGCCGTTGCGCTGACCACCGGGGCTG
>NZ_DAMDHB010000051.1:0-18451 GCF_032102465.1 Haematobacter sp. | reverse complement strand
CCCGGGATTACACCGTCGAAGGCGCTGAAATTACACCACGTGCGCGGACGCTAACGCGCCGGCCCGCCTTGTGGCCGACAAGGGCTATGATGCGGGCAGCCTGCGTGATCGTCCTGCAGCAACCAAAACCTAGGCTGTCATCTCCTCGACCAGATCGCGCAAAGCCCCCATCCCCCAAGACGCCGAAGCCTACGGCGGCAGAAACCTCATCGAGCGCGCCTTCTGCCGTCTCAAAGACTGGCGTCGGGTCGACACACGCTACGACAAACTCGCAATCAACTTCGCCTCAGCCGTCGCTATTGCTGCCATCGTCATCTGGTGGCCTTGATTGAGGCTTGACCCTAAGTCTACCCTCAGCAAACATGGCGTCGGCTCGACCGGACATTGTTTTTCGCACACCTTGAGGAGGTGTTCCACCTTGATTGGAAGGCGAGTCGATTAAGTGCGATCGACTTCTCACAAGAACTGATTATGGCTGCGGGAAAAAAGATCCCCTTCCAGCAGGTCTAATGGCGGCATCTGCGCTTTCTGACGTGAGCCATACCTCGGCGTTCTGTGGCCACCTCGTCCCGGATGCACATCCGTCTGGGGTTATGAACACCCCATCCATCGGCTGTCGACAGTACGACGTCGACGAGATCGAGACCAGTTCGCAATGGCGGATCGCGAACCACGCGTAATCGCTAGCATGTGTCAGCCATCTCCGATCTTGGTGTGCGGCGGCGTCACTGCGGTGTCCCGCTCATCTTGTCCGGCCACTGCTCTGCCGTCGATTGCCTTAGCCGTATTCTCGATAGCCTGTCTCTACCGTTTGGCGTAAAGCCGGTTCCGCCATCGTCTGCTCACTGTGGATCACCGTGGGCGGGGTCTTGGCCTTGGCGTAGTCATGCACCATTTGTCTGTCTTGTGAATGGGTCGCTTTCTTCTGCGAAAATCCTCTCCCACACTCCTATTGCGGAGCACAGGATCATCTCAGTAACTGGTGGTTCACAGCTGTGAACTTTCTGCCTGCTTGAGCATGATCCGGATAGCGGAGCCTGGTGAAAATTTCCCGGCGGCATGACGAGATAGGAGTGAGCGGAAGTATGCGGCGGGATTACGAATGTTGGAGGCACGTTGAAGAACACATAACAAAGTAACAGATGCCATATGCACACCCATTGACTTGCTTGCATGTTGCCAGAGGCCTGAGGCGATGCCTAACCAACTCCGCATTTCAGAAGCAAATTGGTTTAACTTTTCCCATGAGGTGACCTGATGGGTCGAGAACGATAGAGCACTGGGGCAGGCGAGAAGTACTTGCTCCAATGTTACGTTATCTGGGTCTGATCGCCGCAAAGCAGGGTGAGCCGTCTCAGATTCAGATAGTTCTTTCTCTGAACTATGAATGTGCTGCTCATTATGAGCGTCGCTGATGCTCACTTCTTCTGTTTTGCTGGGCGACTTGACGCTCAGAACATCTATTAGTGATTGCAAGGCTTCCTCGAGCCTGACGATGAGCTGAGTCAATTCCTGCGGTGTCTGCTTACGACGCAACGCGTTACCGCAGTCTTTTGCAGTGACCTCAACATCGGGATCGACGACTATTCCTTGCTCCGATGCAAAGGATATCAGCCCATACAGGTCCCGACGCATGAGGCTAATGCTCTGCTTCAAGGATGCAATTTGCTCCTTAGTGTCGCGTAATTGTTGGGCAGCAGTGCATATTTCGGAATAGCGACGTAGAAGGGGAGACAGGTCAAAACCGAAGGCGGCGCCACCCTTGCGCATATACCGCTTACCGTTGGGGCTGTCCCGGCGCAGGATCATCCCGCTTTCGACAAGATTCGCCAGATGGCGGCGCATGGTGGAGCAAGGCATACCATTGAGTCGCTCGCATATTGACGTATTGGACGGAAATACGACGAGCTTCGTGGGGTCATCCAGAGCGGTTCCGGGGTAGAAGCTTAGCAGCGCCTGCAAGATTGCAAGGTCGCGATCTGTCAGCCCGAACGTCTTCTTGGCCTCCGCAAGCTCACGCAAGACATCCCATTTGCTCATGGAGCTTTGGGGCAGCGGTTGCGTCCGCGCCTTGTGCTGCTCCATTTGCGCAGCACTGACCAGACGCCGAAATGACGTCAGTGGATTGTAGGTCATATCTGTTCACGAAGACAAAGAATTCCCGCGCTGCGAATCACAAGGGACTTGCAGCCGAAGCCTGTGGGGACTACCTTGGATGTGCTAAGATCAAAGGGGTCTCGTGAGGTGTATGCTTTGCGGGACCTTTTTCTTTGGCTCTGTCGTGCCTCCTTGTTGTTTTCGTTCTGCCCTCAGTTCCGCGTTTTCCAGCGGGCGTGAAGCTCTTCCAGCAGACCGGCCGCATTCTCCTGCAGCCAGTCGGCAAAATCCGTGTTTCCGGTACGAACGTCCAATCGGACGCCCCCTCTTGTGCGGGTCGCCCGACCAGCCGGTTCGCCTGAAAGCGTCAGGGGTCCGCTGGTTGAGCGGGCAGAGGGCGTCCTGGTGTCTTTGACCGATTTATGTAAACGTCGGACTACCGCGTCGAACGCCAGTGCCGACGGATTCTCGGTCTCTTCGCCGGCTTCATTGCGAGTGCGTTCCGCCACGGCAATCAGGTCGTCCCGCGATACACCGGTGTTTTCTATTTCTTGAGCAAGTGCTTCCCAGCGCGGGCGTCCGATGCCGGCGGCGGGACCAATCGCCCGGGAAAGTTCCGGGCTGACCATCCGGACAACCGCGAGCGACATGGAAATTGCCGATTTGGTGACATTCAGCACCTCAGCGACTTCAGCTTGAGTGCCGAAGCCGGAGTCCAACAACTCCTGAGCGAAAAGCGCGCGTTCGATGAAGCTGAGATCCCGCCTGCCCGTATTCTCCGATGCCTGGGCGCGAATTGCTGCCGTATCGTCCATCGCGGCAATCATCGCGCGGACTTTCGTCACTCGTTCCGATCCCCGGATCGCTTCCAGACGGCGCCGCCCATATACGAGCAAGTATCGGTCCGGGTTGGACCCATCCCGCCTCACGAGGATCGGGACGGTCTGGCCAACGGTCTCAATCGAGTTCCGCAGATCGGCAACGTCACTGGGATCAAGGCGATCCGCAGTGCGATCATCGACGATCTGCTCTGGATCAAGCTCCCATATGCGATGAGAATCGACGGCATCGCGTGCGGATCGCAACGCCCGGTTTGTCACCATCATGGACGGAGCGGGCGGAGTTTCCCCCGCTTGTGCCAAGCTATCCAAGATCGACATGCGCCTTTTCTTGCCGTCGCTCATGCGCGCCCCCAAGTCCGCTGAATCAGCTTCTCGATCTCGTCGTTGACCGCATTCACGCTTTCGATCGCCCGATCATAGGTCGAGCGGGTGAAGGCAGAACGGTCGACCTCGTAAAGGGTCTGTTTGGTCAGGCCCGCATCGGAAATCGCCGTGGATTTCAACATGGGCGCATTCAGAACCTTGTCGCCATACATGGTTCGAAGGAAGGCCACGATGCGATTTTGCGGCGCATCGGTCGGCTCATAGCGGGTCAGCAGATAACGCATCCAGTCATGCGACATGTCGGCGCCACTTTCCGCGATCACGTCCATCAGGTCGGCCGTCATCCTGAGAAACTGGCTCATCGACATGACATCCAGCATCTCCGGGTGAATGGTCACCAAGACGCCGGTGGCTGCAGAAAGAGCCGACATGGTAAGGAAGCCGAGTTGCGGCGGGCAGTCGATCACCACGACATCGTAGTCGTCCTGCACCTGCGCCAAAGCATCCCGGACGCGAAAGAAAAACAGCCCCGCCTGACCCTGAGCAAGCGCGCGAGGCGTCTCATGCTCAAACTCCATCAGTTCGAGGTTCCCAGGGATCAGATCCAGATTCGGTATGTAAGTTTTTCGAATCACCGCGCTGATGGGGGCGGGGTCGGTGTATCGGATCGCATCATAAAGTGTTCCGCCATCTTGCAGGTCGTATTCCGGCTGAACCCCGTGCAGCGCGGTCATGGAGGCTTGCGGGTCAAGGTCTATGGCAAGAACGCGATACCCCTTGAGCGCCAGCCGTTGCGCGAGATGTGCGGAGGTGGTCGTCTTCCCGGACCCGCCTTTAAAATTCATCACGCCGATGATCTGGAGGTGGTCGCCTTCGCGCCTGCCCGGAAGATAATCGCCCGGCTTTCTTGCTGTCTTTTCAAGAAGCTGTCGCAGCTGGAGAATATCCTGGGCAGAATAGAGGCGGCGATTTCCGCCGGTCATCTCGGGAACCGGACCCTTGCCGTCCAGATGCAATTTCCGCAGGTAGCTGTCGTTGACGTCGAGCAGCGCCGCGGCCTCACCGGAGGTGAATTTCCGCATTTCCTTGTGAGCGTCCGGGGGAAACAGGCTTTCGCGCTGAGCGTGCAACTGATTGGCAAGCCATTCCGAATGCTGTCGAATGACATGATTCAGATCTTCTTGGATGTAATCTCTGCTCATCTGCCTGCCCGCTTGCGGCGTGTTCACGAAATTTGTCGTTTGACCGCGCTTTTCCGTGACTATCTCCCGACTCTCTGCGCCTTGCAAGATATTTTGCTTTCCCCTCACGGAACTCATCGTCATTGCGCCGATTTACACCATGATGTATAAATATAGAAAATACACGATGGTGTAATTTGATACCGATCCGTTCGTTACAGGACCTTGGACAAAGTCTCCGCAATGCGCGGCGTGCGAAGAAGATGACCCAGACGGAACTCGCGGCTCTGGCGGGGATCCAGCCACATCATATCTCGAACATCGAGAACGGTCTGACGAACCCCACGGCCGCCACGCTTTTCACCCTCACGGCGGCGCTGGATCTGGACTGGCAGATCGTCCCGCGCAAGGCCGGTGCGGGAATCGAGGACATCTTCTGATGGGCCGTCGCCGCTCCCGTATGTCGCTTTCCGTCCATATGAACGGCCGCTGAACGGCCGCCGCGTCGGAACGCTGCTCCGGGAGGGGGATGGTGCGACGAGCTTCGCCTATCATCCCGAGTGGCTGGAGTGGGAGCACACCTTTCCCGTATCGCTGTCCCTGCCGCTGGGTGACGGGAGCTTGCGGGGGCCACGGGTTCTCGCAGTCTTCGACAACCTTTTGCCGGACAACGGTGCTCTCCGGCGTTCCTTGGCGGAACGGCTGGGGGCAGGGGGAGACGATCCATTTTCCCTCCTTTCGGTCATCGGAAGGGACTGCGTCGGCGCTCTCCAATTCCTGCCGGAAGATGAAGGACCCGCAACTCTCTTGGGGGTTGAAAGCGAGCCGCTCACAGACCGGCAGATCGGGCACATGCTGCGCAATCTCGGCCGGCACCCACTGGGGCTCGAGCGCGACTAGGCGTTTCGGATTTCCGTGGCGGGGGCGCAGGAAAAGACGGCGCTTCTTTGGGATAACGGCTGGCGCCTGCCATTGGGCACGACGCCGAGCACCCATATTCTGAAGACCCGCACGGGACATCTGCAGAACGGCATCGACATGAGTTCAAGTCTTGAGAACGAATTTCTGTGCCTGAAGCTGGCGGCCGCTTTCGGCTTCCCGGTGAACGAGGCGCGGATCGGACAATTCGACGGGATAGACGCCCTCGTGGTTCAGCGGTTTGATCGCAGCCGGTCGGAAACCCGGTTACTCCGCCTGCCGCAGGAGGATTTCTGCCAGGCGCTCGGCATCGGGTCTGTCGCCAAGTACGAGCAGGATGGCGGGCCGGGAATGGCAGGCTGCCTTTCCCTGCTCGCCGCCTCGATACACAGCGTTGCGGATCGGGAAGCGTTTCTGGCGGCCCAGATCTTTTTCTGGATGATCGGAGCGACCGATGGACATGCCAAGAATTTCTCGATCTTTCTGGGCCCTGGCGGCTTTCGGCTGACACCATTCTACGACATTCTGAGCGCGGAACCTGCGCGGGCCTCAGGACAAATACGACACCAGCAGATGCAACTCGCCATGGCGGTACAGGGGGCGGGGCGGCACTATCGCATCGATCAGATCCACCCCCGTCATTTCGTTACGACAGCCCGCCAGGCGGGCTTGGGCTCTGGCGTGATCGAGGAGGCGCTGCGCCGTCTGGTTTCCACGCCGGACGGAGTTTTCGCGGAGGTGGCCGGGGCTTTGCCAGCTGGTTTTCCCGCGGGGGTGCGCGATCCGATCCTGACGGCGGCCCGTCACCGTCACCAGCTGCTTTGTCGATATTTCGATGGGTATGGCGCGAATTGCACTTGATAAAGCGTTGCCCGATGCGTCGGAGATTCCACAAGGTTGACGGCAAGGCCGGACGCATCGCCTGGCAGGATAGCAAGGCGATGACTGCATGTTCCCCTTATCACGAGTCATCCACATTCGCCCCTCTGCGCGCAGGCTATTCGCTTGCTTCGCCCACGGGGAGGGCCGCGGTGCGTAAGACTTTCAACTTCGGTCCCTCTCGCGAGCTCAGCAGGCGCTTAGCGGCGGAGCAGCCGCTCTCCTTCCCCGCGACTGATCCGTCCAAGGTCAGGCTTGCGTTCAATTAGATGATAATGCATCTAATGCAGATGCATGTTATTGACCCCCGACTCAACACGGACTTCGGACCGAAACTGATCGCCGTCGCTCAGGCCTGGCGGCGCAGCATTGCACAGGCACTGTCGGATCGTGGGCTTTCGGATGCGACCGGCCTGCCGCTGGTCGTGCTGCATCGCAGCCATGCGCCGATGCGGCAGCATGAACTGGCCCACCAACTGGGGTTGGAGGGCACCTCGATCGTCCGCACGCTCGACAGCCTTGAACGCGAGGGGCTGGTGATGCGCCAGGAGGATCCAGCGGACCGGCGCGCCAAGATCGTGGTCCTGACGCCTGCCGGCTGCGCGATGGCACCGCTTGTCGAGGCGGTCTTTCAGGAGCTCCGCCGTGAGCTTCTGGCGGAGGTCTCGCCCGACGATGTCGCGGCGGCCGAACGCTTGCTGGACCAGATGGGGGCGGTCCTTGCGAAAAAACTGGACAAGAGAAAGGCGTAGCGGATGTCGGCCAGACCCCTCTTTTCCGCCGATGACGTGATCTTTTCCGTGAAGACCTTCGCGGCGGCGATGCTGGCCTACTGGATCGCGCTGCGGTTCGATCTGTCGCGGCCGTTCTGGGCCGTGGGCACCGTCTATATCGTCGCCCACCCGCTGTCCGGAGCGATCACCTCCAAGGCGGTCTATCGCTTGTTCGGCACGGTGGTCGGCGGGATCATGACGGTGGCTCTGCTGCCGAGCCTCGTCAACGGGCCATGGTTGTTGATCGGGGCTATCGCGCTCTGGGTCGGGTTCTGCGTCTACATCAGCCTGCTGGACCGGACGCCGCGCAGCTATTTCTTCCTGCTGTCGGGTTATACCGTCCTGCTGGCAGGCCTGCCCATCGTCGATACGCCGCAGCTCGCCTTCGACACGGCGGTGGCCCGCGTTCAGGAGATCGCGATCGCGATCATCTGCGCGGCGCTGGTCAGCCGGTTGATCTTGCCGCGTCATGCCGGGCCCGTGCTGATGGCGCGGGCCGACGCCTGGCTTGCCGATGCGTCGAAACTGGTTCAGGACCTGCTGAACCCGGCTGTGGAGCGCGCCACGCTCCACCGCGAGCTGCATCGGTTGGCGGGCGATTCTGTGGAGATGCGGGCCTTTGCCACCCATGTCGCCTATGACACCGGTCCGCACCGCGATCTGAACCGTCTGATGCACGGGCTGCAGCATCGCATGGCGCTGGTCCTGCCGCTGCTCTCGGCGCTGCGCGACCAGCACGCGGCCTTGGCGGGCAGCCCGCTCGCAGAGCGCCTGCGATTGGAGCAGGCCCGGCTGGCCGAGTGGATGCAGGCGACCCACGTTGGCGCGACGCTGCCGCCCCCTGCGGACGCCCCTGTGGCAGACAGTCCTGCGACGGCTGCGCCTTCCGGCCCGATGGCCGACGAATGGGAGGCTCTGCTCTACGCGAACGCCACCCGGCGGATGGCCGACCTTGTGGCCGTCTGGCGCGACTGTGGCACGCTGCGCGACGATCTTCGCAGCGAGCAGCTTTCCCGCGAAAGCCGGGAGATCCTGTCGGGCATCGACTGGATCCCGCCCCACCGCGACCACGGCATGGCGGCGCTCGCGGCCTTTGCGGCGGTGGCGACGATCATGGTGGGCTCCGTTCTCTGGATCTACAGCGGCTGGCACAACGGGCTGTTCATTCCGCAGATCGGCGGGGTGTTCTGCTGCATTCTGGCCACGATGGACAATCCCGTGCCCGTGATGCGCAAGTTCCTCCCCGTCCTGCTGTGGGCGATGCTGGCCGCGTTCATCTATAGCTTTGCGGTGATGCCGTTCCTTCAGGGCTTTCTGTCGCTGGCCGCGGCGCTTGCCCTTTTCCTGATCCCGGCGGGCATCTTCCTCGCCATTCCGCGCACCTTCATGGTCGGCATGGGGTTGTGCATCAACTTTCCCTTCATGCTGGCGCTGCAATCGCGGCTCAGCCTCGATTTCGTAGCCTTCGTCGATCCGAACATCGCGACAGTGCTGGGTGTCATCACGGCCATCACGGTCTGCGGGCTGGTGCGCGCGGTGGGGGCGGAAACCAGTGCGTTCCGGCTGCTGCGCGCGGGCTGGCGCGAGGTGGCCGCCACGGCGTGGCGCCCGGCCACCCACGGGCTGCGCCTGTCGTCGCGGCTGATCGACGTCATGGGCCAGATGGCCAGCAGGATCGCCGCGTTGCCCGCGGATTCCCCTCTGCTGCTGGGCGATCTTCTGCGTGACCTGCGCGCGGGCGTGAACCTGTCCGAGCTCCGGCAGCAGATGCCCGCGCGGACGCCATCCGACCGTGCCCGTCTGGCCCGTCTGATCGATGAGGTCGCCGGATTCTACCGGCAGCGCGCCTTGGTTCATGAGAGCATCGACCCGGCTGTGCTCGCGCTGCTGGACGAATGCCTCGCCGCCGCCCGGGCCGACCGGGCGCGGGAGGAGGCGCAAGTGCTCGCCGCGCTGCGCCTGTGCCTGTCGCCGGAGACCCGCCCCGCGCCCCCGCCGCTGTCCCTGACCGCAATGGAGCGCGTGGCATGAACGGCCAGATCGATATCTACGGCGTATTCGTGCCTTCGCTGCTCCTGCTGGCGATCGTGGCCTATGTGCTGAACCGGCTGGCAAGCCGCCTGATCGCGCGCGTGGGCATCTACCGCCACGTCTGGCACCGGCCCCTGTTCGATCTGGCGCTTTATATCCTGATTCTGGGCCTTCTGGTCCATCTCGCCAAAGGATGAGACGATGAAACTTCCTCCGGTCCTGTCCGGCCGTGTCCTGCTGACCCTCGCTATGGTGGCCTGCGCCGCCGTGGTGGGCCAGCAGCTCTGGTCCTATTACATGCTGGCGCCGTGGACGCGGGACGGACGCATTCGCGCCGATGTCGTGCGGATCGCGCCCGATGTCTCGGGGCTGGTCAGCGAGGTGCTGGTTCGTGACAATCAGGAGGTCCGCGAGGGCGACGTGCTGCTGCGCGTCGATCCCGAGCGGTTCAGGATCGCGCTGAAGCAGGCCGAGGCGCAAGTAGAGGGCAGCCTCGCGGCCTTGGAATTCTCGCGGAGCGAGCTTGAGCGGAACGACCGGCTGCTCGGCAGCAAGGTGATCAGCCTGAGCCGCCATGATGAGTTGCGGGCCGGTTTCCTGAAGGCACAGGCCGCTTATGACGCGGCGGTCGCAAGCCGCGATCAGGCTGCGCTGAACCTTGAACGGTCGAGCGTGAGGGCGCCTGTCAACGGCAAGATCACGAACTTCTCGCTCCAGCCGGGCAACTATGCGACCTCGGCCATGCCGGTCGCGGTGCTGGTCGATTCAGATTCCTTCTACGCGGCGGGATATTTCGAAGAAACCAAGCTTGCCCGCATTCATCCCGGCGATCGCGCCCGGATCGACATCATGGGCGCGTCCGGCCCGCTCTACGGCCATGTCACCAGCATCGCCGCCGGCATCGAGGATCGCGAGCGCAGCGACGGGGTGGGCAACCTGGCCAATGTCACGCCGACCTTCACATGGGTGAGGCTGGCCCAGCGGGTGCCGGTGCGCATCACGTTCGATACACCGGCTGACGAATTGCAGCTCGTGTCCGGCAGCACCGCAACGATCACGGTCCTTGCCCCCGGGACTGAAGGCTAGGGCCGGCTTTCCCAGCGATTGGTTGTGATTGATACTACTCGGGGCTGCGGTCGGACGTGCTGGGCAGAGGGCCGGGCCACTACCCGTCCGGGGCCGTCGTGGATCACGGGCTGCATTGAAACTTTCCTGTGCCACGAATGCAGCATCACGACCGGGGTCCCCCAAGGTGCTCACCGAAGCTCCAGCCCCGCCCGCGCGTATCTTCGGGCGTTCGCCGCAGGGATCGGCGCTGCTCCGACCGAGCCGCGACAGCTCAGGATCGGGCGGGCGGCTTGCCGAACTCCTCACGATCACCCTTGGAGGGAGGCAACGTGTCTGACTTCGCCGGTCCGAAATCCTCCCTTGGCGCGGTGCCGCCCTGTATTGCACAGTGATCTGATAGCTCGCCCGTTGGCAGCTTGGTTTTGACCCTCGCGGAGTGAGGGCGTGCCGACTCTGACAACGGTGCGGGTAGCGCCCAATAGCGACCATCAGGCTCCATGACTCATCCTTCAACCTTTCCTGTGGAATACCGGCACGTGACCCGAACCATCTCTCCGGCATATATGCGAAGCTCCGGAAGGCGCCACTCAGTCGTTTCGGAAAGGAATCCCGCCAATCCACGATCAACGGAAGGCGCCGCCGACCATGGGTAGCCGGCAGGCCGGAGCCACGTCCCGCCTGCCCAGCCTGATACGGCCGCAGCAGATGCGGCGGGAAAAGGAACTTGGCGCCGCATCGCTCACGGAGGGGCTGGCGGCCGAACTCCGGCGGCTCATGCAGGCCGGGCGGCTCGCGCGGGGGGAGCGCCTGCCGGCGAGCCGCATACTCGCCAAGGATCTGGGCCTTTCGCGGAACACGGTGACGGCCGCTTATGCGCAACTGGTTGCGGAGGGCTATCTCGCAACGCGGACAGGGGCGGGGACATATGTGGAGCATCGGCTGCCGGAGGACAATCTGCCCCAGTCACCGGCCCCGCGAAACTGGGCCGCGGAGGAGCCGACACTGGCCCGGCGCGCCGCCGCCGCGCTCGACCTCAACCCCGCTTGGCAGCGCAGCGGCCAGTTTGCCCTCTCGCCCGGCGTTCCTGCACTGGACCTTTACCCACGGGAGGCTTTCGCCCGTATCGCGCGAAGCTACTGGCGAGGGGCGGCCCGGCGCGATCTGGGGTATGGCAATGAAGATGAGGAGTTGCGGGCGGAACTCGTGCGCTACCTCTCGCAGGCCCGCGGTCTCGACTGTCAGCCTGAGCAGGTGATCGTCGTCGGGTCAAGCCTGCAGGCCTTCATGCTCATCGCGCATGTGCTTTGCGATGTGGGGGACGGCGTGGTGATCGAGGATCCGGGTTACGCCACGGCGGCCGCAATGCTCACGGCAACCGGCTTGCGGCCCTGCCCGGAACCGGTGGATGGACAGGGGCTCGATGTCACACGGTTCTCGCCTGCGGCGATGGAGGCCCGGCTCGCCATAGTCTCCCCCGTCGCGCAGTATCCTTATGGCTGTGACATGACGCCCGCGCGCCGCAATGCCCTCTGCCGGTGGGCGCTGGAGCGCCGCGTCTGGCTGGTGGAGGATGACTTCAACTCCGAACACCGGTGGGAGGGGACACCGCTTCCGCCCCTCGCGGCCGGGCCGGCCGCCGGACAGATCATCCATGTTTCGAGCCTCAACCGGGTGTTGGCGCCGGGCCTGAAGCTCGCCTATCTGGTTGTGCCGGAACGGCTTATTCCGGCGTTCTCGGGCATGAACGACATCCTGTCCCTGGCCGCGCCGGGCGCGCATCAGCGGATCGTGGCGGATTTCATGGCGAGCGGCGGGCTTGCGGCTCATCTGCGGCAGATGCGCAGCATTTACCGGGAGCGGGCGGAGGCGCTGGCCGCCGCTCTCGACCGGCGGCTTCGCACCGTGTTCGAGATACCCGCCGTGCAGGCGGGGCTTCACATGACATTGAGGGCGCGACTGCCGCTCGACGATGCCCGTCTGTCGCTTCTGCTGCGACGGCGCTGGATCGACGCGCCCGCGCTGTCCTCCTACGCGCTGCTGCGGCGCGACCTGCGCGGCCTTGTGCTGGGCTTCGGCAATACACCCCCCCGTTCCATGGAGATGCTGGTGTCGAGAATTGCCGAAAGTCTGGGCGAACTGGAAACCACCTCGTAGAATTGGCTCCATAAGTAGAGCGGGATTGGACCTTTTCACGGTGCACTCACGGATCCATCCTGACCCGACCCAAACCCGTTCGGAGACGATCACATGAGCAGCGAGAGACACGACCAGCCGCTTCTGCTCGCGCACCGGATCCGCAAGTCCTTTGGCGGAACACCCGTGCTGAACGGCGTAGGGCTGAGCGCGCATCGCCATGAGGTCATCACGATGATCGGGGCAAGCGGCTCCGGCAAATCCACCTTTCTGCGCTGCCTGAATCTGCTTGAGATGCCGGACGAGGGCGGGATCTCCTTCGCAGGGCAGGAGGTGTTGGGGGAGGGGATACGTCCCGGCCCCGCGGCGCTCGCCACGCTCCGCGCGCGGATGGGAATGATCTTCCAGTCCTTCAACCTCTGGACGCATATGACGGCGGTCGAGAATGTCATGACCGGGCCGGTGCATGTACTCGGCCTGTCAAGGAAAGAGGCACGGGAGCGCGCGGAACACTACCTGCGCCGCGTCGGCCTTTCGGATCGCGCCGGCTATTATCCGTCGCAGCTCTCCGGCGGACAGCAACAGCGGGTGGCCATCGCCCGCGCGCTCGCCATGGAGCCGGAGCTTCTGCTGCTCGATGAGCCGACCTCCGCCCTCGATCCCGAACTGGTAGGCGAGGTGCTGGCTGTGATGCGCTCGCTGGCGGTGGAGGGCCGCACGATGGTTCTTGTCACGCACGAGATGGGTTTCGCGCGCGAGATATCCGACAGGGTTTTGTTCCTGCATCAGGGCCGGATCGAAGAGGAAGGTCCGCCCGCCCGGATTTTCGACGCCCCTCAATCCGATCGCTGCCGGGCTTTTCTCGGCAGTGTGTTGAAACACTGACCCACGGAGGTCTCATGATCCGCCTGCCGCTTCTCGCCCTCGCCCTCGGCACGATGGTTTCCGCCGCAGAGGCTGCCTCTCCGCTGCGTATCGGGGTGGACTGCACCTATCCCCCCTTTGGCTATCAGGACAGCGATGGCCAGATCAAAGGGTTCGATGTCGATGTGGCCAAGCTGGTGGCTGACCGCATCGGCCGCGAAGCCCTTGTTCTGTGCCAGGACTGGGACGGGATGATCCCGGCGCTGCTGGCGGGCAAGTTCGACGTGATCTCCGCCTCCATGTCGATCACGGAGGAACGCCAGAAGAGCATCGACTTCTCCCGGCCCTACCGTTCCTCCTCCGCCCGTTTCGCGGGTCAGGAGGCTTTGAAGGCCCATCCGCTGAACGCAGACGGCAGCATCGACCCGGAGGGGCTCGACGGGCTGACGGTGGGCATCCAGCGCGCCTCGACCTATGCGAAATTCATGACGGAGAAGTATCCCTCCGTCTCGGTCGTGGAATACGACAAGGTCAACGACATGATCCTCGATCTTGAGGCGGGGCGCCTCGATCTAGTGTTCGCCGGGCCGATCAAGCTCGACAACGACTTCCTGTCGAAACCCGAGGGAAAGGGCTTTGCCTTCGTGGGGCCGGAGATCAACGATGTCTCCTATTTCGGACCGGGGATCGGCCTTGGTCTGCGCAAGGAGGATGCCGCGCTTACCGAGGCGGTGAACAATGCGCTGACCGCCAGTTTCGCCGACGGCAGCTTTGATGCGATGAGCGGAAAATACTGGGATTTCCGCGTCCGTCCTGACGGGCAGTAACCGGTGGAGGCGCTGACCGGCTGGTGGGATGATCTGGCGTGGGGAGCGTTGACCACGCTCGCCGTGGCGCTGGCCGCGCTCGCGCTCGGGCTTGTCTGGGGGATGGCCGGGGCAGGGGCGCAGCTTTCCCGCCGCGCGCCGCTCCGGGCTGCCGGACGGGGGTTCAGCCTCGTCATGCGGGGCACGCCCGAACTGCTCATCATCCTCATCGTCTATTTTGGCTCCACCACCGCGCTTACGCGCGCCGCGACGGTCTGGATGGGGGAGCGGACCTATCTGGAGATCCCGCCCTTTGCCGCCGGAACGCTGGCGCTCAGCCTCGTGTTTGGCGGCTATGCGGCGGAAATCATCCGCGGCGCTTGGCAGACGGTGCCGAAGGGGCAGGTGGAGGCGGCACAGGCCATCGGCCTGCGCCCGTTCGCCGTCTTCCGGCTCGTGCGCCTGCCGCAGATGGCGCGGTTTGCCCTGCCGGGGCTGGGCAATCACTGGATTTCGCTGGTGAAGGATACCTCGCTCGTTTCCGTCGTCGGACTTCATGACCTGATGGGCTATGCGAAGATGGGTACATCCGTCACCCGCTCTCCCTTCGATTTCTACATGGCGGCGGCGCTGATCTATCTCGCGCTGACGACCGGCTCCAACCTGTTGATCCGGCGTCTGGAGCGGCGTGTGGACAGCGAACGTCCGCGGGGTGCGGCATGAACTGGGCGCTGATGCTTGAAAGCCTGCCCAGCCTCCTCGCAGCCTCCGGGGTGACGCTTCAGCTTCTTGCGCTGGCGCTGGTGTTCGGCGGACTTCTGGCCGTACCGCTGGGACTGGCGGCACGGTCGGACCGGCGCTGGCTGCGCTGGCCGGCGGAAGGCTATATCGCCTTCTTCCGCGGCACCCCGCTGCTTGTGCAGATATTCCTTGTCTATTACGGGCTGGCCCAGTTCCCCGAGGTGCGGCAGAGCGTCCTTTGGCCTTTGCTCCGGCAGGCGTGGTTCTGTGCCGTGGCGACGCTCGCCCTGCATACCGCGGGCTATACGGCGAACATCATCCGCGGCGCGCTGGCCACCGTGCCGCGGGGGCAGGTGGAGGCGGGGGAGGCGATCGGCCTCTCGCGCTGGAAGGTCTATCGGCTCGTCATCCTGCCGCAGGCGCTGCGGGTGGCGCTCCCCGCCTATTCCAACGAAGTGGTCAGCATGATGAAGGCCACCTCCATCGCCTCGACCATCACCATTCTCGAACTGACCGGCCGCGCGAGCCAGATCGTCGCGCGCACCTATGCGCCCTATGAGGTCTTTCTCACTGCGGCGGCCATCTACCTGCTCATCGCCTGGACGCTGACGCGCGGGCTTCGGGCGCTGGAAACGCGGCTCGCGCGCGGGGCCGCATGAAAGGACGATACATGACCCACGATCTCACCGCCCTTCTGGGGTTTGCCGGGCGGCTGGCCGATACGGCCCGCGCCATTCTTGCCCCGGCGGCGGAGGCGGCGCGCAGCTATGTGCTGAAGTCGGACATGAGCCCGGTGACGGAGACGGATGAGAGGATCGAACGGCATCTGCGCGCCATGATCTCCGAGGCCTATCCCGAGCATGGCATTCTGGGCGAGGAGTTCGGGAATGTCGGGCTGGACCGCGAATGGGTCTGGGTCATCGACCCGATAGATGGCACCAAGGCATTCGTCGCCGGGTTCGCGGTCTTCGGCACGCTGATCGGGCTTGCCCATCGCGGCGCGCCCGTTCTCGGCATCATCGACAACCCCGTGACGGGCGAGCGGTGGGAGGGGGCGACCGGCCTTCCTTCTACCCGGAACGGGCGCCCGATCCGGTCGCGCGACTGTGCCGGCCTCGCGGGGGCGTTCATCTCCAATGGCAATCCCGAAGCGCTGGACAGCGACGAGATGGACCGCTTCTCCAATCTGCGCTCCCGCGTGGGCGGCTGCGTCTATGGCGGCAGCGCCATGTCCTACGCCCGGATAGCCGATGGCGGGCTGGACATCGCGCTGGACGCCGGGCTGGATCCGTTCGACTATTGCGCTTTGGTGCCGGTGGTGGAGGGCGCGGGCGGCGTGATCACGGACTGGGAGGGGGCGCCGCTCACCATCTCTTCCGGCCACCGCTGTCTTGCCACGGCCACCCCCGATCTGCACCGCGCCGCCATCGCGGCGCTCGCGGCGTGAGCCGGAGCGGCCTGACCTTAAGGAACTGCCCATGACCCTCGTTCTCGACGCCGCCGCCGTGGTGCGGCTTCTTTCCCGGATCGACACGCTCGCCGAGATGCGCGCCCTCTTTTCCCGGCTGGGGGAGGGGGCCGCTGTCCAGCCCTCGCAGACGCTGACCCTCTTTCCGCAGGGTGGGGGGGATTTCATCACCTACCTCGGCGCGATGCCGGAGACGTTCGGTGCCAAGCTCTCCCCCTATCTGCCGCGGGAAGGCGGACCGCTCATCACCGCCTGGACCCTGCTCATGTCGATGCAGACGGGCGAGCCGCTCCTCCTGTGCGACGCGAGCCGGCTGACGCAGGAGCGGACGGCCGGCACGACGGCTCTGGCCGTTGACCTGCTGGCCCCGGCGGACGCCGCGCGGCTTGCCATCATCGGTTCCGGCGCGGTTGCGCTGGCGCATTGGCGGCATGTCGCCCCGCTGCGGGCCTGGACGGATGTCCGCGTCTTCTCTCCAGGGCTGGGGGGTGACGGACCGCGGGCCGCGCACTGGCGCGACGCGGGTGTCACGCTTGCCGCCAATGCGGCGGAGGCCGTGCACGACGCGGATGTGGTGATGCTCTGTACCTCCTCCGGCACGCCGGTCATCGACCCGGCCCTCTGCGCGCCCGGGGTGCTCGTCACCTCGATCAGCACAAATGCGCCCGATGCGCATGAGGTGCCTCCGGCCTTTCTGACCGAGGCGGAAGTCTATTGCGACTATCGCGCCACCACCCCGGCTACGGCGGGAGAGATGCGTCTTGCCGCCCGCGATCACGGCTGGTCGGCGGATGCCGTCCGGGGCGATCTGGCGGAGCTGATGACCGGTCGGGCACCGCTTCCTTCCGGGACGGGTCGGACCTATTTCCGGTCTGTGGGCCTGGGCCTTGAGGACATCGCCATGGCCGAGGCCCTGTTCCGGGCCGCAACTGAAGGAGAGAAGCAATGAAGATCGAACCCTTCGGCGTCGAGATCTGGATGAACGAATGGGAGACGCAGTGCGAGCTGAACCTCGCGGAGACCTGTGTCGAGAGCCTGACCATCGCGGAACTTCTGGACCTCGCGGGCCGGAACGACGACCTTTCGGCCCTGCTGCCGATGAAGATGACCTATGGCGCCATCGAAGGCTCGGAGCGGCTGCGCAAGGCCATTGCCGCGCTCTATGCCCGGCAGACGCCGGAGAATGTGATCGTTACCCATGGCACGATCGGCGCGAACATGCTGGTCCATCGGGCCCTCGTCGAACGCGGCGACCGGGTGATTTCCATCGTACCTACCTATCAGCAGCACCATTCCATCCCGGAGAGCATCGGCGCGGATGTCCATCTGCTGCAGTTGACGCCGGAAGGGGGATGGCTGCCCGATCTCGTGCGGCTGCGTGAACTTGCGGTGCCCGGCACGAAGCTGATCGCGCTCACCAATCCCAACAACCCGACGGGGGCGCTCATCGACCGCGGGATGCTCGAGGAGATCGCGGAGATCGCGCGCGGAGCGGGGGCCTGGGTGCTCTGCGACGAGGTGTATCGCGGCACGGATCAGGAGGGTTCCGGCATGACCGCCTCCATGGCCGACATCTATGAGAAGGGCATCTCAACGGCGGGCATGTCCAAGGCCTACAGCCTCGCCGGGCTGCGTCTGGGCTGGGTCGCCGCCCCGCGCGAGGTGATCGAGGCGGTGATGATCCAGCGCGACTACGACACGATCAGCGTCGGCATGCTGGACGATCACTTCGCCACCCTGGCGCTGGAAGCGCGGGACAGGGTGCTCGCCCGATCTCAGGCGATCACGCGGGGCAATCTGGCGCTGTTGGCCGAGTGGATCGCGGGGGAGCCGAAGCTTTCCTGGATCCGCCCGCGCTCCGGCACCACTGCCTTCGTGAAGGTTGATCTTCCCATGACATCGCGGGAATTCTGCGTGGCCTTGCTGAAGGAAACGGGCGTGATGTTCACTCCCGGTTCCGCTCTCGGAATGGAGGGATATGTGCGCATCGGCTACGCCAATAACCCGGCAATCCTCAAGGAGGGACTGGCCCGCGTATCAGCGTTCCTCGCCAAGCTCTGAAGACCCTCCCTTATGCTCCGCTCCCATGGGTGGAGTTTCTCACGGACGGGCAGATGGCTTTCCCGCGTTTCGGGGCCGGAGTGGTTGATGGTCCCGTCACCTTCGGGAGCGGGGCGCTGCCTTTCTTCAAAAAGGCAGCCGGGAAAGGCTTTTAACAGGCCATTGGCTCCGCGCGGAAGTGGGATCGTCCGCAATCTGGGTAATTTTATTCGATAAGTGTCTCTTATCGGAAATTATTGGTACGGCGGCGGAAGCGGCGAGTCAT